>NZ_WBUS01000206.1 GCF_008933605.1 Albidovulum sp.
GGTGCCGCTCGACGTGACGGCGAGCACCCTGGTCGAGGGCACCCGGCTCGTCCAGATCGGCGCCTATCCGGACGAGGCGCAGGCTCGGCTGGAGTGGGACAAGACGGCGGCCCGGTTCGGTGCACTGATGGACGGCAAGCGGCGGGTGATCGAACCCGCCGTCAGCGGCGGCGAGACCTTCTACCGGCTGCGGGTCGAGGGCTTCGACGACCTGGAGGAAGCCCGCCGCTTCTGCGCCGCGTTCAAGGCCGAGGGCGCGGAGTGCGTGCCGACGGCGGTGCGCTGATGACCCCTGCCGCCGCGGCCGCGATCCTTGGCTGCGAGGGTCTTAGTCTGACCGCGGGGGAAGCCGCCTTCTTCCGCGCCGCCGATCCCCTGGGCTTCATCCTTTTCGCCCGCAACGTCGAGACGCCGGACCAGCTCCGGCGCCTGACAGGGGAGCTGCGCGCGGCCGTCGGCCGCGATGCGCCGGTCTTCGTCGATCAGGAAGGGGGCCGGGTACAGCGCCTGCGCGCGCCCTACTGGCGCGAATGGCGTCCGCCCCTCGACGAGGTCGCGCGGCTTTCGCCGGACGCGCGGGCGCGGGCCCTCTGGCTGCGGTACCGGCTGATCGCCGGGGAATTGCGCGCGGTGGGGATCGACGCCGACTGCGCCCCCTCCGCCGATCTCGCCGGGCCTGACACCCATCCCTTCCTGCGCAACCGCTGCCTCGGGACCGACCCTGCCGGCGTCGCCGCGGCCGCGCGCGCCGCAGCCGAGGGGCTGCTCGCCGGCGGCGTCCTGCCCGTGATCAAGCACATCCCGGGCCATGGCCGCGCGGTGGTAGACAGCCACCTCCACCTGCCGCGCACCACCGCCCACGCGGCCACGCTGGAGGCGACCGACTTCGCGCCCTTCCGCGCGCTGGCCGACCTGCCGGTCGCGATGACCGGCCACGTCGTCTTCGACGCCGTCGACCCGGACCGCCCGGCAACGCTTTCGCCGTCGGTGATCGGCATGATCCGCGAAAGGATCGGCTTCGCCGGGCTCCTCCTGACCGACGATCTCTCGATGGAGGCACTTTCCGGCACGCTTGCCGAGCGGGCCGCGGGCGCCATCGCGGCGGGGTGCGACGTCGCGCTTCACTGCAACGGACGCCTGGCCGAAATGGAGGCGGTCGTGGCCGCCGCCGGGCGTCTCTCGCCGGCGGCCGCCTCCGCGCGCCCGACGCCATTGACAGCGACCGGCTCGCGGCCGAGTTTGAGGCGCTGGCGGGAAGCTTTGCCGATGTCTGATGCGGGCGACTTTCAGGAGGACGCGGTCAGCGTGACCGAACGCCTCGCGGCCGAGGCGCTCATCGTCGATGTCGACGGGTTCGAGGGGCCGCTCGACCTCCTGCTGATGCTGTCGCGCACCCAGAAGGTCGACCTGCGCCGCGTCTCGGTTCTCCAGCTTGCCGAGCAATACCTGCAATTCGTGAACAAGGCCAAGGTCTTGCGGATCGAACTTGCGGCAGACTACCTGGTGATGGCGGCTTGGCTCGCCTATCTCAAGTCGCGGCTTCTGCTGCCGCCCGACCCGACCGAGGAAGGTCCCTCGGGCGAGGAACTGGCGGCCCATCTCGCCTTCCAGCTCGAACGGCTCCAGGCCATGCGCGAGGCCGCCGCGCGGCTCATGGCACGCGACCAGAAGGGGCGCGACTTCTTCGTGCGGGGCCTGCCCGAGGATATCATGCGGCTACGGCGGATCAGCTATTCCGCCACGCTTCTCGACCTGATGCAGGCCTATGCCCGCATCCGCACCCGCGACGAGTTCCGCCCCTATGCGATGGACCGCGACCATGTGTTCACGATGGAACAGGCGCTCGACCGGATGCGGGGGCTGATCGGCTATGCCGGCGACTGGACGGACCTGTCCGCCTATCTCCCCGAGGGCTGGACCGCCGATCCCGGACGCCGCCGCTCGGCCACGGCCGCGACCTTTGCCGCATCGCTGGAACTTGCCAAGCAGGGCCAGATCGAGTTGAGACAGGCCGAGACCTTCGCTCCCATCGCCATAAGGCGGAAGACCCAGTGACCGAGACGACCGCGCGTGAGAAGAGCCTCTTCGAGGCGCCGCCCATGGCCGAGCAGGAGCGGATGGTCGAGGCGATCCTCTTCGCCTCCGCCGATCCGGTGACGGTGGCCGAACTCGAGGCGCGGATGCCGCACGGCAGCGACCCGGCCGAGGCGCTGGTGCACCTGCGGAAGCGCTACGAGGGCCGGGGCGTCCATGTCGTCCGTGTCGGCGACGCCTGGGCGCTGCGCACGGCCCCGGACCTCGGATTCCTGATGCAGAAGGAAACGGTCGAGACGCGGAAGCTTTCCCGCGCGGCGATCGAGACGCTGGCGATCATCGCCTACCACCAACCCTGCACCCGGGCCGAGATCGAGGAGATCCGCGGCGTGGCGGTCAGCCGGGGGACGGTGGACCAGCTTCTGGAACTGGAGTGGATCCGCTTCGGCCGCCGCCGGATGACGCCGGGCCGGCCGGTGACCTATGTGGTGACGCAAGGGTTCCTCGACCACTTCGGGTTGGAATCCGCGCGCGACCTGCCGGGGCTGAAGGAACTCCGCGCGGCGGGCCTTCTCGACAACCGGCCGATGCCCGGCGGCGCGCTTCCCGCCGAGGAGGAGGGCGAGGCGCTGGAAGGGCAGAGCGAGCTTTTCGAGGACTGAGGGCGATGACGTTCGACCGGCTGCTGAACCTGATCGTGAACACGGTGATCCGGCGCCTCGTCAACGGCGGGATCAACTTCGGCCTGCGGCGGAACGGACGAAGGCCGCCCGTGCCGCGCGGACAGGGCGCGGCCGCGCAGGGTGCGGATACGCGCGCCATGGTGAAGCGCGCCCGTCAGGCCGCGAAGATTGCCCGGCGGCTCGGGCGCTGAGGCCGGCGGGATACCGGGCCGCCCGTTGGGCAAGACGCTCGCGGCCGGCTCAGCGGAAATGCTTCGAGAGCTTCAGCCCCTGGCCCTGGTAGTTCGACGCGAGCCCCGCGCCGTAGAGCCGTTCCGGCCGCTCGGCCATGCGTTCGTAGATGAGCCGGCCGACGACCTGGCCGTGTTCGAGGACGAAGGGCGCCTCGTGGCAGCGCACCTCGAGCACCCCGCGCGAGCCCGCGCCGGCCGCGCCCGACCAGCCGAAGCCGGGGTCGAAGAAGCCCGCGTAATGCACCCGGAATTCGCCCACCATGGCCAGGTAGGGCGCCATCTCGGCCGCGTGGTCGGGCGGGATCGTCACCGCCTCGCGGGAGACGAGGATGTAGAAGGCGCCGGGGTCGAGGATGATCCGACCCTCGCGCGTGCGCACCTCCTCCCAGAAGTCGGCGGGCGCGTAGTGGCCGATCCGGTCGAGGTCGATCAGCCCCGTGTGCGGCTTGGCGCGGTAGCCGACGAGGTCGCCCGTCGCCGGCCGCAGATCGACGGAAAAGCCGAGCCCGTCGTCGATCAGCGCCGGGCCGGAGACGAGCGGCACCTCGGCGTGGAGGGCGTGAAGCGCCGCGTCGTCGAGCGCGGCGTGGCCCCGCCGGAAGCGGATCTGGTTCAACCGCATCCCGGCCCGGACCAGGACGGAGAAGGAGCGGGGGCATATCTCGGCGTAGAGCGGGCCTTCGTAGCCCTCGCCGATCCGGTCGAACTCCACGCCGCCATCGGTGATCGTGCGGGTGAGCAGGTCGAGCCGTCCGGTCGAGCTTTTCGCGTTGGCCACCGCCGTGACGCCCGCGGGCAGCGCGAGGCGCTCCATGAGCGGCACGACATAGACGCAGCCCTTTTCCAGCACCGCGCCCCCGGCAAGGTCGATCCGGTGCATCTCGAACTCGGCGATGCGGTCTGCGACGCGCCGGCCCTTGCCGGCGAGGAAGGAGGCGCGCACCCGGTAGGCCACCGCGCCGAGCCTCAGGTCGAGGCTCGCGGGCTGCACCTGCGCGTCCGTCACGGGCGGATCGGCCGCGATCGCGCCGCCGGCGATCATGCCGCGGATCGCCCGGTCGGCCAGCACGCCGGTTCCGCTCATCGCTCGTCCCCCCATAAGCGAACGCCCACCCCGAGATGGGGGTGGGCGTTTCGGATTTGGTCGGGCCGGCGAGATTCGAACTCGCGACCTTCCGCCCCCCAGACGGACGCGCTAACCAGGCTGCGCCACGGCCCGACGCAGCGGGGTATAGGATGATTGGCGGGGCGGGGGCAAGCGCCAAAACGCAGGATGCGACCGAGGCGAACGGGCATGCGGAAGGTCAGCCCGACGCCGGCCTGTTCCGCTCCGCCAGCCGCTGTCGCAGCGTCGTCAGGCGGGTGTAGACGACCCGCAGTTCGGACTTGTTGTCGCGCGCGCGCAGCGCGTCCATGGCGCGCAGCATCGCCGCGGCGGGGGGG
>NZ_WBUS01000021.1 GCF_008933605.1 Albidovulum sp.
CGCCACCGCGGCTCCGGTGGCCCCGGCAGCTCCTGCCCCGGCGGCGTCCGCCGCTTCGCCCGCAGGCGCCGCAGCCGACCCGGCGAGCCATCCCGGCGCCGTGACCTCGCCCATGGTGGGGACCGCCTACCTCTCGCCGGAGCCGGGGGCCGAAGCCTTCGTGACCGTCGGCGCGCAGGTGAAGGAGGGCCAGACGCTCCTCATCATCGAGGCGATGAAGACGATGAACCACATTCCCGCGCCGCGGGGCGGGACCGTCCGGCGCATCCTCGTCGAGGATGGCAGCCCCGTCGAATACGGCGCGCCGCTTCTCATCATCGAGTGAGGGCGCGATGTTCGAGAAAATCCTCGTCGCGAACCGGGGCGAGATCGCGCTCCGCGTGATCCGCGCCTGCCGCGAGATGGGCATCCGTTCCGTCGCGGTGCATTCCACCGCGGACGCGGACGCCATGCATGTGCGCATGGCCGACGAGTCGGTGTGCATCGGCCCGAACCCCTCGGCGCAAAGCTACCTCTCCATCCCCGCGATCATCTCGGCCTGCGAGATTACCGGGGCGCAGGCGATCCATCCGGGCTACGGCTTCCTCAGCGAGAACGCCACCTTCGTGCAGGCGCTCGAGGATCACGGCATCACCTTCATCGGCCCGACGGCGGAGCATATCCGCATCATGGGCGACAAGATCACCGCGAAGGAAACGGCGAAGTCCCTGGGGATTCCGGTGGTGCCCGGCTCCGACGGCGGCGTGCCGGACCTTGCGGCGGCCAAGCGCGTGGCGCTGGAGATCGGCTACCCGGTGATCATCAAGGCCACCGCCGGCGGCGGCGGGCGCGGCATGAAGGTGGCGGTCGACGAGGCGGGGCTGGAATCGGCCTTCCGCACCGCCCGCGCCGAGGCCAAGGCCGCCTTCGGCAACGACGAGGTCTATCTCGAGAAATACCTCCAGCGCCCCCGCCACATCGAAATCCAGGTCTTCGGCGACGGCAAGGGCCATGCGGTGCATCTGGGAGAGCGCGACTGCTCGCTGCAACGACGCCACCAGAAGGTCTTCGAGGAAGCCCCGGGCCCCGTCATCACCCCGCAGAAGCGCGCCGAGATCGGGCGAGTCTGCGCCGAGGCGGTGGCGAAGATCAACTACATCGGCGCTGGTACGATCGAGTTCCTCTATGAGGACGGCGAATTCTACTTCATCGAGATGAACACGCGCCTGCAGGTCGAGCATCCGGTGACCGAGGCGATCTTCGGCGTCGATCTGGTGCGCGAGCAGATCCGCGTCGCGGACGGCTATCCCCTGTCGTTCACCCAGGACGACCTTCTGATCAACGGCCATGCCATCGAGGTCAGGATCAACGCCGAGAAACTGCCGAACTTCGCACCCTGTCCGGGCAAGATCACGCATTACCATGCGCCGGGGGGGCTGGGCGTGCGGATGGATTCGGCCCTCTACGACGGCTACACGATCCCGCCCTACTACGACAGCCTGATCGGCAAGCTCATCGTCCACGGCCGCGACCGGCCGGAGGCGCTGATGCGGCTGAAGCGCGCCCTGAGCGAACTGATCGTGGACGGGGTGGACACGACCATCCCGCTCTTCCATGCGCTTCTCGCGGAAGAGGACATCCAGACCGGCAACTATTCGATCCACTGGCTCGAAAAGTGGCTTGCCCGCACGTTCGGGTGAGCCGGCGGCCCCGGCGGCCATGCTGACCCCCGAGATGATGCTCGCGGGCTATGCCCGGGGCATCTTTCCCATGGCGGAGTCGCGCGACGAAGCGCACCTGCATTGGGTCGATCCGCGCCGGCGAGGTATCCTTCCGCTGGACAGATTCCACATTTCCAGATCGCTTTCGCGATCTATCCGCAGGAAAAATTATACAATTCGAACAGACAGCGCCTTTTCAGATGTCGTGCGATCCTGCGCGTCGCGCCCTGAGACCTGGATCAACGCGCCGCTTCTGTCGGTCTACGACCGGCTGCACGCGACGGGCCACGCGCATGCGCTCGAGGTCTGGCAGGACGGCGGCCTGACCGGCGGCGTCTTCGGCGTCACGCTGGGCGCCGCCTTCTTCGGCGAAAGCATGTTCTCCACCCGCACCGATGCCTCGAAGATCGCGCTGGCATACCTGGTGGACCGGCTGAGACAGGCAGGATTCACGCTCTTCGACGCGCAGTTCCTGACGCCGCATCTCGCCTCGCTCGGCGCCATCGAGATTCCGCGCGCCGCCTATCACGCGCTCCTCGCGGCGGCGCTCGCGCGGGAGGCCGATTTCACGTTGCCGGAAGTGCCCGACCCTCACTCGCTCCTGCAGCGGATGACCCAGACGTCGTAGCGCGGATCGTCGAGTGCCGAGAGCGCGGGGCTTGCCGCGACCATCCATCCGTCGAAGGCGGCGGCCCCGGTTGCGGTGTCCACGATGGTCAGGTGCGCATAGGCGTTCGCCGAGGGGTCGGCGACCGGGTAGCGGCAATCGGAAAGGGTTACGGCAAGGCGCCCGAACGGCACGGTGGCCCCCCGTGCCACCTCGAGGTCGGTCGTCTCGCCCGAAACCTTATCGAGCGCCCGGAGGAGCGCACCCGGCGCGCTGGTGACCTCTTCCGCCGACACGCCTGCGCCCGCAAGCGCGAGGACGAGCGCCAGGACATGCCTCATGGTGCGGTCGTCTCGGTGCCGTCGCCCGCTGCGGCGCCCACGAACTTCATCAGAAGCGCGATCACGCTTACGGCTCCTTGCGTGTCCTCGATCTCTGCCCCGGGCGCGAGATCGTCGGGGCTGCCACCGGGAAGGATTTCCACGAAGGCGCCGCCGAGAAGCCCCTCGGAGGCGATCACGATGGTGCTGTCGTCCGGCACGGCGACGCCGTTCCGCACCGTCACCTTCGCATCGGCGAAGAAGGTCTTGGGGTTGAGCGCGAGGTCGGTGACAGTGCCGACCTTGACGCCCGCCATGCGCACGTCGGTGCCGACGGTGATCCCCTCGACCGAGCGGAAACTCGCCGTCAGCTGGTAGCTGTCGGTTGCGCGCGTGAGCCCCTCGCCGCCCGTGGCATAGACGAGAAATCCCACTGCCGCGGCTAGGACACCAGCACCGGTCAGAACCTCTGTGACGCTTTCGGCCATGTCAGTCGGGCTTCCTATTCGGGGCTCCACGCCTCGTAGTCGCGCCGCTCCGCCGGGCGGACCTGGCGCAGCGAGCCTGACGGCGCATAGGCAAGCGCGGTCCCGGTCAGGTTCTCGTGATGCGGCTTTTCCCATGCCCTGTGCTTCAGCGCGGCCTTGGTCGGCGGCTCGTCCCAGGTGAAGTGCAGCCAGCCGTGCCAGTCGGGGCTGACGCGCGAGGCCTCGGATTCGCCGTTGTAGATGACCCAGCGGCGCTTGCCGTCGCGGGTCTGGTAGAAGATGTTGCCCTGCTCGTCCTCGCCCACCTTCACGCCCCGGCGCGCGGTGAAGATCTGGGTGCCGAGCGTCTGGCCGTTCCACCAGGTGAGCAGGCGAAGCAGGAAATTCATCGGGCACCTCCGGGCAATGCTGCCCCCTTATAGCGCAGGGGCTGGCGAGGTCCAGAGGAGACGGGGGTCATGGCCGCCCTTCGGGAGCAATGCGCACCCGACCGGCGAGACGCGCCGCAGGGGCGTAGATGTGCAGCGTCCCGTCGGTGAGATCGCGGTAGTAATGGGCCCCCGGCTCCCTTAGCACGCGTCCGATCTCGGCCGAAAGCGTCGGGCCCACATAGGCCACGCAACGCTCCACGGGGGCGAAGGCGGCGGTGTCGGCAAAGGCGACCGGCGTCAGGCGCCAGACGCCGCCGAAGCGAAGGTCACGGTTGCGCCGCAGGGCGGCGCGCGGCGGCCTGGACGGAGCATCCGCGCCAAGCCGCACGAACGCGTGCTGGCAGCTCTCGCCCCGGGCATGGTCCGAATAGCGGCTGCTCAGCACCTCCTCGAAGGAAAGGACGCCGTCGAACAGCTGTTCGGTGTAACCATGTGAAACCTGTCGGGCGCCGGTCTGCGCCATCAATTCATGGATGATCTGCGGGCTCGCCGAAAAGATGGCCCAGAAGGCCAGCGGAAGCACGGCAATCACAAGCAGACGGACCACCTTCCGTCACAGGGCCGAGCGCGGAGCAGGCTCGATCGCGCCGAGCCCGCTCATCCCGCCGTCGCGGTCTTCTCGCTCTTCTTGGTGTCGGCGTGGATGAGGAGCGGCTTGGCGCCGTTGTCGACCGCTTCCTCGTTCACCACGACTTCCTCGACCGAGGTCAGGCCGGGGAGTTCGAACATGGTATCCAGGAGGATGTCCTCCATGATCGAGCGCAGGCCCCGCGCGCCGGTCTTGCGCTTGATCGCGCGCTTGGCGATGGCGGTCAGCGCGTCGGCGGTGAAGGTCAGCTTCACCCCTTCAAGGTCGAAGAGCCGCTGGTACTGCTTCACGAGCGCGTTCTTCGGCTCCGTCAGGATCGTCACCAGCGCCGACTCGTCGAGGTCGGTCAGCGTCGCGATCACCGGCAGGCGGCCGACGAATTCGGGGATGAGGCCGAACTTCAAGAGGTCCTCGGGCTCAAGCTCCCTGAAGAGTTCGCCCGCGCCGCGCGCCTCGGGGTCCTTGACCTCGGCGCCGAAGCCGATGGCCGAACCCTTGCCGCGTTGTGCGATGATCTTCTCAAGACCCGCGAAGGCGCCGCCGCAGATGAAGAGGATGTTCGTCGTGTCCACCTGCAGGAACTCCTGCTGCGGATGCTTGCGCCCGCCCTGCGGCGGAACGGAGGCGACGGTGCCCTCCATGATCTTCAGAAGCGCCTGCTGCACGCCCTCGCCGGACACGTCGCGGGTGATCGAGGGGTTGTCGGACTTGCGCGTGATCTTGTCGACCTCGTCGATATAGACGATGCCGCGCTGCGCGCGTTCGACGTTGTATTCCGAGGCCTGGAGAAGCTTCAGGATGATGTTTTCCACGTCCTCGCCGACATAGCCCGCCTCGGTCAGCGTCGTCGCGTCGGCCATGGTGAAGGGCACGTCGAGGATGCGGGCGAGCGTCTGCGCCAGCAGCGTCTTGCCGCAGCCGGTCGGGCCAATGAGCAGGATGTTCGACTTCGCCAGTTCGATGTCCGACGATTTCGACGCGTGGTTGAGACGCTTGTAATGGTTGTGGACCGCAACGGAGAGCACGCGCTTGGCATGCTCCTGGCCGATCACGTAGTCGTCGAGCACCTTGCAGATGTCGCGCGGGGTTGGCACCCCGTCGGCGGACTTCAGGCCGGTGGTCTTCGTTTCTTCCCGGATGATGTCCATGCAGAGCTCGACGCATTCATCGCAGATGAACACGGTCGGACCGGCGATCAGCTTGCGCACCTCATGCTGGCTCTTTCCGCAGAAGGAGCAGTAGAGAGTGTTCTTGCTGTCGCTGCCTTGGTTCGTCGCCATCGTCACCCTCTGCGGCCCGTTCGCATATCCGTCGGATCGTTGTGGCTGCCCTTTTCGACAAGATTAGGGCAGCCCCCCCGTCACCACAATGCCAAATCGCCCGCCGCGCGTTCACGCTTGCGGGCGCCCGGCCTCACGCCTTCGTCTCTTCGCCCGGACGCGCCGAAAGGATCTCGTCGATCAGCCCCCAGTCCCTGGCGTCCTCGGGCGACATGAAGTTGTCGCGCTCGAGCGCCGCCTCGACCTTCTTGATCGGCTGGCCGGTGTGCTTGTGGTAGATGTCGTTCAGCCGGTCCTTCAGCTTCTGCGTCTCCTGGGCGTGGATCATGATGTCCGTCGCCTGGCCCTGGTAGCCGCCCGAGGGCTGATGGACCATGATCCGGCTGTTTGGGAGCGAGAAGCGCATCCCCTTCTCCCCCGCCGTCAGGAGGAGCGAGCCCATCGAGGCCGCCTGGCCGATGACCAGCGTCGAGACCTTCGGCCGGATGTACTGCATCGTGTCGTAGATCGAGAGACCGCTCGTCACCACGCCGCCGGGCGAGTTGATGTACATGGCGATTTCCTTCGAGGGATTCTCCGCCTCGAGGAACAGGAGCTGGGCGCAGATCAGCGTCGACATCCCGTCATGGACGGGGCCGGCGAGGAAGATGATCCGCTCCTTGAGGAGCCGCGAATAGATGTCATAGGCCCGCTCCCCGCGCGAGGTCTGTTCGACGACCATCGGCACGAGCGTGTTCATGTAGATGTCATAAGGGTCTTTCATCGTCGTCCGCCTGTCGCTGTTCCCGGGTGAGATGCTTATGCCTCGAAACTTACCCTTGTCTTAGTGACGCGCACCTTTGGCCGCAAGGGCGGGTCTGGACGAAACCCGTCCGCGCGTGGCTATCTGGCCCAGGATGCGCCGGGAGGGGCCGATGATCACGGAATACGACGACTGGGACGCCGTGGCGATGGCCGCGGAGGTTGCGAAGGGCGCCGTCTCGCCCGCCGAACTTCTGGACGAGGCGCTCGCGCGGGTCGCGGCGCGCAACCCCGCGCTGAATGCCGTGGTGCTGATGCAGGAGGCGAAGGCGCGTGCCTCCATCGCCGCGGGCCTGCCCGAGGGGCCCCTTAGGGGCGTGCCGTTCCTGATCAAGGACCTCGGCTGCGAGGCCGTCGATTTCCCCTCGCACAACGGCTCGCGGCTGCTGGCGAACACCACCTACGGCCGCGACAGCGCGATCTTCGAGCGTATCCGCGCCACGGGGGTCGTCACCTTCGGGCGGACCACGTCGCCCGAGGGCGGGGTGGGGCCGGCGACCGAGGCAGCCGTCTATGGCGGGCCGACGCGCAACCCCTGGAACACCGGCCGCACGCCGGGGGGATCCTCCGGCGGGTCGGGCGCGGCCGTGGCGGCGCGGATCGTGCCGGCGGCGCACGGTTCGGACGGGGGCGGATCGGTCCGCATCCCGGCCTCCTCATGCGGGCTTTTCGGGATGAAGCCCACCCGGGCACGCCTGCCAGACGGACCCTATGCGGGCGAGGGCTGGGCGGGGATGGCGATCGACGGCTTTCTGACCCGATCGGTGCGCGACACCGCGGTCCTTCTCGACGCCTGCGCGGGGGCAGACCTCGGGGCGCCCTACTGGGCGCCGCCTCTCGGCGCGGGCCATGTCGCCGCCATCGCGCGCCCGCCGCGCCGCATGCGGATCGCGCTCTGCGACACCACCCTGACGGGCTCGGCGATCCACGCGGACTGCCGCACAGCGGTCCATTCTGCGGCGCGGCTTCTCGAAAGCCTCGGCCACATGGTGGAGCCGGCCCGCCCCGCGGCCGACACAAGGGGCATGATGGCCGCCTGGACGAAGATCGTCGGCTGCGGCACAGCCCTTTCCGTGCGCAAGGCGCTCATCGCGAAAGGCCGCGACCTCGCCCCGGGCGACATCGAGGACGTGGCCCGCTCCGCCATCACCTATGCCGAGGGAATCTCGGGCGCCGACTATCTCGACGCGGTCGGCAAGATCCACGCCTACGGGCGCGAGATGGCGGCGTTCTTCGCGGACTGGGACATCCTCCTGACGGCGACGCTGGCCGAGCCTCCTGCCGAGATCGGGCGGTTCGCACATTCCGGCAAGGGCTACGAAGACTACCGCCTGGGGCCGGGCATGGTCTTCGACTACTCGCCCTTCTGCGCCGCCTTCAACGCCTCGGGCCAGCCCGCCGTCTCGCTGCCGCTGCACTGGACCGCCGACGGCCTTCCCCTGGGCGTCCATCTCGCCGCAGGCTTCGGCGCGGACGAAGACCTGATCGCGCTTTCGGCCGAGGTGGAGAGGGCCGCGCCCTGGGGGACGCGACGACCCGTGCCGGCGCGACCGTGATCGCCCCTCCCGCGGGTGCGGTCCGCGTTTGATCATGCCGCAGGCCGGCCACTGCGCCGGCGAAAGAATGGAGGAATCGTTTGACAGCAAATGTGCGCTTCGCCGACCATCTGCCCGAACGAGGGCGCCGACCCGAAAATGATCAAACAAAGGCGACCAGCGGGGAAGGGATGACGACGTGACCGAGGCACCTGCCGTCGAGGCACGCAACGCAGTCAAGGAATTCGGTCAGGGAGAAGCGACGGTCCGCGCGCTCGACACCGTGTCGGTGGCGATCCGCAAGGGCGAGTTCTTCACCCTGCTCGGCCCGTCGGGCTGCGGCAAGACCACGCTCCTCAGGCTCATCGCCGGGTTCGACACTCCGACCTCCGGCGCGATCCTGATCGACGGCGAGGACGTGTCGGACCTGCCGCCGAACCGCCGCCCGGTGAACACCGTCTTTCAGAGCTACGCGCTCTTTCCCCACCTCACGGTCGCGCAGAACGTCGCTTTCGGGCTCGAGATGCTCGGCCGGGCGAAGGGCGAGGTCGCGGCGCGGACGGCCGAAATGCTCGCGCTCGTGAAGCTCGACCAGATGGCGGGGCGCAAGACCTCTCAGCTCTCGGGTGGCCAGCAGCAGCGTGTGGCGCTGGCCCGTGCGCTCGCGCCGCGGCCGAAGGTCCTTCTCCTCGACGAGCCGCTCTCGGCGCTCGACCTGAAGCTCAGGAAGGAGATGCAGGGCGAACTGAAGCGGCTGCAACTGGAAACCGGCATCACCTTCGTCTTCGTGACGCATGACCAGGAGGAGGCGCTGACGATGTCTGACAGGATCGGCGTCATGTCCGGTGGCCGCATCCTCCAGATCGGCACCCCGCGCGAGATCTACGCCCACCCGACGAACCGCTTTGTCGCCGACTTCATCGGCGAGACCAATTTCCTTTCGGCCCGGGTGCGGGGCGGCAAGGCGGTCTTCGGGGGCGGCGTCGAAGTCCCCCTGTCCCGCCCCGCCGCGGATGGCGATGTCACGATCGCGATCCGGCCCGAACACATGCGACTCGTCCCGCGGGGCATGGCCGGGGCGCTCATGGCAACTGTCAGCCATGCGGTCTATTTCGGCACCGACAGCCACATCCACCTGAAGCTGATCGACGGGACGGAGATCGTCGTCCGCCAGCCGACCGACGCGGACAGCACCGATGGACCGAAGCCCGGCGAAGTCCTCGGCGTGAGCTTCGCGCCAGCGGCGGCCCAGGTGCTGGAGGACTGAGATGAGCCTCGCCGAAGCCCGACGCGAGCGAGAGCAGGTCCGGCGCAGCTGGCTTCTCAGCCTCCCCGCGCTCCTCCTGCTTGCAGTCGGGGCCATCGGTCCGCTCTTCATCATGCTTGTCTATTCCTTCCTGACGCCAGGAAGATACGGCAACGTCGAGTGGGTCTTCTCGACCGATGCCTGGCGCGGAATCCTCTTCACCAAGGACATCTTCGACGAGACGCTGAAGCTCGCCGACGCGCATCTGACGATCTTCTGGCGGTCGGTGAAGCTTTCGTTCCTGACCACGGTCTTCGCCTTCGTCGTGGGCTTCCCGACGGCCTGGTTCATCGCGACGCGGCCGGCGCGCTGGCGGCCCTTCTGGCTCTTCCTGATCACGATCCCGTTCTGGACCAACCTCCTGATCCGCACCTTCGCGATCAACCAGATCATCCGGACCGAAGGGCTGCTGAACACCATCCTCCTGAAGCTCGGGCTCATCTCGACGCCACTCAACCTGATCTACACCGACACGGCGGTCTTCATCGGCATGACCTACGTGTACCTGCCCCTCATGGTGCTTCCGCTCTATGCCTCGATCGACCGCTTCGACCACCGGCTGCTGGAAGCCGCCTACGATCTCTATGCAAGCCGGATGGCGGTGCTGAGACGGATCATCTTCCCGATCGTGAAGCCGGGGATCGTCGCCGGCTCGATTCTCGTCTTCATCCCCTCGCTCGGCGCCTATGTGACCCCGCGCATCCTCGGCGGCGGCCGCAACATGATGATCGGCAATTTCATCGAGCTGCAGTTCGGGCAGGGACGCAACTGGCCCCTCGGCGCCGCGCTTTCGGTCGTGCTCCTCCTCGTCGTGACAGCCGCTCTGCTAGTCTACGTGAAGTTCGCCAACCGGGAGAACGGCCATGGCTAGGAGCGTCTTCACCGTCACCCGCCTGCCGGGCTTCAACGGCGTGGCGATCGCCGTCTTCGTGGCGCTCTACGCACCAATCGCCATGCTCGTCGTCTATTCCTTCAACGCCGGCGACTCGATCGCGATCTGGGAAGGCACCTCGCTGCGCTGGTACGAACGCGCCTGGGCCAACGCCCAAGTGAAGGATGCAACGTTCCGCTCGCTCATCATCGCCACCACGGCGGCTTCGGTGGCCACGATCGCCGCGACGATGGTGGCGCTCGCCACCACACGGAAGAAGCCCTTCCGCGGCCAGACCGCCGTCTATGTCGCGATCAACCAGCCCCTCATGGTGCCCGAGATCGTCACCGCGGTGGCGCTTCTGATCTTCTTCGCGACGATCAAGGTGGCGACGGGCTACCAGGGACTCGGCTACCTGATCCTGGCCCATACCGCCTTCTGCATCCCCTTCGCCTACCTGCCGATCCGCGCCCGGCTGGAAGGGATGGACATGACGCTGGAGACGGCCGCGGCCGACCTCTACGCGACGCGCTGGCGTGCCTTCCGCCACGTGACGCTGCCGCTGATGGCGCCCGGCATCCTCGCGGGCTTCATGCTCGCCTTCGTGACATCGCTCGACGATGTGGTGATCACGCTCTTTGTCAAATCGGCAGGGCAGGATACGCTGCCGACCTACCTCCTCGGCCAGATCCGCCGCCAGGTGACGGGCGAGGTGAACGCGATCTCGACGGTGCTCCTGTGCCTGACGGTCGTGCTTCTGACCACCTTCTTCCTGCTCACGCGGAAGAAGTCATGAAAAACCACTGAACCAGGGAGACCACCATGAAGATGCACCTTTCCGCCCTCGCCCTGCTCCTCGGCACGGCCGGCGCGGCCTTCGCCGAAGGCGAGCTCCAGCTCTTCAACTGGGGCGACTACACGAACCCCGAGCTCATCAAGAAGTTCGAGGCGGAGACCGGGATCAAGGTCACGATCACCGACTACGATTCGAACGACACCGCGCTCGCCAAGATCGAGGCGGGTGGCGCCGGCTTCGACCTTGTCGTGCCCTCGGCGAACTACGTGCAGATCTATGTCGAGAAGGGACTCGTGCAGGAGCTGGACCTGTCGAAGCTCGCGAACCACGGCAACATCGCGCCGGAGTGGATGGACGTGGCCTACGATCCGGGCCGCAAGTTCTCCATCCCGTGGCAGTGGGGCTCGACCGGCGTGGCCGTCAACAAGACTGCCTACTCGGGCGATATCAACACCTCGGCCATCTTCATGGACACACCGCCGGAACTGGTCGGCAAGGTCAACGTGACGCCCGAGATGAACGACGTCCTGTCGCTCGCCATCATGTACATGGGGGGCGAGCCCTGCACCGAGGATACCGAGGTGCTGAAGAAGGTCCGCGACAAGCTGCTGGAAGCCAAGCCCAATTGGCAGTCCATGGACTACGGCATGACCGAGAAGATGGCAGCGAACGATGTCATGGCCTCGGTCTACTGGAACGGCGCGATCTTCCGCGCGCGGCTTGCCAACCCAGACGTGGTCTACGGCTATCCGAAGGAGGGCTATCCGCTGTGGATGGACCAGGTGATGCTGCTCAAGGACGCCACGAACGTGGAGGAAGCCTACAAGTTCCTCGACTTCATCATGGTACCGGAGAACGCGGCGCTGATCTCGGCCTTCGCGCGCTATGCCAACGGGATCTCGGGATCGGACGCCTTCATGCCGGAAGACATGAAGACGGCGCCCGAGATCGTCGTGCCCGAGGAGTTCAGGGCCGCGGGCAAGTTCCTGCCGACCTGCTCGCCAAAGGCGCAGGAATACTACACGGCGATCTGGACCGAGCTGCAGAAGTGAGGTTCCGGGCGCTCGGGCGCCCGAACCGCCGGGGGGCATTGCCCCCCGGCTCCCCCGGCTCGCCCGCGCAACAACGAAGCCCCGACAGATGGACGTGACCAGTGTTCCGGCCTGCGAGCTTGCGCGGGCCTTGCGGGGCGGCCGCCTGAGCGCGCGCACGGTAATGGTGGCCTTCCTCGACCGGATCGAGGAGGTCAACCCGGCCGTCAACGCCATCGTCACGCTGCGGCCCCGCGCGGAGCTTCTGGCTGAGGCGGGGGCGGCGGACCGGGCTGGGCCCGACGGGCCGCTCTGGGGCCTGCCCGTCGCGGTCAAGGACCTGGTGGCAACGAAGCGGATGCGGACGACCTTCGGCTCGCCCCTCCATGCCAACCATGTGCCGGCGGCCGACGACCTCGTGGCGGCGCGGATGCGCGGCGCGGGGGCGATCCTGATCGGCAAGACCAACACGCCGGAATGGGGCCATGGATCGCACACGTTCAACCCGGTCTTCGGGGCCACGCGGAACCCCTACGACCTGACCCGAAGCGCGGGCGGATCCTCGGGCGGCGCGGCGGCGGCGCTGGCGGCGCGGATGGTGCCGCTCGCCGACGGATCGGACATGATGGGTTCGCTGCGGAACCCCGCCGCCTTCTGCAACGTCTACGGGTTCCGCCCGTCCTGGGGCCTCGTGCCGCAGGACGCGGACGGCGACACCTTCCTGTCCACCCTGGCGACCGAGGGGCCGATGGCGCGGACGCCGGGCGACCTCGCGCTCCTCCTCTCCGTCCTCTCGGGGCCCAACCCCGAGGCGCCCTTCGGCCGGCCGTCGGAGGATTTCGCCGCGCGCTTCGGCGACGCGCTGAAGGGCAGGCGGATCGGCTGGCTCGGCGACTGGGGCGGCGCCTATTCGATGGAGCCGGGAGTCCTCGAGACCTGCGAGGCGGCACTGAAGGTCTTCGAGGCGCTCGGCGCCATCGTCGAGCCGGTTGCCCCACCCTTTCCGGCCGAGGCGCTCTGGTCCGCCTGGATCACGCTGCGCGCCGGGCTGAATGCGGGCGCCAAGCGCGATATCGCCGCCGATCCGGCGAAGCGCGCGCTGACGAAGCCCGAGACGCTCTGGGAGATCGACCAGGGCACGACCGTCACCATGGCGGAATTCTACGCGGCGAGCCTCACTCGTTCACGCTGGTATCGTCGGGCGGCGCGGCTGCTTGCCGGTTTCGACGCGCTGGCCCTGCCCGCGGCGCAGGTCTGGCCCTTCCCGGTCGAATGGCGCTGGCCCGCCGAGATCGCCGGGCGGAAGATGGACACCTACCACCGCTGGATGGAGGTCGTCGTGCCGGTGAGCCTGATCGGCCTGCCCTGCCTCGCCCTGCCGGCCGGGTTTTCGGACAGCGGCCTGCCGACGGGTCTCCAGCTCTTCGGGCCGACAGGCGCCGATGCCGCGATTCTCGGACTTGGCGAGGCCTACCACCGCGCCACCGACTGGCCCGGCCGCCGCCCGCCGCCGCTTCAGCCGAAGCCCCCCAGCGCCCCGTAAAGCTCCGGCCGCCGGTCGCGGAAGAGGCCCCAGCTGCGCCTGAGGTCGCGGATGGCGTCGAGGTCGAAGCTCGCAAGCCACACGTCCTCCGATACACGGTCGGCTTGCGTGACCATCTGGCCGGTCTGGTCGGCGACGAAGGAGGTGCCGTAGAACGTCACCTCGCGCCCCTCCTGCACCTCGCGGCCGATCCGGTTCGAGGCCGCGACCGGCAGGATGTTCGCCGCCGCGTGGCCGCGCATGACCATTTCCCAGTGCGGCTGGCTGTCGTAGTCCGGCGCAGGCGGCTCCGACCCGATCGCGGTCGGGTAGAGAAGCATCTCGGCACCCATGAGCGCCATTGCGCGCGCCGCCTCGGGGAACCACTGGTCCCAGCAGATGCCGACCCCGACGCGGCCGAAGGCCGTGTCCCAGACACGGAACCCGCCGTCGCCGGGGGTGAAGTAGTATTTTTCTTCGTAGCCGGGACCTTGCGGGATGTGGCTCTTGCGGTAGGTGCCGAGGATCGCCCCGTCCGCATCGACCATGGCGACAGAGTTGAAATGCGCCTCGCCCGCGCGTTCGAAGACCGAGACCGGCAGGACGACCCCCAGGTCGCGCGCGAGCGCCGCGAAGCGGGCGACGACCGGGTGGTCCTCCATCGGCGCGGCAAGCGCGAGGTGTCGCGGCTCCTCGGTGATGCAGAAGTAGGGCGTGGCGAAAAGCTCCTGCAGGAGGATCACCTGCGCTCCCTTGCCCGCCGCGCGCCGCACGAGTGCCTCCGCCCGGTCGAGATTGGCCGGCAGGTCCCAGGTGCAGGCGAATTGAGTGACCGCGACCGTGACGTTCCGCATGACGGCTTCCTTTCCACGTTGGCCGGCGCCTATCCTGTCGAAGTCTCCGAGGATTCGAAAGACCATGGCCGTGCCCCCGCCCCGTTCCAGCCTGAAGATACGACTCGTCATGGGCGGCCGCGGCGACTGGCTCGGCCCCGGCAAGGCGGACCTGCTCGAGGGTATCGCCGCGACCGGTTCGATCTCGGCCGCGGGGCGCAGGATGGGCATGAGCTACAAGCGCGCCTGGGGGCTGGTGGAGAACCTGAACGCGATGTTCCGCGAGCCGCTCGTGCGCGCGAGCCGCGGCGGCGCGGGCCACGGCGGCGCGGAACTGACCGAGGCCGGCGCGCGCGTCCTCGCGCTCTACCGCCAGATGCAGGCGAAGGGCGCGGCGGCGATGGCCGGGGAGATCACGGAACTGGAAGTCTTGGCCGATATTCCCGAACGGAAATAGCGCTTGCCTGCCATGCGATTCTTCCGTTATCTCCGCTCAGACATAACGTAGTCATGAAATGCGCCTGCTTCTAACGCTCTGCCTCGCCGCCCTGGCTGCCGCCCCTGCGCGGGCCGAAACCGCGCTCGTCGCTGTCGCCACCAACTTCCGGCCGGTCGCCGAAGCCCTCGCCGTGGACTTCCAGGCGGCCTCCGGGCACGAGATCTCGGTAAGTGCGGCCGCGACCGCAAAGCTCGCGGCCCAGATCGAGGCAGGCGCCCCGTTCGATGCCTTCCTGTCCGCCGACACCGCCACGCCGGCTCGCCTCGCCGCCGCGGGGCATGCCGATGCGACAACCAGCTTCACCTATGCGACGGGACGGCTCGTTCTCTGGTCCGCCGATCCAGCCGCGGACCTGTCCGATCCCGTGGCGGCGCTCCGCGCCGCGACCCATGTCGCGATCGCCAACCCGGACCTTGCGCCTTACGGCAAGGCTGCCATGGAAACGATTGATTTCATGCAGGTTCAGGATGTGCTGGACAAGGCGGTCACGGGCGAGAACATCGGCCAGACCCAGACGCTCGTCGCCTCGGGCGCGGCCGACGTCGGCTTCGTCGCGGCCTCCGGCCTTGTCGATGCAGGCGGCGCCTCCTGGCCGGTGCCGGCGGATCATCATGCGCCGATCCACCAGGATGCGATCCTGCTCGCGCATGGAAAGGACAATGCCGCGGCCCGCGCCTTCCTCGACTACCTGAGGTCCGATGCCGCCCGCCCGGTGATCGAGCGGTTCGGATATGTCGCAGGCGAATGACGGCTGATCTCGCACCCCTCTGGCTGACACTGAAGCTCGCGGCGGTCGTTACCGCGCTCCTTCTAGTGATCGGAACGCCGCTGGCCTGGTGGCTCGCGCGCACCCGGTCCCGCCTCGCCCCGGCGGTGGAGGCGGTGACCGCGATGCCGCTCGTCCTGCCGCCGACGGTGCTCGGCTTCTACCTGCTCCTCGCCTTCAACCCGACGGCGCCGCTCGGCGCCTTCTGGGTCTCGCTCACCGGCCAGACCCTGACCTTCTCCTTCGCCGGCCTCGTCCTCGCCTCGCTCCTCTACTCGCTTCCCTTCACCGTGCAGCCGCTGCAATCGGCCTTCACGACACTCGGCCGCGCGCCGATGGAGGCGGCGGCGAGCCTCGGCGCGGGACCGCTCGACGCCTTTGCGACCGTGGCCGCGCCGCTCGCCGTCAGAGGATACCTGACGGCGGCGGTCCTCACCTTCGCCCATACGCTCGGCGAGTTCGGCGTGGTCCTGATGGTCGGCGGCAACATCCCCGGACAGACACGCGTCATCTCCATCGCCATTTACGAGGAGGTGGAGACGCTGGACTATGCGTCGGCCCATCTCTTGTCCGGGATTCTGCTGGCGCTCTCGTTCCTGATCCTCCTTGCGCTCTACGTCCTGAATGGCCGCGACAGGAGGCGGGAGTGACCGACCTGAACCTGAACATCCGGTCGCAACACCCCGGTTTCACGCTGGAAATCGACCGGATGATTCCGCTGTCCGGGGTCACGGCGATCTTCGGGCCGAGCGGCGCTGGAAAGTCCACGCTCCTGCGCATCATCGCCGGCTTCGAGCGCGGCGCCGGCCGCGTCGCCGTCGGCGACGAGGTCTGGGAGGACGGCCGGCGCTTCGTTCCCCCGCACCGCCGCCGCGTCGCCTCGGTGTTCCAGCAACCCCGGCTCTTCCCGCATCTCGACGTGCGCGGCAACCTCGCCTACGCCGCCCGCCGCGCGCGGCCGCCGGGGGCGGTCGAAGCCATGATCGAGCGCTTCGGCCTCGCCCCCCTCGCGGCACGGCGCCCGGCAACGCTCTCGGGCGGCGAGGCGCAGCGCGTAGCGCTCGCCCGTGCGCTCCTGACGGCTCCCCGTCTCATCCTGATGGACGAACCGCTCTCCGCTCTCGATCAGGTACGCCGGCAGGAAATCCTGCCGTTCATCGAGGAGTTGCGCGACGATGCTCAGGTGCCGATCCTCTACGTGACGCATTCCACGGCCGAGGTCGCCCGGCTCTCAGGGCAGATGCTGACGCTTGCCGCCGGCCGCGTGACGGGCCTCGGGCCAACCGCCGAGATCCTCGCCACGACCGGCATCGCCGCAGGCGAGGGGACGGAGCCGGGCAGCCTCCTGACGGCGACCGTGGACGGCATGACCGGCGACGGGCTTTGCGAACTCGCCTTCCCCGGCGGAACCATCCTCACGCCGGAGCCGCTCGGCCGTCCGGGTGCGACCGTGCGGCTCTTCATCCGCGCGCGCGAGGTGATGATCGCGCGCGACCGGCCCGAGGGGATCAGCGCGCTCAACATCCTGCCCGCGGCGGTCGAGAGCCTCGCACCCGCCGGACCCGCCTCGACCGATGTCGTCCTGCGCTGCGGCGCCGCTCGGCTCCGCGCCCGGATCACGCGGCGCTCGGCCGAGGCGCTCGGGCTCGCGCCGGGCGTGGTCTGCCATGCCATCGTGAAATCGGTGGCGCTTGCGCAGGAGTGATTGCACCGGCGGGCGCTTTGGCTAGGCTCGGCCCATGACCCGCGCCCTGCTCATCGTCGCCCATGGCCAGCCGTCCGACCCCGGACCGCCCGAGGCCGAGATGCACGCCTTGGCCGCCCGCGTCGCCAGGAACCTTCCCGGCTGGGACGTCCGTTCGGCGACCCTGGCCGAGCCCGACGCCCTCCGCGCGGCCTTGCAGGGGGCAGACGATCCGCTCGTCTTTCCGCTTTTCATGGCGGACGGCTGGTTCATCCGCAGCCTTCTGCCGCGGCGCCTCGCGGAGGCGGGGGTGCCCGGCCTGCGCATCCTCGCGCCCTTCGGGCTCCTGCCCGGCACGGGCGCCCTCGCCGTCACCGTCCTTCAGGAGGCGCTCGCGTCGCGGGGATGGAGGGCGGAGGACACGGTGCTGGTCCTTGCCGCGCACGGATCGGGCCGGAGCCCCTACCCCGCCGACGCCGCCCGCGCGCTGCAATCCGCCATCGCCGTGCAGCTCCCCTTCGCCGAAAGCCGCCTCGGCTTCATCGAGGAGTCGCCGGAGCTGGTCGAGGTGGCCGAAGGCGCGGGGCCGCACGCACTCTGCCTGCCCCTCTTCGTCGCGCGCTGGGGCCATGTGGAGGACGACATCCCCGCCGCGCTTCATGCGGCAGGGTTCCAGGGCGTCACGCTTCCGCCGCTCGGCACCGACGCGCGCGTGCCCGCGCTGATCGCAAAGGCCGTCGCGGGGGCCTGACCGTCAGCCGTGCTTCACCATGACGTGACGGACGACGGTATAGTCCTCGAGCGCGTAGGCCGACATGTCCTTGCCGTAGCCCGATTGCTTCAGGCCACCGTGCGGCATCTCGTTCACCAGCATGAAATGCGTGTTGATCCAGGTGCAGCCGTAGCGCAGCCGCGCCGCGGTCGCCATCGCCCGGCCCACGTCCTTCGTCCAGACCGAGGACGCGAGCCCGTAGTCGCTGTCGTTGGCCCAGTCGACCGCCTGATCGACCTCGCTGAAGGGCGTGATCGAGACAACCGGCCCGAAGACCTCGCGCCGCACGATCTCGTCCGACTGTTTGGCGCCGGCGATCACGGTCGGCCGGTAGTAGAAGCCGCCGTTGCCCATCACCTCGCCGCCGGTGGTGACGGCGATATGGCTCTGTTCGCGCGCCCGCTCCACGAACGAGGCCACCCGGTCGCGCTGGCGGAGCGAGATGAGGGGGCCGATCTCGTTCGTCGTATCGTCCTCGTTGCCAAGGGCAATCGAGGAGACGGCCTCGGTCAGGTCGGCGACGAGGTTGTCGTAGATCTTCCTGCCCGCGTAGATACGGCAGGCCGCCGTGCAGTCCTGGCCGGCGTTGTAGTAGCCGAAGGCCCTCAGCCCCTCGACAACCTCGGCGACGTCAGCGTCGTCGAAGACCACCACCGGCGCCTTGCCGCCAAGCTCCAGATGTGTCCGCTTCACCGTCTTGGCCGCGGCATCCAGCATCTTCTTGCCGGTCGCCACGTCGCCGGTGAGCGAGATCATGTCCACTCCGCGATGGTTGATGAGGTGGTTGCCGACCGTCTCGCCCCGTCCCGGGATGACGTTCACGACGCCCTCGGGCAGCACCTCGGCGAGGACCCGCGCGAGCTTCAGCGCCGTCAGCGGCGTCTGCTCCGAGGGCTTGAAGACCACCGTGTTGCCGCCGCCGATGGCGGGGGCGAGTTTCCAGGCCATCATCATCAGCGGATAGTTCCACGGCGCGATGGAGGCGACGACGCCGACGGCATCGCGCCGGATCATCGAGGTATGGCCTGCAAGGTATTCGCCGGCGATCGCCCCGTGCTGGCAGCGCACCGCGCCCGCGAAGAAGCGGAAGCAGTCGACGATGGCCGGAATCTCGTCGCCCCGCGCCGCGTTGATCGGCTTGCCGCAGTTCAGCGCCTCAAGCGCCGCGAAGGCGTCGGCGTCGGCCTCGATCCGGTCGGCGATCGCCAGCAGCGCCGCCGACCGCTCGGCCGGCGTCGTCCGCGACCAGCCGTCGAAGGCGCGCCTCGCCGCCGCCACGGCGCGGTCGACCTGATCGGTCGACGCCTCGGGCAGGTCGAGGATCAGGCCGCCGGTGCGGGGGTTCAGCACCTTCTCGCCCGGCTCCTGCCCCGGCTCGATGGCGCCGCCGATGAGAAGGCCGGTGTCGAATTGCATGGTCATGGGACTCTCCCTTTCACTTTCCTCCGCCCGCGGTCTCTTCGGCCCCGCGGGTGAGGTAATAGGCTGCGAGGATCGGCAGGAAGGTCGCCACGAAGACGACGATCGCCACCACGTTGGTCACCGGCCGCTGCCGGGGCCGGACAAGCTCGTTCAGCATCCAGATCGGCAGGGTGGACTGCTGACCGGCGGTGAAGGTCGTGACGATCACCTCGTCGAAGGAAAGCGCGAAGGCGAGCATCCCGCCGGCGAGCAGGGCCGAACCGAGGTTCGGCAGGATCACGTGCCGGAAGGTCTGGAACGAGTTCGCGCCCAGGTCGGCCGAGGCTTCCAGCATCGACGCCCCGAGCCTGCGGAACCGCGCCACGGCGTTGTTGTAGACGATGACGATGCAGAAGGTGGCGTGACCGAGGACGATGGTGAAGGTGGAAAACGGGATATCGCCGATGGCAAAGGCCGACCTGAGCGACATGCCGGTGATGATGCCTGGCAGGGCGATCGGCAGCACCACGAGAAGCGAGATCGTGTCGCGCCCGAAGAACCTCGCCCGCGCCATCGCCGCCGCGCAGAGCGTCCCGAGGACGAGCGCGAGGCCGGAGGAAAGCGCCGCCACCCGCAGCGACAGGTAGAGCGGCGGCCATATGTCCTCCCGGTTCCAGGCGACGGCGAACCACTCCGTCGTCAGCCCCGGCGGCGGGAACTGGTAGCTGCGGTCCTCGGTCGTGAAGGCATAGAGGAAGATCAGCACGATCGGCAGGTGCAGGAAGAGGAGCCCGCCGATGGCGGCGAGCGTGAGGGCGAGCGGCGGGCGCGCGTCAGAGTGCATCGAAGGCCCCCATCTTCCGCGCGATGGTCAGGTAGACCAGCATGATGGCGATGGGCACGACCGCGAAGGCCGCCGCGAGCGGGATATTCCCCGCCGTGCCCTGCAGCGAATAGACCGCCTGGCCGATGAAGAAGCGCGACGAGCCGACGATCTGCGGGATGATGTAGTCGCCGAGCGTCAGCGAGAAGGTGAAGATCGAGCCGGCGACAACCCCCGGCAGGGCGAGCGGCAGGATCACGCTCCGCAGCGTCCGCCAATTGCTCGCACCGAGGTCGGCCGAGGCTTCGAGCATCGAGGTCGGCACCCTTTCGAGCGATGCCTGCATCGGCAGGATCATGTAGGGCAGCCAGACGTAGAGAAAGACGAGGAACGTGCCGATGTAGCTCGTCGAAAGGGAGTTTCCGCCGATCACCGGCAGCGCCAGCACCGCGTTGAGGAGATTGCCCGCCCCGATCCCCTCGGCCGCCCAGGTGATGATCCCTTCCTTGGCGAGGATCAGCTTCCAGGCATAGACCTTGACGAGGTAGCTCGACCAGAGGGGCAGCATGATCCCGAGGTAGAAGACCGCCTTCCACCGGCCCTTCGCATAGCGTGCCGCGAAGAAGGCGATGGGGAAGCCCAGAATGGCCGCGGCGAGCGTCACCGCCGCCGCCATCGCCACGGTGCGGACGATGATGTCGAAGTTCGACGGGATCAGCAGCTCGCCATAGGTCTTCAGCGTGAACTCCGGCACGACCAGGCCGGAAAACGGGTCGATGGAATAGAAGCTCTGGAGGAGGAGCGCCGCGAGCGACCCGATGTAGACGACGCCGAGCCACAGGAGCGGCGGCAGGAGGAGGAGGAGCGTCAGAAGCTTCGGCCGCCGCCAGAAGTGCGCCGTCAACCGGTCGCCCGGCCCCCGTGCAGGATGGGCGGCATCGCTCATGCCCCGTCCCCCATCACGTGCAGCGCCGCCGCGTCCCAGTCGAGCGCGACCTCCGCGCCGACCGCCGGAACCGCTGCACCGGCGGGGACCAGAACCGCGATCCCGCCGTCATGCTCGCCCGAGGGAGGCCCCGGAAGGGCCCCGGCGCGCACCTCGAGCCGCGTGCCCGCGCCGAGATAGCGCGTGCCGGTGACCGTGCCGCGAACCCGCCCTCCGGAGACCAGGCGGATCGCCTCTGGCCGGAGGCTGGCCCAGGCCCGGGGCCCGCCGAAGGCTTCCGTCACCTCGGGCGCGAGCACGTTCGAGGAGCCGACGAAATCCGCCACGAAGCGCGTGGCGGGGCGTTCGTAGATTTCGGAAGGCGTGCCCACCTGCGCCACACGGCCCTCGTTGAACACGGCCACGCGGTCGGCCATGCTCAGCGCCTCGCCCTGGTCATGCGTCACGAAGACGAACGTGATTCCAAGGCGTTGCTGAAGCGACTTCAACTCGTCCTGCATCGCCTCGCGCAGCTTGAGGTCAAGCGCGCCCAGGGGTTCGTCCAGCAGGAGCACGCGCGGCTCGTTGACCAGCGCGCGGGCGAGCGCCACGCGCTGCCGCTGGCCGCCGGAGAGTTGCGCAGGCTTGCGGCCGCCGAATCCGTCGAGCTTCACGAGGGACAGCATCTCCTCGGCCCTGGCCTCGCGGCTGCGCCGGTCCACGCCCTTCACCATGAGTCCGTAGGCGACGTTGTCGCGCACGTTCATGTGCGGGAAGAGCGCGTAATCCTGAAAGACGGTGTTCACGTGCCGGCGGTTGGGCGGCACCATTCCCATGTCCTCGCCGAAGATGCGGACCGCGCCGGAGGTCGGCATCTCGAAGCCCGAGATGAGCCTGAGGCAGGTCGTCTTGCCGGAGCCGGAGGGCCCGAGCATGGCGAAGAACGACCCCTCCGCGATGGTCAGATCGACCCGGTCCACGGCTTTCACCGCGCCGAAGTGGCGAGAGACGGACTGGAACTCGACGGCGGGTGTCATGGCGAATATCCGGGGAATGTCCCCCGGCGCCAGGCCGGGGGAGTGAGTGGTGGCCCCGGTTGGTCCCGGGACTGTGGTATGGGTCAGCGGCCGCCGATCACGCCGATGTAGTCGGAGACCCAGCGGTAGTAGGGCACGCAGGCACCCTCGCCCTGCGAACAGTTGGCGACGGGCGTGGTCCAGAACCGGATTTTCTCGAAATCGTCCATGCCGTTGGCGGTGCAACCCTCGGCGGTCTGCATCCCCGACCCGTCGGTGCAGGCGGCCGGCACGACCGGGTTGGCGCCGAACCAGACCGAGAGGTCGGATTGCAGGTTCGAAGAGAGCGTATGCTCCATCCACTTGTAGGCGCAGTTCGGATGCGGCGCCTCGGCATGCATCATCGTCGTGTCGGCCCAGCCGGTCGCGCCCTCCTCCGGGATCGTCGAGGAGATCGGCAGACCCTCGGACTTCAGAAGGTTCACCTGGAAGGGCCAGGAGCCGGAGGCGACCACGCCCTCGTTCTTGAAGTCGTCCATCTGGATGAAGGCGTCGTGCCAGTAGCGGCTGACAAGCTCGCGCTGCTGGCGCAGGAGGTCGAGCGCGGCCTTGTACTGGTCCTCGTTCAGCTCGTAGGGCGAGGTGATGCCAAGCTCGGGCTTGTGGGCCATCAGGTACTGGGCGGCGTCGGCCACGTGGATGGGTCCGTCATAGGCCTGCACGCGGCCCTTGTTGGACTTGCCGTCGGGCAGGTTCTGCTCCTCGAACACGACCGACCAGGACTTCGGCGCCTCCTTGAAGACATCGGTATTGTACATCAGCACGTTCGGCCCCCACTGGTAGGGCAATCCGTAGTGGACGCCGTCCACGGTGAACCAGGGCGCGTCTTTCAGCCGGTCGTCGACCTTCGACCAGGAGGGGATGAGGTCGGTGTTGATCGCCTGCACCCGCTTGCCCGCGACGAGCCTCAGCGAGGCGTCGCCGGAGGCGGTCACGAGGTCGAAGCCGCCCTCGTTCATCAGCGCCACCATCTCGTCCGAGGTGTTGGCCGTCTTGATGTTGACCTTGCAGCCAGTGGCCTCCTCGAACTTGGTCACCCAGTCGAAGGCCTTGTCGGTCTCGCCGCGTTCGATGTAGCCTGGCCAGGCGACGATATCGACCTGCCCTTCGCCGTCGCCGACCGCCGTCATCTGCGCCGAGGCCGCGCCGGCCGTGGCCAGCGCCAGTGCCGCAGTCGTCATCAGGAACCGTTTCGTCATCGTGTCACCTCTCCTGTCGCGGGCCGGTTACATCAGGCCCAGTTGCTTGTAGAAGCCGAGCGCGTCGTAATAGTCGGACTGGCGCACGATCTTGCCCTCCTCGACCCGGAAGAGCGACATGCCGTGGAATGTGAAGCTCTTGCCCGTGGCCTTGGTCCCGTCAGCCCAGTCGCCGCTGTTGGTGCCGCCGAAGGTCCATTCGAAGGCCACCGCCCCGTCGCTGACGATCGCATCCGCGTCGCGCGTCCAGACTGCATCCGGCGCGGCATTGATGAACGCGTCGATCACCTGCGTCTTCGCCGCGTCGCGCCCCTCGACCGGGGCGCCGACCGAGGCGTCGTAGTAGACGACACCGTCGGCGAGGAACTCGGCCGCCGCCGCGCTGTCGTGCGCGTTCCACGCGGCCAGGTAGCCGTCGACAACCGACAGCGCATCCTGCGCCGAGGCGGCAAAGCCCCACAACACTGCCACCGGCAGCGCGACCCCGCGTAGCGCGTGCGATACTGAAATGTTCATGTTAGCCCCCCAAAGGGACGCGGCGCGCCTCGCGCGCCGGCCCTCAACGGACTGTGCGTCCGGGGATCATCAATCGCAATATCAAAAGAAAGATACATGTCATCGGAAAAACCGATCCATTACCGCTCGGGAACTGCGCCCTGGGCCGCCCGGATGAAGGCGCGCGCGACGGGCGAGAGCGGCGCGCCCTTGCGCCAGCAGAGCCCGACCTGCACCGACGGCAGGTCGCCCGAGACGTCGCGGATCTCGATCCGGTCGCCCTCGAGCGACCAGGGTCGGTAGACCAGCGACGGCAGGAGCGCCACGCCCGCCCCGGTGGCGACGAGGCTCCGCACCGCCTCCACCGACCGCGTCCGGAAGGCGATGTCGGGCCGGACCGACATCGCGGCCATGAGCCGGCGGGTGCTTTCCTCGATCTCGTCCACCGTGAGCAGGATCAGCGGCTCGTTCGCAAGCTGGTCGAGCGCGATCGCCTCGGCATCCGTCAGCGGATGGCCGAGCGGCAGCCAGAGCCGGTAGGGCGAGACGAGGAGCGATTCCACATGCATCGCCGCCCGGTCGCGGATCGACGAGGTCAGCATCACCGCCACGTCCAGCTCGCCCCCGATCAGGAGGTGCTGGAGGTAGTCGCCGTTGTCCTCGATCGCCGACAGTTCCACCTGCGGCCAGGCGCGCCGGAAGCGCGACAGGATGTCGGACAGGACGTAGCCCGCCACCAGCGAGGTGACGCCGAGGGACAGCCGGCCCGCCATCTGGCCGGCGTCCTCTTGAAACGCCATCCGCGCGTTCGAGACATCGCCGAGTATCTGCGTCGCATGGCGCAGGAAGAGCGAGCCCTTGTGGGTGAGGTCGAGCCCGCGCGCGCGCCGGTCGAAGAGCGTCACGCCGAGGTCGGCCTCCAGCGACTGGATCGCCTCCGTCACCGAGGATTGCGAGATCGACAGCGCCCGCGCCGCACCCGAGACGCTGCCCGCCTCGGCGACCGCGACGAAGAATTGAAGCTGGCGTAAGGTGAAGGCCATGCCACCATCTGCGGCGCCGGTGGCGGCGCGGTCAATGACCGTTGCGTGACCGGCGCCGGATGGGCTGGCGGATTGTAAAGGTTTTGTGACAGTTTCATGACAGCGCGACTCAGACCCAGAACAGGACGAACCCTTGACCGAAACCTCACCGCTCCTCTTTGTCCTCCATGTCGCCGGCGCGGCGGCGCTTCTGATCTGGTCGGTGCGACTTGTCCGTACCGGGGTGGAGCGCGGCTGGTCGGTGCCGCTCAGGCGGCTCCTTCGCCGGGGCGGGGAAAGCCGCATCCTGTCGGCCCTGACGGGCCTTGCCGCGGCGGTAGGCCTGCAAAGCTCCACCGCCGTCGCCATCCTCACGACGAATTTCGTCGGGGCGGGAACGCTTGCCGTGACCGCCGGGGTCGCCATCCTGCTGGGCGCGGACCTCGGGTCGGCGATCGTCGCGCGCATCCTCCTGACCCGGGCAGACTGGCTCGTTCCGGTGCTGCTTGTGGCGGGCGTGGCGCTGTTTCTCAGGGCACAGGCGCGCGACTGGCGCATGGCCGGCCGGGTGTTGATCGGGCTCGCGCTCGTGTTCGTCTCGCTCTCGATGATCCGGACGGCGACGGAACCCCTGTCGGGCAGCCGCGCGGTGGTCGCCGTCATGTCCTATCTCGGCGGCGATCCGCTCACCGCCTTCGTCATTGGCGCGGCCTTCGCCTGGGCGGTTCTGTCGTCGGTGGCGGCGGTGCTTCTCTTCGTGACGCTCGCGGCCGACGGCATCCTGCCGGTCTCGGCGGGCATCGCGATGGTCCTCGGCGCCAACCTCGGCGGCACGATCACCGCCTGGATGCTCACCTCGCGCGCGGGCACCGAAGCCCGCAGGGTCGTGATCTCCAACCTCGTGGTGCGCGGCGGCGGCGCGGTGGCGGTGCTTTTCGCGCTGTCCGCCTTCGCGCCGCCGCTCGATCTCTTGGGCGGCACCCCGGCCCAGCGCGTGATCAACACGCACCTCGCCTTCAACGCCGCGCTTGCGATCCTCGCGCTCCCGGTGATCGGCCCCCTCCTCGCCATCGTGTCGCACTGGGTGCGCGAGCCGGGCGAGGTGGCAAGCCTCGGGCGGACGAGCGCGCTGGACGATGCCGCACTCGACCAGCCCGGCCGCGCGCTCGCCTGTGCCGCGCGCGAGGTCCTGCAGATGGGCGAGGCAGTGGAGGCGATGCTGCGCTCGGTCATCGGGCTCTATGAGACCTGGAGCGAGACGGTGGCCGACGCGATCCGCGCCAAGGAGTCCGAAGTCGACGGAATGCACATCAACATAAAGCTTTACCTGGCGAAGTTGCAGCGCAACCTGAACGACGAGGATGTCACGAACCGCGCGCTGGAACTGGCCGACATGGCGGTCAACCTCGAAAGCGCGGGCAACGCCATCGCCGACACGATGCTGAGCCTCGCGCAGCGGCTCGACCGCAACGGAACCGCCTTTTCTGAAACCGGCTGGAGCGAGATACGCGATTTCCACGACCGGGTTCTGGCCAACACGCAGGCCGGGCTCAACGTGCTGATGACGCTCAACCCCGACGCAGCGCGTGCGCTGGTCGAGGAAAAGGACCGCGTCCGCGACCTGGAGCAGGCGCTGCAGCGGTCGCACCTCGACCGGCTGAAGATGGGCTTGAGCGAAAGCATCGAGACCTCGAACGTCCACCAAGAAACGCTGCGGGCCCTGAAGCAGGTCAATTCCGCGGTGACGATGATCGCCTATCCGATCCTCGCCGAGACGGGCGATCTGCTGGCAAGCCGTCTCGCCCGGTCCGGCGCCTGAGATCAGCCCGCGACGGCGGCGAGGTGGCGGGCGAAGGCGGGCGACGACATGAGTGCCTTGCAGCGAGAGAACCGGCCGTCGGCATAGGCGCGGAAGTCGTCGGCCGGATTGCCGTTGGCCAGCTGGATGAGGCCCCAGAGCGTCCAGAGCAGATCGCACATCGCCTTGTAGATCACCATCCGCCCGCGGTCGCGGGCGGTGGGCGCGGCGCCGAAATAGGCGCGCAGCATCTCCTCGTCCTGGTCTTCGTCGAATCCGCCCTCGACCGAGAGGTCGCCCAGATCCCACATCGGGTCGTTCATGCCGGAATATTCCCAGTCGACGATCCACATGGCCTCGCCGGTATCGAGGAAGTTCTCGCACAGCGGGTCGCAGTGGCAGGGCGCCAGCGGCAGCGGCCGGGCCGCAAGCGCCGCCCTGACCGCGCCCGCCTCGCGCACCACGTCGTGATAGCCCTCGGGCAGGGCCACGTCCTTGGTGCCGAGAATGCCGAGATAGTCGTCGATCATCGCAAAAAGCTCGAAGCGGAAGGGAAAGACCGCGCCCGACCCGTGCAGCTTGCGGAAGGCCGCGCCGGCCCGTCCGGGGGCGCCCTCTCGCGTGCGGAAGTTCTGCGGGCTCATGGTCACCGCGCCGTGGACGAAGCGCGTCACCATCACGCCTGTTGCCGGGTCCACATGGATCACCTCGGGACTGACGCCGGCCTTCGCGGCCTCCCGTGCGGCCACGGCCTCGTTGGCGCGGTCGATGAACTCCTCGGTGCCCTTGCCCGGAATCCTCAGGCAGTAGTCCCCCGCCCTGAAGACCAAGTTGGTGAGCCCGCCGAGCCGCTCCGGCAGCCCCGCCCCCTTCAGGCCCGGGATGGCGGCAAGCGCGTCGCGGGCGAGGTCGAGGTCGCTCATGCCTTCAGCCTTTCCATCTTCGCGTCATAAAGGCACCGCGGCCCCCGAGTCGCGGCATAGGGTTTGCCGAAGGCCTCGATCGTGAAGCCCTGCCCGGCCGCGATCGCGGCCGGAACATAGGCAAAGCCGATGGTCTTGCCGAGGTGGTGGCCGTAGCCGGCGCTCGTCAGCGAGGCGACGGGCTGCCCGCCGTGAAGCACCGTCTCGCCCGACAGGAAGGGCGCAAAACCGTCAACCGTGAGCGTCACGAGCCGCCGTTTCGGCGCGCCCAGGGCGGCCAGCGCCGCGCGGCCGGTGAAGTCGCCCTTGCCCATCGCCACGGCAAAGCCGAGGCCCGCCTCGAAGGGCGTCGTCTCGGGCGTGATGTCGGCGGACCAGTAGAGATAGCCCTTCTCCAGCCGGCAGCTCTCGATGGCCCGGTAACCCGCGTCGCGGATGCCGTGCGGCGCCCCTGCCGCCTTGAGCCTGTCGTAGACGTGGCCCGCGTATTCGGTCGGAATGTAGAGCTCCCACCCCAGTTCGCCGACATAGCCCACGCGCACGGCAAGGACCGGGGCATGGCCGACGACGATCTCGCGCGCGGCCAGGAACGGGAAGGCCCGGTTCGAAAGGCCTGCGTCGGAGACCGAGGCGAGCACATCGCGCGCCTTCGGCCCGCAGATGTTCAGGACCGAAAGCGTATTCGTCACGTCCCGCAGCCTGAGCCCTTCCGGCAACGCCCGGGTGATCCAAGCGCCGTCGCGCACGCCGAAGCCCGATCCGGTGACGATCAGGAAGTCCTCCTCGCCCCGGTGAAGGATGGTCACGTCGGCCTCGATCCCGCCCCTTTCGTTCAGGAGCTGGGTGTAGATCGCCCGGCCCGGCGCGCCCGAGACATCGGCCGCCGCGATCCGGTTCAGCGCGGCCTGGGCGCCGGGGCCCGAAAGCTCGAACTTCGAGAAGGAGGTCTGGTCGATCAGCGCCACGCCCTCGCGGATCGCGCGCACCTCGGCGGCCACCGCGCCGTGCCAGCCGGGTTTCCCCTCGAAGCTCGGGCTGTCGGTCGCCGCGGGGTCCGAGGCGGTGAACCAGTTCGCCCGTTCCCAGCCGAAGCGCGCGCCGAAGACCGCGCCTGCGGCCTTCAGCGGTTCGTAAAGCGGCGACCGGCGCAGGCCGCGCCCCGCATGATGTTCCTCGCCCGGCCAGTGGACCTTGTAGTAGGAGGCATAGGCCTCCACCGCCCGGGCGGCGAGCCAGGAGGCTCGTGCATGCGGCGCCCCGAAGCGGCGCGCATCGAACGGCCAGAGGTCGAGCCCCGGGTCGCCGTTGACGATCCAGTTCGCCATCGCCTCCCCCGCCCCGCCCGAGGCGGCGATGCCGGCGGTGAAGCCGCAGGCGAGGTAGAAGTTGTCCAGTTCCGGCGCGAGACCCATGATCGGCTCGCCATCGGCCGAGACCGGGATCGGGCCGTTGATCACGGTCCGGATGCCGATCTCGTTCAGGATCGGCAGGCGTTCCGCGGCCGGCACGGCGAAAAGCTCCAGCCGTTCCATGTTGGCCGGGAACAACTCCCGCGCGAAGTCGAACGGCGGCCACTGGTTCCAGAGCGCGCGCGTCCCCTCCTCCCATCCGCCGATCGCCCAGGCCCCGCCGACGTCGGGCTTGAGGTAGAAATTGTGGTCGGGGTCGCGCAGCGTCGTCAGGGTGTCGGGAACATCGAGCCCCTTCTCGGTGACGAAATACTGGTGTTCCACCACGCCCGCCGCGACCGGCACCCCGGCCATCGCGCCGACACGCCGTGCCCAGTAGCCCGCAGCGTTCACGACGATATCGGCCGAAACCGTGCCGTGATCGGTGACGACGCCCAGCGCCCGGCGCCCCTCCACGGGGATGGCGGTGACGGTCACGCCCTCCTCGATCCTCACGCCGCCCTTCCGGGCGCAGGCGGCAAAGGCCATCGTGACCGCATAGGGGTCGATATAGCCGTCGGTCGGGATCCAGGCGGCGCCGACCACACCCTTCCTGTCGATGTGCGGGAACATCCGGTGCGCCTCGTCGGGCGAGACGAGGTGGGCCTCGAAGCCGAAGCTCTTCGCCAGTTGGACAGACCGGCGGATCTCGCTCCAGCGCGCGTCCGACGCGGCGAGGCGAAGCGATCCCACCTTCTTCCAGTCCGTCGCCATGCCGCTTTCCCCGGCAAGCCGGTCGAAGACCGCGACCGAGTTCTGCATCAGCCGCGTCAGCGCCCGCTTGCCGCGCAACTGCCCGACAAGACCCGCCGCGTGCCAGGCGGACCCATGCGTGACCTGCGCCTTTTCGAGGACGAGAACGTCGCGCTCACCCTGCCGCGCGAGGTGATAGGCGATGGCGCAGCCGATCGCCCCCGCGCCGATGATGACGATCCTCGCGTGACGGTCGGCCTTCATGCCTTGACCCTCAGGTTCTCGGGATCATAGAGCGGGGCGAGCGCGATCCGGGCGGGGAATTGTTCGTTGGCAACCACCAGTTCATAGGTGCCCGAGGCGAGGTGGTCGTCGCTGACACCACCGGGGTTGCGGACATAGCCGTAGCCGATGCCCTTCCCGACGGTGTAGCCGAAGCCGCCCGAGGTGAGGTATCCGACCGGCTCGCCGTTCCGCAGGATCGTCTCGCGCCCCACCAGCACGGCCTCCGGATCGGCGATGGTGAACCCGGCGAGCCGCTTCGTCAGGGGTCCGCCCGCCTGCGCCTGAAGCGCCTCCCGGCCGATGAACGGCCGGTTGGTCTTCAGCTTTACCGCCCAGCCGAGGCCGGCCTCGAAGGGCGTGTCGTTGGGCGTGATGTCGGAGGACCAGGCGCGATAGCCCTTCTCCAGCCGCAGGCTTTCAAGCGCCCGGTAGCCCACCGGGCGGATTCCCTCGACCGCCCCCGCCACCATCAGCGCGTCGAAGACCGCGCCGGTCGCGGCGATCGGCACATGCAGTTCCCAGCCAAGCTCACCCACATAGGTCACCCTGAGCGCCCTTACCGTGGCGCCGGCAATCGCGATCTCGCGCACATGGCCAAAGGGGAAGGCGGCGTTCGACACATCGGCCGCCGTCACCCGCGCCAGCACCTCCCGCGACTTCGGCCCCATCAGCGAGAGCGTGCCCCAATCCTCGGTGATGTCGCGGATCGCCACGTCGCCCGCGGGCAGGTGTTCGGCGATCCAGGCAAGGTCATGGGTGCGGAACCCGGTCCCGGTGACGATGTAGAAGCGGTCCTCGGAGAGCCGCGCCACCGTCAGGTCGCATTCGATGCCGCCGCGCGTGTTCAGAAGCTGGGTATAGGTCAGCCGCCCCGGCGCCTTCGTCACGTCGCCCGCGCAGACGTGGTCGAGCGCCGCCGCCGCGTCCTTCCCCGTCACCTCATACTTGGCGAAGGAGGACTGGTCGAAGATGCCCACCGCCTCGCGCACATGGGCATGTTCCGCGCCCACCGGGCCGAACCAGTTCTGCCGGCCCATCGAATAGACGTCGCGCGCCTCCATCCGCTCGGGCGCGAACCAGTTCGGCCGCTCCCACCCGAGCTTCGATCCGAAGACGGCGCGGTGGCCCTTGAGACGCTCGTAAAGCGGCGAGACGATGCGCGGCCGCCCGCTTTCGTATTCCTCGTGCGGGAAACCCACCGTGTAGTGCTTGCCGTAAGCCTCGAGCGTGCGGTCGCAGACCCAGGTGCGGTCGCGGTGCATGCCCGCGAAGCGGCGGATGTCCACCGTCCAGAGGTCAAGCGGCGCCTCGCCGTGCATCACCCAGTCGGCCAGCACCCAGCCCGCGCCGCCCCCGCTCGCGATGCCGAAGGCGTTGAAGCCCGCGCCCACATACATGTTGGCGCATTCGGGCGCGCTGCCCAGGATGAAATTCCCGTCCGGGGTGAAACTTTCCGGCCCGTTGATCATCTGCTTGACGCCCACCTTTTCCAGCGCCGGAACCCGCGCGATGGCCTGATCCATATGCTGCTCGAAATGGTCGAAATCGTCGTCGAAGAGCCGGAATTCCCAGTCGTCGGGGACGTTGCCCCCCGTCTCCTCCAGCCTCCAGGGCTGCGGATTGGGCTCGTAGCCGCCCATCACGAGACCGCCAACCTCCTCCTTGAAATAGGTCCGCCGGTCCGGGTCGCGCAGCGTCGGCGCGTCGGCCGCCAGCCCGTCGATCCGCTCGGTGACGATGTACTGGTGCTTGACGGGTTGCAGCGGCACGGTGATCCCCGCCATGGCGCCCACCTGCCGCGCCCATTGCCCGGCGCAGTTCACCACGGTCTCGCAGGTGATCTCGCCTTCCGTGGTCTTCACGCCGGTGATCCGATCGCCCGCCATCGCGAAACCCGTCACCCGGACACCCTCGAAAATCCGCGCCCCGTGCATCCGCGCGCCCTTGGCAAGCGACTGGGTGATGTCCGAGGGCGAGGCCTGCCCGTCGGTCGGCAGCCAGCTTGCACCGACGAGGTCGGAAACCTCCATCAGCGGCCACATCCGCTTGACCTCGCCCGGCGAGACCAGATGCATCTCCATCCCGAAGCTACGGGCGGTCGTCGCCAGCCGCTTGTATTCCGTCCAGCGGTCGGCGTTCGTGGCGAGCCTCAGGCAGCCGGTCATCTTCCAGCCGGTCTCGAGCCCCGTTTCGGCCGCCAGATCCTTGTAGAGCTCGACCGAGTATTTCAGCACCCGGGTGATGGAGGCGGAGCTTCTGAGCTGCCCGACCAGCCCCGCCGCGTGCCAGGTGGAGCCCGAGGTGAGCTTCCCCTGCTCGAGAAGGACGACCTCCGCCTTGTGGTCGCGGGCGAGGTGGTAGGCGGTGGAGCAACCGATGATGCCGCCGCCGATGACGACGATCCGGGCATGGGTGGGCAGCGTCATGGCATGATCTTTCCGTGTGAGGTCTGGTAACGGTCGAGCGCGGCGTCGAGCCGGCCGAGAAAGTCGCGGGCATGGGCGTCGTAGTCGGCCCCCGGCGCGGCGAGGAAGATCTCCGACACCATCGCCCACATTGCCTCGCGCGCGAGGCTCGCGCATTGCATGGCATCGAAGGCTCGGAGCGTCGCCGCGTCCGGGTCATGGCCGAAATAGGCCGCAAGCAGCGCCCCGGCCTCGCCTGCGTCCATACCCGCATTCGACGCCGCGCCCGCAAGGTCGAACATCGCCGTGCCGAAGCCCGCATATTCGTAGTCGATGAGCCAGAGCCGGCCCGCAGCGTCCTCGAGGAAATTCGCGGGCAGCAGATCATGGTGGCCGTAGACGATCGGCAGCGGCACCTGCGCGGCCTCCATCGCCGCCGCGATCCCGACGAGCCGGGGCAGGTCGGACGCGAAGCGGCTCCGGCGTGCGGCCAGGGTGCGGGCATAGTCGCGGATCACGTGGAAGACCCAGAAGATTACGCCCGGTCCCGAAACCTCGCCCGGCATCCGGCCGTGGAAATCGCGCAGGAACCGGCCCACCC
>NZ_WBUS01000207.1 GCF_008933605.1 Albidovulum sp.
TCCTACAGCCGCCTGATGATGCTCACCGGCGAAGCTGAAGGCCCCTGGCTCGAGCGCGTCTCGCAGGTGCGCAACGCGGTCCGGATTCCGGTGGTGGCGGTCGGGCGGATCAAGCGCCCGGAACTTGCCGAAACGGCGCTGGCCGAGGGACGCGCCGATCTGATGGCGGTCGGCCGCGCCTCGATAACCGATCCCGACCTTCCCGAGAGGGCCCGGCGCGGCGAGAGCCCGCTCGTGGCCGCATGCACATATTGCAATCTGTGCCTCGGCCGCAGCGCGGCGCCGGAGATGATCTGTCCGGTCAACCCGTTTGTCGGCGACGAGGCTGCGCTGGGCGCACTTCGTCGGGACGCTTCGTGGCGACTGGATATTCTCGGCGGCGGCTTTTCCGCGCTGACCGCAGGATGGCTGGCGGCGCTTCGCGGGGCGACGGTGCGCATTTTCGCCCCGGAGCGGGATCTTGCCGGCATGCAGGGCTGGCGGATGAGGGTTCCCGGGCAGGCGGAATACAGGAACGCCGTCGCGTCGCTCATCGATCGCGCCCGTCGCGCCGGTGTCTCCTTCGTCACGGACAAGCCGGCATCCGGCGGGGCGCCGGCGCGATGGGCCGTCCGACGGTGGGAGCCCGTCGCAGCCCGAGCGGGAGCGGCCGCCACCGTGTTCGACGTTCTGCGCGGCTCGGCGCCACGTCTTCCTCATCGGGTGCTCGTCGTCGGCGACGATCTGGCGAGCACGGACGCGGCTTTGGTGCTCGCGGATCGGGGGCATCGCGTCGTCCTGCGCTCGCCGGCCCGCGACATCGGTTTCGACGCCCATCCGGGTTTCCGCCTGATGAACCGAAAGCTGCTCGCCAACAGGGGCGCTGCGGTCGAGACCGGCATGGAGCCGGCCGAAGCGCTGGACCTCAGCGGCTTCGGGGCGCTCGTCATCGGCCGGACGGAGCCGCTTCCCGAGGACGGCGAACTGGGATGGGTCGACGATCAGGACGCCGGCGGATGTGATGCCGTACTGACCGATGCCTATGAGCCGGGCGCCATGGCCCGCACCGTCTATGCTGCAAAGGACATGGTGCTGGAAATCCGGCCGAAGTAGCGGCGGAGACGGCCGGGAATAAGCCATCGGTCCGTTGCACAAGACAATCGAGGTCCATCCGGGAGGGCATGAGTTGGATCGTGACGATATTATCCTTTCGGCAGAAGATCTGACGAAGGAGTTTCGGGGCTTCTTTGCGGTCGAGGGTGTCGGGCTTCGTGTGCGGCGGGGCCAGATCCATGCGTTGATCGGTCCGAACGGGGCGGGCAAGACGACGTGCTTCAACCTTCTGACCAAGTTCCTTCCGCCGACGCGTGGGAGGATCACCTACAAGGGCGAGGACATCACGGCGCTGTCGCCGGCCGACATCGCGCGTCTGGGTCTGGTGCGCTCGTTCCAGATCTCGGCGGTGTTCCCGCACCTGACGGCGCTGGAGAACGTGCGGATCGCGCTGCAGCGGCGGCGCGGGGATTCGTTCGACTTCTGGCGCTCGCAGAAGGTGCTGTCGGCGTTCGACGGGGAGGCGCGGGCGCTTCTGGCCGATGTCGGGTTGAGCGCGTTCGAGACGACGAATGCGGCGGACCTGTCCTACGGGCGCAAGCGGGCGCTGGAGATCGCCACGACGCTGGCGCTCGACCCGGAGATGCTGCTTCTGGACGAGCCGATGGCGGGCATGGGGCATGAGGACGTGGAGCGCATCTCGGCGCTGATCCGGCGGATATCGGCCAACCGGACGATCCTGATGGTGGAGCACAATTTGTCGGTGGTGGCGTCGCTGTCGGACACGATCACGGTCCTGGCGCGGGGCAAGGTGCTGGCGGAGGGCGACTACGCCACGGTGTCGAAGGACCCGCGGGTGATCGAGGCCTATATCGGAGCGGGACATGGCTGAAGCTGCGGTTGCGATGAAGACGGCAGCGGCTTCCGCGCCGCTGCTGGTCGTCAAGGACCTTCAGGCGTGGTACGGCGAGAGCCACGTGCTGCACGGGGTGACGTTCGACGTGCGTCCTGGCGAGGTGGTCACACTTCTGGGGCGCAACGGGGCGGGCAAGACCACGACGTTGAAGTCGATCATGGGCATCCTGCCGAAGCGCAAGGGCTCGGTCACCTTCCAGGGCAAGGAGCTGATGCATGCGCCGGCGCGCTACGTGGCGCGCGAGGGCATCGCGTTCTGCCCGGAGGAGCGGGGCATCTTCTCGTCGCTGAGTGTCGAGGAGAACCTGCTGCTGCCGCCGCAGGTGAAGCCGGGGGGCATGAGCGTGGAGCAGATCTTCGAGCTGTTCCCGAACCTGAAGGAGCGTCTGTCGAGCCAGGGGACGAAGCTGTCCGGCGGCGAGCAGCAGATGCTGGCGATCGGGCGCATCCTGAGGACCGGCGCGAAGATGCTGCTTCTGGACGAGCCGACGGAGGGTCTTGCGCCGGTGATCATCCAGCAGATCGGGGCGACGATCGCGCGGCTGAAGCAGGAGGGGTTCACGATCGTGCTGGTGGAGCAGAACTTCCGCTTCGCCTCGACGGTGGCCGACCGCCACTACGTCGTCGAGCAGGGCAGGGTCATCGACATGATCCCCAATGCCGAGCTCGAGGAAAATATCGGCAAGATCGAAGCCTATCTGGGAGTGTGAGGCGATGTTCGAGCTTTTGGGAATACCGCCGCAGGCTTTGTTTGGCCAGTTGCTGCTGGGTCTGATCAACGGGTCGTTCTACGCGATCCTGTCGTTGGGCCTTGCGGTGATCTTCGGCCTTCTGAACATCATCAACTTCGCGCATGGGGCGCAGTACATGCTGGGCGCGTTCGTGGCGTGGATGCTTCTGAACTATCTCGGCATCGGCTACTGGTGGGCGCTGCTTTTGGTGCCGATCGCGGTGGGGGCGTTCGGCATCGTGCTGGAGCGGCTGATGATCTCCAGGCTCTACCATCTCGACCATCTCTACGGGCTGCTTCTGACCTTCGGCCTGGCGCTGATCATCCAGGGCCTGTTGCGCAACCAGTACGGCATCTCGGGCCTGCCCTACTCGATCCCGCCGCAGCTTGCCGGCGGCCAGAACCTCGGCTTCATGTTCCTGCCCAACTACCGCGGCTGGGTGGTGGTGGCGTCGCTCTTCGTGTGCATCGCCACCTGGTTCGTGATCGAGAAGACCAGGCTCGGGGCGTACCTGCGGGCTGCGACCGAGAACCCGACGCTGGTCGGGGCCTTCGGCATCAACGTGCCGCGCATGATCACGCTGACCTACGGCTTCGGGGTGGCGCTGGCGGCGTTCGCGGGCGTGCTGGCCGCACCCGTCTACTCGGTCAACCCCAACATGGGCGCGGACCTGATCATCGTGGTGTTCGCGGTGGTGGTGATCGGCGGCATGGGCTCGATCCTGGGCTCGATCGTCACCGGCTTCGGGCTGGGGCTGGTCGAGGGTCTGACCAAGGTGTTCTATCCGGAGGCCTCCTCGGTCGTCATCTTCGTCATCATGGCCATCGTGCTTCTGGTCAAGCCGGCCGGCCTGTTCGGGAGGACCGCGTGATGTCCGCTGCAAGCCAGACTTCCACGGGCCAGAACACCATGGGCCAGACTTCCACCGACGAGGCCCCGACCGCGACCCTGACCGCCACGGGGGGCATGCCGCGCCACCATGTGGCGATCTTCCTGGCCCTGCTCGCCGCCGGGCTGGCGGCACCGTTCTTCCTCTATCCCGTGTTCCTGATGAAGGTGATGTGCTTCGCGCTGTTCGCCTGCGCCTTCAACCTTCTCTTGGGCTACACGGGGCTGCTGTCGTTCGGCCATGCCGCCTACTTCGGCGGCGCGAGCTACATCTCGGCGCATGCGGCCAAGGTGTGGGGTCTGCCGCCGGAGCTAGCCATCCTGGCGGGGGTGGGGGCGGCGATGGTGCTGGGGCTGGCGATCGGGTCGCTGGCGATCCGGCGCCAGGGCATCTACTTCGCCATGGTGACGCTGGCCTTTGCGCAGATGGTGTTCTTCTTCTCGCTGCAGGCGCCGTTCACCGGCGGCGAGGACGGCATCCAGGCGGTGCCGCGCGGGCATCTGTTCGGGCTGATCAGCCTGCGCTCGGACTTCACGCTCTACTTCGTTGTGCTGGCGATCACGCTCGGCGGCATGCTCGCCATCTACCGCATCATCCACTCGCCGTTCGGGCAGGTGCTGAAGGCGATCCGCGAGAACGAGGCCCGCGCCGTGTCGCTCGGCTACCGGGTCAACCGCTACAAGCTGGCGACCTTCGTGCTGTCGGCAGCGCTCGCCGGGCTTGCCGGGGCGACCAAG
>NZ_WBUS01000208.1 GCF_008933605.1 Albidovulum sp.
GTCCTCGACACCGCGGGCGAGGCACCCGCCGAAGCCCCGGCCGCACCCTCCACCCCGGCGCTGCCCGAGGGCGACCTCCTGCCGCCGCCATCTACCGATGCGCCTGTGACGCCGCCGGCCGCCGACGCCCCGGCCGCACCGCCGCCCGCCAACTGAGGTACCACAACGTTTTGCCCGCGCAACCTCGCCGGGCACAACCCTTTGCGGTCCGGTTGCGGGGGGATCGCGAATCTGTTACTTCTTGACTCCCGTGATGCCGCGTTCTGTCGCGATGCGGCCAACCCAGTAACCTGAGGCACTCACGGGGAGTTCACCGCATGGCGCGCTACGTTTTCATCACCGGCGGGGTGGTCTCTTCGCTTGGCAAGGGGCTGGCCTCGGCGGCCCTCGGCGCGCTGCTCCAGGCCCGCGGCTTCTCGGTAAGGCTGCGGAAGCTCGACCCCTACCTGAACGTCGATCCCGGCACCATGTCGCCCTTCGAACACGGCGAGGTCTTCGTGACCGACGACGGGGCGGAGACCGACCTCGACCTCGGCCATTACGAACGCTTCACCGGGGTCCATGCCCGCAAGACCGACTCGATCTCCTCGGGGCGGATCTATTCCAACGTGCTGGAGAAGGAGCGCCGCGGCGACTACCTCGGCAAGACCATCCAGGTCATCCCCCACGTCACCAACGAGATCAAGGATTTCATCAGGATCGGCGACGACGAGGTCGACTTCATGCTCTGCGAGATCGGCGGCACCGTGGGCGACATCGAGGGCCTGCCCTTCTTCGAGGCGATCCGCCAGTTCGCGCAGGAACGCCCGCGCGGCCAGTGCATCTTCATGCACCTGACGCTGCTGCCCTTTCTCGCCGCATCCGGGGAGTTGAAGACCAAGCCGACGCAGCATTCGGTGAAGGAGCTTCGCTCCATCGGCCTGCAACCGGACGTGCTCGTCTGCCGCTCCGAGCACCCGATCCCCGAGAAGGAGCGGGCGAAGATCGCGCTCTTCTGCAACGTCCGCCCCGACAGCGTCATCCCGGCCTATGACCTGAACTCGATCTACGAGGCGCCCTTGGCCTACCACCGCGCCGGGCTCGACCAGGCGGTGCTCGACGCCTTCGGGATCAGCCCCGCGCCGAAGCCCAACCTCGACCGATGGGAGGACGTGATGGACCGCCTGACCCATGCCGAGGGCGAGGTGCGGGTGGCCATCGTCGGCAAGTACACCCAGCTCGAGGACGCCTACAAGTCGATCGCCGAGGCGCTGACCCACGGCGGCATGGCCAACCGGACGCGGGTGAAGGCCGAATGGATCGACGCCGAGATCTTCGAGCGCGAGGACCCCGCGCCCTGGCTCGAAAACTTCCACGCCATCCTCGTGCCCGGCGGCTTCGGCGAGCGCGGCACGGAAGGCAAGATCAAGGCCGCGCAGTTCGCCCGCGAAAAGCAGATCCCCTACCTCGGCATCTGCCTCGGCATGCAGATGGCGGTGATCGAGGCCGCGCGCAACCTCGCCGGCGTGACCCGCGCGGGGTCGGAGGAGTTTGATCACGAGAAGGGCGAGAAGCGGTTCGAGCCGGTGGTCTATCACCTCAAGGAATGGGTGCAGGGCAACCACATGGTTTCAAGGAAGGCCAGCGACGACAAGGGCGGCACCATGCGGCTCGGCGCCTATACCGCACACCTGAAGGCCGGCTCCAGGGTCGCCGGGGTCTATGGCGCGACCGAGATCGAGGAGCGCCACCGCCACCGCTACGAGGTGGACATCAAGTACCGCGAGAAGCTGGAGACCTGCGGCCTGATCTTCTCCGGCATGTCGCCCGACGGACGGCTCCCCGAGATCGTGGAATGGAAGGACCACCCCTGGTTCATCGGCGTCCAGTTCCACCCCGAGCTGAAGTCGAAACCCTTCGCGCCGCATCCCTTGTTTGCGGATTTCGTCCGGGCGGCGAAGGAGGTGGAGCGGCTGGTGTGAGGGTCAGTCGGGACGGGAACGGCGCGCCAGTTCCCAAGACCGGCGCCGCCAATTCCCTTTAAGACGGCGCGGATCGCTGCTACGCTCTCGGCCGGACTTGTTTCAGTGACCTCGTGCCTGTTTCCGTTCTAACGGCCTTCGAGGAGGTCCTGCCGTGCGGAAGATCGAACTTGGGCAAGTCGCCGTATTCTACGCTGTCGCACTCAGCCTTGCGATCGCGGTCGCTTGGCTCGGCCGGGACATGGGCGAGGCCGCGCTTGCGCTGACGATGTTCACCCCGGCCGCCGCCGTCCTTGTCATCCTGGCCCTGTTCGTCCCCGCGGGAACGCGCCGCGCCTTGGTGGGCAGCCTCGGCATCAGCAGGATCGGCCAGCGGGGCTACGCGCTTGCCGTAGGCGCGCCGGCGTTGATCTTCGGGGCAAGCCTTCTCCTCCTGCTGGCGCTAGGCGCGACCGAGCTCCGCGCCGATGCGTCCGGATCGTTGCCGCGCATCGTCGTCAGTTCGCTCGTCGGGCTGGTCATCAGCACCTTGCTCGCCCTCTTCGAGGAAATCGGCTGGCGCGGCTATCTGCTGCCAAACCTCCTGCCGCTTGGCACCCTGACCGCGATGCTCGCCGTGGGTTTTCTGCACGGCGTCTGGCATCTGCCGCTGATCCTGTTGACCGACCTCTACCACCCGAACGGCAACAGGCTCCTGGTGGTCCCGCTGTTTCTCGCCACGCTGACGCTCGCGGGGGTCTTCTATGGCTATCTCCGCTTGACGAGCGCCAGCATCTGGCCCGTCGCCATCGCCCATGCGGCGGTCAATACCTTCTGGACCCTCGCGGAAAGGCTCTCGGAAGCGACATCGCCCTTGGTCGAGGAATACGTGGGCGGGGAAAGCGGTCTTGTAATGATCGGCGGCCTTCTCGTCCTGACGGTGCTGTTGGCGGCACGGCTTGGCGGGCGAACGCCGTGAGAGGCAGCGGCAAGCGAGCTGTAGGGTGCGTGCGCGCACGCACCGTCCCGCCCCACCCAACGGTGCGTGAAATCACGCACCCTACTCCCTGACCGGAACACGGTTCTATTTTTCCACCCGATCTGTCCCGCGACAAGTCAAGACATTGCCTCGACGGCCGCGCCCGCCACCCGGGCCCGCGTCCCAACAAACCCCTGACGCCGCGCGCGCCCTGTCGGGACGGAAAACCGACGCAAACCCGACGCCTGCGGGACGGATGCGGGACGGGCTTTGCACATCGCGGCCGAAGGGCCTATATCCCCTGTCATGATCGCGCGGCTTCTCAACTCGCTCCTCGCCCCCGCTCCCGGCCGCCTGCCGGAACCCGACGCGCGGCTCGCGCTCGCCGCGCTCCTCGTGCGCCTCGCGCGGGCGGACGAGCTTTACGAGGAGGCCGAGCGGCTGAGGATCGACCGCGTGGTCGCGAGCCGCTACGGGCTCTCGCATTTCGAGGCGGCGAAGATCCGCGCCGAGGCCGAGGTGCTGGAGGCCGAGGCCCCCGATACCGTGCGCTTCACCCGCGCGCTGAAGGACGCGGTTCCGCACGAGGACCGGGTGAGCCTGATCGAGGCGATGTGGCAGGTCGCGCTGTCCGACGGGGCGCGGGACGACCGCGAGGACGCGCTCATCCGGGTGACGGCCGACCTTCTCGGCGTCAGCGACCGCGACCGCGCCATTGCCCGGCAAAACGTTGAGAACGCGAAGAAATGATCGCGAGCCTCGCGATGTACGACTGGCCGCAGGTCCACGCGGAGCACGACCGGCTCTGGTCGCTCATCCGCGACGCGCTGGCGGAGGAGGGCATCGCCGCCCCCGAACGGCTGACCCGCGACGCGAGCCTCTGGACGGTCTGGGAAAGCCCGCGCCTCCTTCTCGGCCAGACCTGCGGCATGCCCTTCCGGACACGGCTCCACGGCCGCGTCGCGCTCGTCGGCACGCCCGACTACGCGCTTCCGGGCGCGGCGCCGGGCTGGTACTACTCCGTCCTCGTCGCCCGCTCGGACGATCCCGGCGAGGCGCAGGATTTCATCGACCGGACGCTCGCCTTCAACGGCCAGGACAGCCAGTCGGGCTGGGCCGCGCCGCAGAACGAGATGGCCCGGCGCGGCCTCAGGTTCACCCATACCCGCCACACCGGCGCCCACCGCGACAGCGCCCGCGCCGTCGCCGAGGGACGCGCCGACATCGCCGCCATCGACGCCGTGAGCTGGCGGCTGCTTGAGGCGCACCACCCCGAGGTCGCCGGCCGTCTCCGCGTGGTCAGCCACACCGAGCCGACGCCCGGCCTGCCGCTCATCACCGCCGCCGGTCGCGCTCCCGCGCCGCTGGCC
>NZ_WBUS01000209.1 GCF_008933605.1 Albidovulum sp.
AAGTCACATGACGTGACCTCTGTCCCGTGAGCCGCCATACATGGGGTCGACGAATCGAGAGCGGAGCTCGGCATGACGACCCTTGACAGGCTGGCGCGGCCCGGCATCCACGAAACGCGCATCCTTGAGCAGTTCGGTGAGCGGGCTCTCTGGCGCGGTAGGAACCCCATGTTCAATCATCCACTCTATTTGCTTGCCTTTGTAAACCGGTCCGGGTCGAACCTCTTGGCGGAATACCTGCGTACAGCGCCGCCCTTCGCAGGGTTTCACGAACACTTGAACCACGATACGGTTGCCCGGCTTGCGGTCCAACTCGGCGCCACCAGCTTTCCCGACTATCTGCGGCTGTTGGGTGAAACGTTCGGTTCACCAGGGCGAATCTTCGGCTATAAGGCCTCTTGGGACCAAGCGGCGATGTTGTTCCGGTTCGGGATCCACCGGATGTACCGCGGCGTGCGCGTCATACACATCCTGCGCAACGACACGCTCGGACAAGCGATCTCGTTTCATATTGCCGCAGCGACGCGGCAATGGACAAGCGCCCAGGAGGCCACGGTGTCGACAAATGTGACGTTTCACGGGCCGGGCATCTCCGAATTGATCGACTCAATCCACTTCGGGAACCAAGCAATCGAGGAGCTTGCGCATCTATTTAACACACCACGGTTACGGCTACTATACGAGGAGCTGGTGAACGACCCCAAGGCTGTTATAACACGGATCGGACGTTTTTCCGGCCACGATCTATCGACCTGGAAGCCCGTGCAGCCCTCGATTCGCAGGCAGGCGTCGGAACTGAACGATGACCTTCGCGCTGCTTATAGGGCCTACGCGGTTAAGGTCTTCGACGGCGCCTGACGCACCAGAAAGCTAGATGAAGCTCTCAAGGGTGATCACACTTGGGTGGAACTCCGGCTGGCCCTCCATCTCCAGAACCCCGGACACGAATTGATGGGGGCGCGCCGGGTCGAGGTGCGCAAGCTGCCATGGCGCGAAGCGCCACCACTTGCAGCGCAGCATGGGCGAGATGAGCATGGGTGGAATGCGGTATCGCTTGATGACCGCGGGGTTGCCGGCCACCACCGAATAGGGCGGCACGTCCTTGGTCACAACGGCATGGGCGGCGATGATCGCGCCGTCGCCAACGGTCACGCCCGGGCAGAGGAAGGCGCCGTGACCAATCCAGACATCGTTGCCGATCGTCGTGATCTTCACCCGCGTCGGCGGCTCGGAATGCGCGAACCGGTAGCGACCGAACTCCTCGGCACCGTTGAAGCCGGTGCCGACACCGAAAAGCCCTTCGAAGAGGTAGAAGGCGGGGCTTGTCGATGCCCAGGTCAGCGGATGGTTCTGGCGCCCGATCTGCACCTGTTCGCCGAACGAACAGTAGCGGCCGATCCGTGCGGCGAAGCAATATCCCGACACCTGATAGGAAAAGGCCCCGAGGCTCAACGAGTGTTCGTAGGTCGTCCACTTGAGGCTCGACGGCGCCTCGATCCGACTGTTGCGGGGAAGGCTGACGGACCCGGTCGCATCGCGCCGCAGCACCTCGACGCCGGACTCGGCGAGGGACCGGATCGGGATCGTGATGTTGCTCAAGCCGGCACCCCCAGAATATCCGCGACAATCCGTTCCACGGCCCCGGACGCATGGTCGAGAGGGATCAGGCGTCCGGTTGCAGATTTGCTCACCGCTTCGGCCTGGGCACCGAGGTCGAAGCAGGCGACCGGCAGACCCGTTGCCAACGCCTCGTGCGTCGTGAAGGAGAATGTCTCGGGCCAGATCGAGGGGATGAACCAGGCGGAGATGCGGTAGCGCTCGGCCAGATTGGCAATCTCGTCCGGCGCATAGGTGCCGTGCACGATTGTCGCCGGCGCGAGGGTGAAGCCCGGCGCGATGTTGCCGACGAGCACCAGCCGCGCGACCGGCGAGGTTTCGAGCGCGCGGCTCAGGCGTTCCACGACCGCTGCGCCCTTGGCTGGTCCGATGTTGCCCAGAACACCGATCACCGGCGGGCTGGCCGCCGTCAGCGCAACCTTGTGGATCCGGTTGGGAAGCCTGTGCGGTACGATGTCGATCCGGTCCGCGCACTCCGGGTAGGCGGCCAGAAGGTGCTTTCGGCTGTCATGCGAAAATACCGTCACCCGCGTCGCGGCCGACATCAGCCGCCCCCATTCCGCGCGCCAGGAGGCGAGGGTCACGGTCTTGCCCTCGGGCCTGACGACGCGGTGCGCGCGGTCACTTCCGCCGGGCGACGGCACCCCGGCAAAGACGCCCTCCCCGTTCAAAAGGTTATAGGATGGGCTGACCATGAAATAGTCGTGGACGAGCACTTCCGGTCCGTCTCCGTCACGCACGAGTTCGAGAAGGTGGCCCGGCAACGTCACGGGGTCGGTGTCACCCACGCCACAGGAGTAGATCACGCGACGGGACGGCAAGGGGTCGAGGAGCCATTGCACCAGGGTGAAATCGGCGACAGCGCCGGCGACGACGCCATGGGCCGAGTGGCATTCGACGCGCCAGCGCAGGGCGCCACCCACGCGCAGGACGACGGCGGCGCCGGTGGCTTCGATGTCGCGCTGCAGGCGGTGCTTCAGGTAATCCTCGGCACCGCCTCCAAGGCTGTGCGCGAGGAAGACGGGAACAGGTCCCCGCGCCCGGACGCCTGCCCAGGCAATCGCCAGCGCCAGACGGGGGGTCCTGAGCGGATCGTGGCGGATGAAATTCTGGACCTCGGCATCATAACCGGGATAGCGCGCGCTGATGATCGCATTGTGCGCCTGCACGAGCTTCAGCTTCTCGACACTTCCAAAGGAGGTGCCGCCGCGGTGCTCGACGAAAAGGCCGCCATGTCCGATGTTCCGGCCACCCAGGGCGCGGACCTTCTGGCACCAGTCGACCTCCTCGCCATAGCCGCGACCGAAGGCGGTATCGAGCGCCGGAACCCGGCGGAGGAAGTCGATGTTCAGCAGCATGCAGAAGCCCACGCCCGTCGGCATCTCGACGAGGCAGGCGTCTGGATGGAAGGTGGCGGCCGTCCGGTTGATCGCCTCCGCCTCGCCCGGAGCCAGTACCGTGCGCTGGCAGATCGTCGGAACCGACAGGATTTCGGCATCGTTCGACATCGGCGTCACGGTTGCCACCGCATCGTGGGTCAGCACCGGCCGCAGCAGTCGCGAGGCCCAGCCCGGCGGCACCAGCGCGTCGGAGTTGAGCAGGACGACGTGATTGCCGAGAGGGACGGCCCGGTCCAGTGCCCGGTTGACGCTTTCGACGAAGCCGAGGTTGCGTTCGTTTTCAAGGATCTCGACGCGGTCCGCGACGGTGCCGTCCTGGCGTGCCAGCCAGTCGCGCAGGAAGGGCCGGACCGCCGGATCGGTGGAGCAGTCCTCGACCGCGATCAGCCTCCAGGGCACGTCGGTATGGGCCACGATACGGGCGAGAGCCTCGGTCAGGAGTTCGAGCGCGTTGTAGACGGGCAGGACAATGGTGATTTCCGCGCTGGGACGCGCCTGCTCGTCCTCGGGGTCGGGCGTGGCGAAGATCCTGGGATCGAGCGCCACGTCCAGGGGCAGCAGGTCGAGACCGAGACGCTTGCGGTAGGACGTCCTTGCGGCGACGTCGCCGAGCAGCGACCACTTCAGGTAATCCGGGAGGCTGGCCGCCAGCCGCAGGACGAAGCCCGGCGCGAGGCGGAGTTGCGCCAGACGGAGGGCAATCCGCCCTGGCTTCGGCAGAATGTGGACGACCCGCTCCGGGCCATCATGGCAGATCAGCATCCATGCGCCCCGGCCGCTGGGCACGGAGACGGAGAAGCCCACGAGCGTGCCAGGCGCCATGTCGGCATGGTTCGCGACGACATCCTCGCGCGGGATGTTGGGATAGGTTTCCGACCGGAACCCGTCACAGATCAACGAGATGGCCCTGCAATTCGACCAGCCGTGGACATCAACCATTCCGCCGGCAAGCTGTACCCGATCGACATGACCTGACACCTTTCCGGCCCCGTCGAGAAGGGGGAGCGCGCCGAGCTCCAGGCGTGCGTGGCGGATAGCGTATTGGCGAAACAGGTTCCGCAGCCGTGATGACATTACAGGTTCTCGGAGCGTTGGTCGAAGCGGGAGGCTGCACCCGGGATGGCGCAGCCGTATGCCGATTGCGAAGGCTTTTACAAACGCCCCGCCATGGTGTCCATCGCCCGCGCCGAAAAATGCGGCACGACGGCGCGCGGAGGCGGAACTCCGCGCCAAGGCGGCACCGTCACCCGCCGGCGCCCGTGAC
>NZ_WBUS01000022.1 GCF_008933605.1 Albidovulum sp.
GCGCCCCCTCCGCCCGCGATGGGTCTTGCCGAACCGGCCACCCCTTTCGCCGCCGCGCCCGAACGCCCGGCGCGGGGCCGCGCTCATCTGCGCCTCGTCGTCAGCGACGAGTGATCCCACACAGGCAAACGGCCCCTGCGGGAGGGGCCGTCCGACGTCCGGTATCAGGTGCCCGGTGGCGGGCTACATGCCCGCCGCCTTCTGCATCGCCCGCCGGCCCTGAAGCTCCTCGGCGACGAGGAAGGCAAGCTCCAGCGATTGCGAGGCGTTGAGCCGCGGGTCGCAGGCGGTGTGGTAGCGGTCCGAAAGATCCTCGTCGGTCACCGCGCGCACCCCGCCGGTGCATTCGGTCACGTCCTTGCCGGTCATCTCGAAATGGACGCCGCCGGGGATGGTGCCTTCCGCCTTGTGGACCGCGAAGAACTCCCGCACCTCGCGCAGAACGCTCTCGAAGGGTCGCGTCTTGTAGCCCGAGGCCGACTTGATCGTGTTGCCGTGCATCGGGTCGCAGGTCCAGACGACGTTGGCGCCCTCCTCCTGCACCGCGCGGATCAGCCGCGGCAGGTTGTCGCCGACCTTGCCGGCCCCGAACCGCGCGATGAGCGTCAGCCGGCCCGGCTCGTTTTCCGGGTTCAGCTTGCGCAGGAGGGCCTTGAGGTCTTCCGAAGTCAGCGACGGCCCGCACTTCAGCCCGATCGGGTTCTGCACGCCACGGCAGAATTCCACATGCGCGCCGTCGGGCTGGCGGGTGCGATCGCCGATCCAGATCATGTGGCCCGAGCCCGCCACCGGCAGCCCCGAGGTGGAATCGATCCGCGCCAGCGCCTCCTCGTATTCAAGGAGCAACGCCTCGTGGCTGGTGTAGAAATCCACCGCGGCCATCGCATGCACCGTGTCCGAGGTCACGCCCGCGGCCGCCATGAAGTCCATCGCGTCCTGGATGCGGGTGGCCACCTCGCGGTAGCGCTTGGCCTCGTCTTCCTCGGTGAAGCCCGCGATCCAGCTCTGGACCCGGTGCATGTCGGCATAGCCGCCGGTCGAGAAGGCGCGCAGGAGATTGAGCGAGGCCGCTGCCTGAGTATAGGCCTGCAGCATCCGCGACGGGTCGGGGATGCGCGCCTCGGCGGTGAAATCGAAGCCGTTGATGATGTCGCCGCGGTAGGACGGCAGTTCCACCCCGCCCAGCGACTCGGTCGCGGCCGAACGGGGCTTGGCGAACTGGCCGGCCATGCGGCCGATCTTGACCACCGGCAGTTTCGCGCCCCAGGTCAGCACGATCGCCATCTGCAGAAGCACCTTGAAGGTGTCGCGGATGTTGTCGGCCGAGAACTCCGCGAAGCTTTCCGCGCAGTCGCCGCCCTGGAGGAGGAAAGCCCGGCCTTCCGCGACCTGGCCGAGCGCGCGCTTGAGCTTGCGCACCTCGCCCGCGAAGACCAGGGGCGGCATCTTCGCAAGCTGCGCCTCGACCACGCCGAGGGCGGCCGGGTCGGGATAGTCGGGCATCTGCACCCGCGGCTTCCTGCGCCAGTCGGATTTGGTCCAGCCCGTGGTCATCTCGTGTCTCCTGAAGGCGTGAGCGGTAACGGAGGGCTTATAGCGAAGCCCCCGGCGCGGCGCAAACCGTTATGGGCGGAAATCGCCCTTGAAGGCGCCCCGCATTGGTGGTTCTTTGACGCAAAACGACACAAAGGGTCGCGGAATGTCCAGTCCCAAGGCGCGTGCAGTCCGGGTTGCCGGCAACGAGACGACGCAGCGGCGGTTCGTCTTCCTGCTGCTCGACCATTTCACGATGCTGTCCTTCGCCGGAGCCATCGAACCCCTGCGCATCGCCAACCGCGTGCTGGGGCGGCAGGCCTATGTCTGGAAGCTGGCGGGGGAGAACGGGCGCGAGGTCACCTGCTCCAACGGCGCGTCCTTCAAGCTCGACATGGGCCTCGAAGAGATCGAGCGGGAGGACACCGTGCTCGTCTGCGGCGGCATCGACGTGCAGCAGGCGACGACGAAGCCGATCCTCAACTGGCTGCGGCGCGAGGCGCGGCGCGGGGCGGCGATCGGCGGCCTCTGCACCGCCGCCTACACGGTCGCCAAGGCCGGGCTTCTCGACGGCAAGCGCGCGACGATCCACTGGGAAAACCAGGACAGCTTCCTCGAGGAGTTCGAGGACGTGAAGCTGACGAAGTCGGTCTTCGTCATCGACGGCAACCGGATGTCCACGGCGGGCGGCACCGCATCCATCGACATGATGCTGAAGATCATCGCCGAGGACCATGGCGAGGAAGTCGCCAACACCGTCGCCGACCAGTTGATCTACTCCGCCATCCGGACGGACCAGGACACCCAGCGCCTGTCGATCCCGACGCGGATCGGGGTGCGGCACCCGAAGCTCTCGCAGGTCATCCAGATGATGGAGCAGAACATCGAGGATCCGATCAGCCCGGCGGACCTTGCCGAGGATGTCGGCATGTCGACCCGCCAGCTCGAACGGCTCTTCCGCCGCTATCTCAACCGGTCGCCGAAGCGATATTACATGGAGCTGCGCCTCCAGAAGGCTCGGAACCTCCTGATGCAGACCGACATGAGCGTGATCAACGTCGCGCTCGCCTGCGGCTTCGCCAGCCCCTCGCACTTCTCCAAGTGCTACCGCGCGCATTACAAGACGACGCCCTACCGCGAACGCGGCTCGCACGGCGCCTCGGCCATCGCCACGCCGCGGCTGTCGGTCTGAGCCGTCAGTCCTTCGGCCGCATCCGGAACACCGCGCCGCGGTCGACCGAGAGAAACCAGATAGAGCCGTCGGGCGCTTCGCGGATGTCGCGGACGCGGCCGGTTTCCTCCGCGCGGATGGCCTCCTCGGCCCAGCCCGCGTCGGGGTCGAGCCGGGCGACATAGTCGAATTTCAGGCTGCCCAGGAAGTGATCCCTCGCCCAGTCCGGCCAGAGCCGGCCGGAATAGACCATGTGGCCGGAAGGCGCGATCGAGGGATCCCAGTAATGCACCGGCTGCGCCACGCCGGCCTCCGCCGTGCCGCGGCCGATCCTTTCGCCGCCGTAGTGCCGCCCGTAGGCGATGACGGGCCAGCCGTAGTTCCGGCCCGGCTCGATGCGATTGATCTCATCCCCGCCCATGGCGCCGTGCTCGCTTTCCCAAAGCTGCCCGCGCGCGTCGAAGGCCAGTCCCTGCGGGTTGCGGTGGCCGTAGCTCCAGACCGTGCCGTCGGCACGGTCGGGGAAGGGATTGTCCGGCAAGGGCCGTCCGTCCCGGTCCATCCGCAGCACCTTGCCCATCAGCGCGCCGAGGTCCTGCGCCGGGTCGAAGGCCCCGCGTTCACCCACCGTCAGGTAGATCGCCCCCTCCGGTCCCTCGGCGAGCCGGCCGCCGAAGTGCACCCCGCCCCTGGTGCCGGGCGGCATCTGCCAGACGACGGTCAGGTCCTCCAGCCGGTCGGCTTCGAGCCGCGCCCGGGCCAGGGCGGTGCCCGCGCCGCCACGCTGGGGGATGGCAAAGCTGAGAAAGAGCTCGCGCCGCTCGGCGAAGTCGCGGGGCAGCAGCAGGTCGAAGAGCCCGCCCTGCCCGCGCGCGAAGACCTCCGGCAGGCCCGCGATCGCATGGCGGTCTCCGGCCGCATCCACCCGTGTCAGCCGGCCGTCGCGCTCGGTCACGAGAAACCCGCCCTCGGGCAGGAAGGCGAGCGACCAGGGCTCGACGAGACCCGTGACCACGGGCTCGATCACCACCGTTCCCGCGCTGATGGCCAGGTCCGAGGCGCGGATGGCCCCGGGCAAGAGCGCGACGCCGAGGGCGCCCAGGTATCCCATCAACATTGGTTCGCTACACGCAACATCACCTCCCTTCTACGGATGATTGGCCGGGGTCCCAAAGCAAATGACCGTGAAAGCCCCGGCCCAAGCGATGCAGCGAATGGCTTTTCTTTTCGGAAAGCCGCCTTTAGTTTGACCGTCAGGACAACGTTCCACACAGGGAGTGACACTCATGAAGAAGCTTCTCGCAGCCACCGCCGCCGCGGCCCTCCTGGCCGGCGCCGCCGGGGCGGAGGACATCAAGCTCGGCGTGATCCTCGGCTTCACCGGGCCGCTGGAATCGATCACGCCGGCAATGGGCGCGGGCGCTGAAATGGCGATGAAGGAAGTCACCGATTCCGGCAAGCTGCTCGGCGGCTCCACCGTGACCTCGGTCCGCGGCGACAGCACCTGCGTGGACGCGGCTGCCGCGACCGCCGCGGCCGAACGGCTGGTGACGACCGACAAGATCAACGCCATCATGGGCGCCGACTGCTCGGGCGTGACCGGCGCGATCCTCGCCAACGTCGCGGTGCCGAACGGCATCGTCATGATCTCGCCCTCGGCGACCTCGCCCGCGCTCTCGACGGCCGAGGACAACGGCCTCTTCTTCCGCACCGCGCCCTCCGACGCGCGCCAGGGCGAAATCGTCCGCGACATCCTGAAGGACAAGGGCGTGAGCTCCATCGCCCTCACCTACACCAACAACGACTACGGCAAGGGTCTGGCCGAGGCGATCCAGCGCAACTGGGAGGAGTCGGGCGGTACGGTCACGATCTCGGCCGCGCATGAGGACGGCAAGGCCGACTACTCGGCCGAGGTCGGCGCGCTCGCCTCGGCGGGCGGCGACGTGCTGGTCGTCGCGGGCTACATCGACCAGGGCGGTTCGGGCATCGTCAGGAACGCGCTCGACACCGGCGCCTTCTCCACCTTCTACTTCCCGGACGGCATGGTCGGCGAGAAGCTGAACGAGAACTTCGGGGCCGAGCTGAACGGCTCCTACGGCGCCTATCCGGGCACCGACAGCCCCGGCGCGACGAAGTTCCAGGAGATGGCCGCAGCGGCAGGGATCGACGGCACGTCGGCATTCGCGCCAGAAAGCTATGATGCCGCGGCGCTGATCATGCTCTCCATGGCGGCGGCCGGCTCGTCCAAGTCGGCAGATTTCGCTCCGAAGGTGATGGACGTGGCCAACGCACCGGGCGAGCAGATCTTCCCCGGCGAGCTTGCCAAGGCGCTCGACCTCATCGCCGCGGGCACCGACATCGACTATGTCGGCGCCACGGCGGTGGAACTCATCGGGCCCGGCGAATCCGCGGGCAACTACCGCGAGATCGAGTTCAAGGACGGCAAGTACGAGACGGTCAAGTTCCGCTGACCGTCCAGCGACACGGAAGGCAGCCCGGCACGACCGGGCTGCCTTTTCAGAAAAAGAACAAGAGCTTCGCGGGCCTTTCTCAGACGCCACGCGTGCCAGGTGGGGATACTGCATGATCATCGTCGAGGATCTGCACAAGCATTTCGGCGGATTCCGCGCCGTGGACGGCGCATCGATCGAGATCGCCACGGGGTCGATCACCGGTCTCATCGGGCCGAACGGCGCGGGGAAGTCCACGCTCTTCAACGTCATCGCCGGAGTCCATCCGCCGACCGCGGGGCGCGTGATGATGGACGGCGAGGACATCACCGGCCTGCCGCCGCACGCGCTCTTCCACAAGGGGCTCCTGCGCACCTTCCAGATTGCGCACGAGTTCTCCTCCATGACCGTGCGGGAAAACCTGATGATGGTGCCGTCGGGCCAGTCGGGCGAGACGCTCTGGAACGCCTGGTTTCATCGCGCCCGGATCCGGGACGAGGAGCGGGCGCTTGCGAAGAAGGCCGACGACGTCCTTGAGTTCCTGACCATTTCGCACCTCGCGGATGAGCGGGCGGGCAACCTCTCCGGCGGCCAGAAGAAGCTCCTGGAGCTTGGCCGCACGATGATGGTCGAGGCCAAGGTGGTCTTTCTCGACGAGGTCGGTGCCGGCGTGAACCGCACGCTTCTCAACACCATCGGCGATGCCATCGTGCGGCTCAACAAGGAGCGCGGCTACACCTTCTGCGTGATCGAGCACGACATGGACTTCATCGGCCGCCTCTGCGACCCGGTCATCGTCATGGCCGAGGGCAAGGTTCTGGCCCAGGGGTCGGCCGCACATATCATGGAGAACGAGGCGGTGATCGAGGCCTATCTGGGTCGCGGGCTGAAGAACAAGGTCAAGGCCGAGGCCCAGATGGAGGCCGGCGCATGACCAGGTCCGCCAATCCCTACCAGGACGACCGCGGCAACAAGGACCGCTCCATCACGAAGGCCGGTGGCGGGACCATCGACGATCCGGAGACCGGCGGGCGTGTCATTCCCTCCCCCGGCGGCCCCTTCCTCGCGGCCGAGGGCATGACCGGCGGCTACGGCGCGGCCGACATCCTGCACGACTGCACGCTGACGGTGGAAAAGGGCCAGATCGCCGTGATCGTCGGTCCGAACGGCGCCGGCAAGTCCACCGCGATGAAGGCCGTCTTCGGCATGCTCAGGCTCCGCGGCGGCCATGTCCGGCTCGACGGCGAGGACATCACCCAACTCAGCCCGCAGGACCGCGTGGCGAAGGGGATGGGCTTCGTGCCGCAGGTCAACAACGTCTTTCCCTCGATGTCGGTCGAGGAAAACCTGGAAATGGGCGCCTTCCTGCGCCGCGACGATTTCCGGGGCACGATGGAGCAGGTCTACGATCTCTTCCCGATCCTGAAGGACAAGCGCCGCCAGCCCGCGGGCGAACTTTCGGGCGGCCAGCGCCAGCAGGTCGCCGTGGGCCGCGCGCTCATGACCCAGCCCAAGCTTCTCATGCTGGATGAGCCCACCGCCGGCGTCTCGCCCATCGTCATGGACGAGCTTTTCGACCGCATCATCGAGGTGGCCCGCACGGGGATCTCGGTCCTGATGGTCGAACAGAACGCCCGCCAGGCGCTGGAGATCGCCGACACGGGCTATGTGCTCGTCCAGGGCGCCAACCGGTATACCGACACGGGCGCGGCGCTTCTCGCCGACCCGGACGTGCGGCGCACCTTCCTGGGGGGCTGAGGCGATGGGCCGACTGGCAGTCCTCGGCGTGGCACTGAAGGGCGGACTTCTGGCGGGAGCGGCCGCGCTGGCCGAGACGCCCGCGCCTGCCGGAACGGACCGGCAGGCGCCCGTCCACGGCCCTACCGACCTGCAAACGGCGGTGCCGCCGCGCGCCGACGCGATCCTTCCCGATGACGGCGCCGTCAAGGGCATCCTCTGCGAGGCCGACCCGCCGCCGGTCGACGCCTCCGGTGCACTCGGCCTGCCGACGACGTTCCGCCCCACGGCACTTCCGAACCGCAGTGTCCTGGTGGAGAACCCCTGGGCCGCCGAACCGGTGATGACCGGCGCTGGCCCTGCGGTGGAGGTGGTGTTCTTCAAGCGCGGCCGGACGCTGATCTTCGACGCCGGGACCGAGGTGCTCTATCTCGACCGCGACAACCGCCGCTTCACCTACATGCATTCGGCCACCGACCGGGTGACGCTCTGGCACGGCACCTGCCACGCGGAGGGATGATGCAGCGCCGTTCCCCCGCCCCCGACCGCCCGACCATCCGCCGCATCCGCGGGAAAGAGGACTGATGGACCTTCTCAACGCGATCGTCGCACTTCTGAACTTCGTCGTCATCCCGGCAACGGCCTATGGCGCGCAGCTTGCGCTGGGTGCCCTCGGCGTCACGCTGATCTACGGCATCCTCAGGTTCTCGAACTTCGCCCATGGCGACACGATGGCGCTCGGCACCGCGACCGTGATCCTCTTCACCTGGTGGTTCCAGTCGATGGGCCTGCATTTCGGCCCGCTGCCGACCGCCCTCCTGGCGCTGCCCTTCGGCATCGCCGTCACCGCGGCCTTCGTCCTTCTGACCGACCGCGTCGTCTACCGCTTCTACCGCAAGCAGAAGGCCGCGCCGGTGATCCTGGTGATCGTCGCCATGGGGGTGATGTTCGTCATGAACGGCTTCACCCGCTTCCTCATCGGGGTGGACGAGATCCGCTTCGACGACGGCGCGCGGTTCCTCGTCAACGCCAACGAATTCAAGGCGGCGACGGGCCTGGCCGAGGGACTCGCGTTCAGGTCCACCCAGGCGCTCACCATCGTGACGGCGGTGATCGTCGTCGCGGCGCTCTTCTGGTTCCTCAACCGCACCCGCACCGGCAAGTCGATGCGGGCCTTTTCCGACAACGAGGATCTCGCGCTGCTGTCCGGCATCAACCCCGAGAAGGTCGTGGCGGTCACCTGGATCATCTCGGCCGGCCTCGCGGTGATCGCCGGCACGCTCTATGGCCTCGACAAGAGCTTCAAGGCCTTCAACTACTTCCAGCTGCTGCTGCCGATCTTCGCGAGCGCCATTGTCGGCGGGCTCGGCAGCCCGCTCGGTGCCATCGCCGGGGGCTTCCTCATCGCCTTTTCGGAGGTCGGCTTCACCTATGCCTGGAAGAAGGTCGCCACCTATGTTCTGCCCGAAAGCCTGGCGCCCGACGGCCTCGCCCAGCTCCTCTCGACCGACTACAAGTTCGCGGTCTCCTTCGGGATCCTGATCGTCGTCCTGCTCTTCAAGCCCACGGGTCTCTTCAAGGGGAAAGCGGTATGAACGCGCGCAGCCTGCTTCTCTTCGCCTTCGTTGCCGCGCTCATCGTCGGCGAGGGTCTGACCGCGAGCTGGAACACCGCGCTCGGCATCGTCAACATGGGCCTGATCTCTGCCATCCTCGCGCTCGGCGTGAACATGCAATGGGGCTACGCGGGGCTCTTCAACGTCGGCGTCGTGGGCTTCGTCGCGCTCGGCGGTCTCGCGCCCGTTCTGATCGCCACCCCGCCGGTGACCGAGGTCTGGACGGCCAACGGCGCGTTCCGCATCATCTTCGCGCTGCTCGTCGGGGCGGGAGTGATCGCACTCGCCATCGCCGCGAACAAGCGGCTCGCGGGGACGGTGCGCATCCTCGCGCTCCTCGCCACGTGCATCGGCGGCTTCTTCCTCTTCCGCGCCCTCTTCGATCCCGCGGTCGATGTGGTCGAGGCCTTCACGCCCGCCACCTACTCGAACATCGGCGGGCTCGGCATGCCGGTCCTCCTCGCCTGGCCGGTCGGCGCGCTTCTGGCCGCGGGGGCTGCCTGGGCGGTCGGCAAGACGGCGCTCGGGCTCCGCTCAGACTACCTTGCCATCGCCACGCTCGGGATCGGCGAGATCATCATCGCCGTGATGAAGAACGAGGACTGGCTGGCACGGGGCGTGAAGAACGTCATCGGCATTCCCCGGCCCGTGCCCTACGAGGTCGACCTTCAGACGAGTCCCGGTTTCGTCGAATGGGCGGCGGGCTTCGGTTCCGACCCGGTGACGGCCTCGACCATCGTGGTGAAGCTGCTCTATGCCGGGCTCTTCGCAACGATCCTCCTCGCGCTCATCTGGGCGTCGGAGAAGGCGCTGAACTCACCCTGGGGCCGCATGATGCGCGCAATCCGCGACAACGAGACGGCCGCCGAGGCGATGGGCAAGGACGTGACGCGCCGGCATCTGCAGATCTTCATCCTCGGCTCGGCGGTCTGCGGGTTGGCGGGGGCGATGATCGTGACCCTCGACAGCCAGCTTACCCCCGGCACCTACAACCCGCTGCGCTTTACCTTCCTGATCTGGGTGATGGTGATCGTCGGCGGTTCCGGCAACAACTGGGGCGCGGTGCTCGGCGGTTTCCTGATCTGGTTCCTCTGGATCAAGGTCGAGCCCTGGGGCAACGCGCTGATGGCTTTCATCACCGCCGGCATGGCCGACGGCACGCTGAAGACCCACCTCCAGGATAGCGCGGCGCACATGCGGCTCCTGACGATGGGTATCGTGCTGCTCCTCGTCCTCCGCTTCAGCCCGCGCGGGCTCATTCCAGAACGCTGACGGCAACGGTCTCCGCCGGCCAGAAGCCGAGGTCCAGCCCGTTGTAGCGGACGGTTCCGGCGGGCGGCGCATCGACAGGCACGCGCCCGACAGGCCCGAGGACGAGCCCGCCGGGATGTGCCAGGCTCCAGTCCTTCAGCGCCCTGGGCGTCGCCGGCGTGGCGACGGGTGAGGTGAGCCGCGCGCCGAAGTTGAACTCGGCGTTATAGGTCATGCCGACGACCGCGATGCCCCGGTCTCTCGCCAGGTCGATCCGGGCCACGATGGCGGCGCTGTCGTACTGGCGCGTCAGTCCGCTCGCGGCGACGAACAGATGCGCGGCAAGAGCCATCCCCGCACCCGCGACCACGGCGTTCGCCGGCCGCGCCAGCAGCAGGACGGCAAGTGCGAGGCCGAGGCATCCGGCTGCCACGAGAGGAAGGACCCAGTCGGGCGCACCGGCGACCAAGTCCTGCGCGGCCGGCATCAGCCCGGCCGCTGCCGCGCCTGCGGCCACTGCGGCGCCCAGGGGTACGACCGCCGTGGCGCGCCATGCGCCCGCACCGGCCACGCCCGGCAGGGCCCGTGCCACGAGCAGCGCCACCGGGGCATATTCGGGCAGCAGGTAATGCACCTGCTTGCCCGAGATCACCGAGAAGAGGGCGGCGGCCGACCCGGCCCAGACCGCCAGCATCCGCGCCGCCCGATCCTCGCGGAGAATTCTACCGATCCGGCGCCAGAGCCGCGGCGACCATCCCCATGGAAACAGGAGCAGCGGCAGCAGCGCGAGGAAGAACCACACCGGCCGGTCATGCGCCAGCCCACCGGCCACCCGCGCCGCCGACTGGGTCCAGAGCAGCTCGCGCCGGAACTCCGCCGTCCCCGCGACAAGCGCCGGGACGAGCCAGAGCCCCACGATGGCAAGCCCGGTAGCGACCGCCAGCCCGAGACCCGCGAGCTGGTCCCGGGGCCGCGGCGGAACCGGAGCCCAGAACCGCATCGTCAGCAGGACGGGAAGGAGATGGACGAAGATTACCGGCCCCTTGGCCAGGGTCCCGAAGGCAAGCGCCGCGCCGAAGGCCGCCCAGTGCCGCAGACCGGCCCCGCCCTGGCCGATCCGCCAGAGCACGGTGACGCCGAGAACCGCGGCGAGGCCGAGCATGGCGTCGAACATGGTCGTGCTGGCATAGATCAGGAAGACGGTGAAGCCGGCGAGGACCATCACGCTGCGCGCGCCGATCCCCTCTTCGCCCGGCCAGAGGCTGCGGCCGAGGCGGGCCGTCGCAACCGCCAGCGCCACGGCGAAGGCGGGACCGACGAGCCGGGCAGCGAACTCGTGCACGCCCGTGACTCCCCAGACGAGGTTGATCGTCCAGAAAAGCAGCGGCGGCTTGTGCGCATAGATCTCGGAGTTCCGCGTGAGGTGGAACCAGTCGCCGGACAGCCACATTTCCCACGCCACGGAGAGATAGCGCGTCTCGTCGATCGGCAGGAGCGGGCGCAGCGCCACAAGGACCGCCAGAAGCCCGGCAAGCGCCAGCGCCGCAACCGTTGTCCTGGATAGAATCACGCCCCGCCCCGTGACGCCCTAGCTGCCCCCGGCGCTACTAACCACGGGATGCGCGCGCGCGCCATCCAACTGTGGTGGGAGACGAGTGAATTCGACGAAGCACAGTCCTTTTGCGACACGATCCGTCGCAGACGGTCTGCCCGTCCCGCGGCACCTTTGCCATTTTCGCTTCTGACAGGGTTGCCGTCAGCGCCACCCGCGAGCACGAGGGAGTTCCCATGAAGACCCATGCACAGGTCGTTGTCATCGGCGGCGGCGTCGTCGGCTGTTCAGTGCTCTATCACCTGACAAAGTATGGCTGGCGTGACGTCATGCTGATCGAACGGTCGGAACTGACATCGGGCTCCACCTGGCACGCCGCCGGCGGCTTCCACACGCTGAACGGCGACACCAACATGGCCGCGCTCCAGGGCTACACGATCCAGCTCTACAAGGAGCTTGAGAAGATCACCGGCCTCAGCTGCGGGCTCCACCATGTCGGCGGTATCACGCTGGCCGACAACCAGGCCCGGTTCGAGATGCTGAAGGCCGAGCGCGCCAAGCACCGCTACATGGGGCTGCACACCGAAATCCTCACGCCGCAGGAAGTGCACGCGTTCACCTTCGGCCAGGTCAACCTCGACGGCATCATCGGCGCGCTCTACGACCCGCTCGACGGCCACCTCGACCCTTCGGGCACGACCCATGCCTATGCCAAGGCGGCGCGCATGGGCGGGGCCGAGATCGTCCTGCACAACCGCGTCCTGGAGACCACCCCGCGCCCCGACGGCACTTGGGACGTGGTGACCGAGAAGGGCACGGTGCATGCCGAGCATGTGGTCAACGCCGGCGGGCTCTGGGCGCGCGAGGTGGGCGCGATGGCGGGCGTCTACCTGCCGCTTCTGCCGATGGCGCACCAGTATCTCGTGACCGACGACATCCCCGAGATCATGGCGATCCTCGACCAGGGCAAGGAGTTTCCCCATGTCATGGACCCGGGCGGCGAAAGCTACCTGCGTCAGGAAGGCCGGGGCATGTGCATCGGCTTCTACGAGAAGCCGTGCGAGCCCTGGAGCTTGGACGGCACGCCGTGGCAGTTCGGGCACGAGCTTCTGAACGAGGATTTCTCCAAGATCGAGGATTCCGTCGCCTTCGCCTACCGGCGCTTCCCGGTTCTGGAACGCGCGGGCGTGAAGCGAGTGATCCACGGTCCCTTCACCTTCGCCCCCGACGGCAACCCGCTGATCGGCCCGGTGCCGGGCCTGAGGAACTACTGGTCGGCCTGCGCGGTCATGGCGGGCTTTTCGCAGGGCGGCGGCATGGGCAAGTCCCTTGCCGAATGGATGATCCACGGCGAGACCGAGGTCGATCCCCGCGGCTTCGACGTCGCCCGCTTCGGCAAGTGGACGACGCCGGGTTACACCGTGCCGAAGGTCATCGAGACCTACCAGATGCGGTTCTCGGTCAGCTACCCGAACGAGGAACGCCCCGCTGCCCGGCCCTTCCGCACCACGCCGATGTACGACATCTTCGACGGCATGGGGGCAGTCTGGGGCGCGCAATACGGGCTCGAGGTCGTGAACTACTTCGCCGCGCCCGGCGAGCCGCGCTATGAAACCCCCTCCTTCAAGCGCTCGAACGCCTGGGAGGCGACGGCGCGCGAGGTGCGCGCGGTGCGCGAGGGCGTCGGCATCAACGAGGTGCAGAACTTCGGCAAGTTCCGGGTCAAGGGCCCGAATGCACGCGCCTGGCTCGACCGGATCATGGCCGGCGCGATCCCGAGGCCTGGGCGCCTGTCGCTGACGCCCATGCTGTCGCCCAAGGGCAAGATCATCGGCGACTTCACCGTGACCTGCCTGTCGGAAAGCGAGTTCCAGATCACCGGCAGCTATGGCGCGCAGGACCAGCACCTGCGCTGGTTCCAGATGAACCTCGATCCGGGCGTGACGATCGAGAACGTCTCCGACCGCGTCACCGGCTTCCAGATCGCCGGGCCGAAGGCGCGCGACCTGCTGGCGCGCGTGACCCGGGCCGACGTTTCCGCCGAGGCGTTCAAGTTCATGGAGGCGAAACAGATCACCGTAGGGATGGTCGATTGTCTCGTTCAGCGCGTCAGTTACACCGGCGACCTCGGCTACGAGATCTACTGCGACTTCATGAAGCAGCGCGCGCTCTGGCACGCGCTCTGGACGGCAGGGCAGGATCTCGGCCTCAGGCCCTTCGGGATGCGGGCGATGATGTCGCTGCGCCTCGACAAGCTCTTCGGCTCCTGGGCGCGGGAGTTCTCGCCCGACTACTTCCCCGGCGAGACCGGCATCGACCGATTCATACGCTGGAACAAGGATGCCGACTGGATCGGCAAGGCGCCGGCCCTGAAGGAAAAGGCCGAGGGGTCGAAGCGCCGGCTCGCGGCCTTCATCGTCGAGGCAGGCGATGCCGATGTCGTGGCCTACGAGCCGATCTGGGTCGGCGACAGGGTCGTGGGCTTCTGCACGAGCGGGGGCTATTCGCACTGGACGGGACAATCGGTGGCGCAGGGCTTCCTGCCTGCCGACCTGGCCGACACGCGCGAGGTGGAGATCGAGATTCTCGGCGAGCGCCGAAAGGCCCGGCGCATCGACGGCGCGCTCTGGGACGCCGACGGGGCACGCATGCGGGGATGAGATGCGGCACCGGGGTTGCCCCGCGCCGCCACTGCGACAATACTGGATCGAACGGACTGCGGCCCGGCCAGGCGGGGAGGACGCGATGGCGGCGCTTGTCATTCTCATCCCGGCGGCGGGCGCCTCGCGGCGGATGCGGGGCGCCGACAAGCTCATCGAGGACGTTGACGACGAGCCGGTCCTCAGGCGCACCGCGCGGATCGCCGCGGAGGTCGCCCCCGTCCTCGTTACACTGCCCGACACCGGTCCGCTGGCGCCTGCCCGCCGCGCTGCCCTCGCGGGACTGGCGGCGCGCATCCTGCCGGTCGCCGACGCGCACGAGGGGATGGCCGCGAGCCTGCGCGCCGGCGCGCGCGAGATCGGTGCGGCCGAAGGGATGATGATCCTCATGCCCGACATGCCCGACGTGACGGCGGAAGACCTGCATCGGCTGGCCGTGGCCTTCGCGGCCGACCCGACGCGGCCGCTGCGCGCGGCGACCGAGGACGGGGCGGAGGCCGGCCATCCGGTCATCCTGCCCCGCCGTCTCATGCAGGAGGTCGCCGTCCTCAACGGCGACCGCGGCGCCCGGGTCGTGCTTGAAGGGGAGAGCGTGCGGATGCTGCCCTTGCCCGGCCGACGCGCCGTGACCGACCTCGACACGCCGGAGGACTGGGACGCCTGGCGCGCGGGCAGGTGAACCCGGCCCCGGCGGGCCCTCAGGCCGCGCGGGGGGCGATGCGTGCGGGTTCCCTCGGGTCGAGCGACAGCATCCGGCGGGCCGGCAGATAGGCGCGCTGGCCGGCCCTGGTCGCAAGCTCGGGGAAGATCGTCAGGATCTCGCGCAGCTGCGCGTCGTGCAACCCGTCGAGCGCCGCCGCCTCGGGCAGGAAGCTCTCGCTCCAGCAGCCGTCGGCCCAGACGATCTCGTGCTGGTCGAACATCATGTGATAGTAGGTGACGGTCGCGGTCTCCTCCACTTCGGCCAGACCCAGCGTCACGAGGTCGGTTGCGGCGGCGAGGATTTCCGCCTCGGCGCTCTCCACCGGCACATGGTGACCCGACAGCAGCACGCGATGCTGCGGGCTGACGAGGAGGTCGGCGGAGGGAACGTCCGATCCGAAGGCGCCGCGGCGGATGCGCACCGGTCTGAGTTCGGGAAAATCGTTCAGGGCAGCGGCGCCGAAGGCGCGGCCGCCGATCCAACGGATCGGCCGGAAGCCGTTGTCCCGGGTCAGGACCATGTCTCCGACACAGAGCGCCTCGATGGCGACCGGGCCGGCTTGCGTCGCGATACGGCTGCCCGCCCCGAAGCAGGGCGTATGCGGACGCCGGCGCGCTCCGCTCGCACTGGTGCTGCTACACTCCACTCCGTCAGATCCCCTGCCGCACATGATCGGCGCTCCACACTCGCAATGTCCACGACAGGTTTCCTAGCCCAGGAAATCGCCGAAAGTTAGAACTTTGTTAATCCTTTTGTAGGCTGGCGCACGACAGCATGCAGGTGTTGCCGCCATGATGCATCCCAGAAGTTGTGCCGGGTTCCGTCAACTCTCCGGCGACATCACCGAGGCGGCGACAGGGCTGGGCGGGACCGCGGTTGCCGCAGGGTCGGCCCGGCAGGCGCCTTCGACCCAGAGGCCGTCGGCAAGGACGGCCCCTGCCCGGAGAAGCGCGAAGCGGACATAGCGGACTGCCGTGACCTCCGCCTCGGCCACGCCCGGCTCGCCAATCAGTGCGCGCGCCGCCACCCCGCTGTCGCCGTGTCCGGCGGGAAAGAGCCTGAGCCCTCCCGCGAGAACGAGGTCGCGGACCGGGCTGACCGGGCCGGATCCGCCTGCGGCAATGCGGACCGGGCGGAGCAGCGGCAGAAGGCCGAGTTGGCGCCAGCCGAGGTCGAGCGTCTCGATGAGCGTGACCGGCTGGAGTCCGGCCTCGCGCGTCACCACCCGGACGCCGGGCCGCAGTCTCTCGACCCGGACTTCGCCGCGTTCGGTGGCGATCATCGTGCCCTCGGCGACGCCGCAACCGTCCGCAGCGATCCGTGCGAGATCGGCCCCCGCAGCGGCTCCGGGCGCCTCTCCGAGGACCTCGGCACGCCCGGCGGTCATCGCGTCATCGGCATAGCAAAGGCGCAGGCTGCGCGCGCCCGTCGCGAGCCCGGCATGGAACGTTTCCTCGCCTGCGCCGATCGACATGCCCTCCGCCCCGTCATTCCCTCAGAAGCATGGCCTCGTAGCGTTTCAGGGTCCGGCGTGCCGAGACATAGGCCTTCCGCCCCCGCGCTTCGGCAAGCTCCGGAAACAGTTCATAGATTTCGGTCCGCTGGGCGTTGCCGAGGCCGTTGAGAGAGTGGTCGCCCGGCTGGAACGACTCCGTCCAGGCGCCATTGGCGAGGACGACCTCGTGCCGGTCGCACATGAAATGGACATAGGTCACTCCAAGCGCGTTGACGGACCGGATCGCCCGGTTGTCGATCAGATGCTTGGCCGCGACGAGGACCTCGTGCTCCTCGAAGTAAAGCATGGTGCGCTCGTTGGCGGCCAGGAAACGGTGGTTCGGGCTCACCAGCATGTCGCGCTCGGGCAGGCCCTGGCCGAGGCTGCCGCGCGTGACAAGGACCGGGCGGAGATGCTCGGCCGCGGCGAGCTGGCCGTGGTCCAGCGTCTTGCGGCCGACCCAGCGGATCTCCTGGATCCCGTTGTCGCGGGTGACGACGCGATCGCCGACCGAAAGCTCCTCGACGGCGCGTTCTCCTCTGGGCGTTGCGATGGCGGTACCGGGTGTGAAGCAGGGCACGATATTCTCTATGTTTTCAAAGGTGAGGGTGCCGACGATATTCCCCTGCGCATCGAGGAACTCGACGATACCGTTCTCGGGGTTGTTCGGATCGAAGATGATGTTGGTGGCCGCCTTCCCCCAGTCGCGGAGATCGAGCGTATCGTAGTCGATGCCACCCTCGCCCCCGTCGATCTGGTCGTCGGGCGTCGTGCCGGTGAAGAGGTCACGGTCGTCGCCGCCCAATTGCGTGTCGGCGCCGCCGCCGCCTATCAGGGTGTCGTCGCCGATATCGCCGAAGAGATGGTCGTCGTCCGCGCCGCCATCGAGACTGTCGGCGCCGGCGTCCCCGATGAGCACATCCTCCCCCTGCGCGCCGAGGATCGTGTCGTCGTCCGACCCGCCGTCGAGCGTGTCGTGACCCGCGCCGCCGTCGATCAGGTCGCGCCCGCCCTGGCCACGGATGAAGTCGTTGCCGCCCTCGCCGTAGACCTCGTCATCGCCGCGCCCGGCCAGCACCGTGTCATTGCCGGCGCCCGCAAGCACATAATCGTCGTCCGGGGCCGCGCCGGGCAGCACGGCGTCCCCGGCGTCGATCCGGTCACCTTCCGGGTCCCCCGTATAGGCCGTGTCGATGCGGTCCGCGCCCGCCGTCCCCTCGACGATCCCGTCGAGAGCCGCCGCGAGCGTTTTCGGTCCGGACATGATCTGGAAGGCCGTTACGGTCTCCGCTCCGCCCCCGTCGCCGCCAGTGCCGGCCGCGGGGTCGTCGCTTCCGGCGAAGGTCCAGTCCGTGGCGTCGGCGGCGGCAAGGTCCATCGTCAGGGCGGCGCCTATCGCTTCCTCATAGGTCGCCCCCGTGGACACATTGGTCGCGATGAAGGCGCCGCCCTTGCCCGCGGCATTCCAGGAGTAGCCGACCGTCAGATGGTCGCCCTCCGAGAAGAAGGCCGCGGGTGTCGAGAATTCGTGGTCTTCGCCATCGGCCCGGTGATGGGCGACGATGGCCTGATCGGCGGTGGCGCAAAGCGAGAACTGCGGCGCGCCGTCGCCGCCGCCCGAAACGAGGGTCTCTTCGGCTTCGGAGGGCCGCGCGGCGATCATGAAGGCGACCGCGAGGGCCCCTTCGTCGAGGCGCAGCGCCGTGGCGGGACGGGTCTCCGCCGGCGGCACGCCCTGCCCGGCCGGTCCCGCGACCGGAAGATCGAACCGAGTCTTCAGTGTCATAGCACCCTTCCCACAGCACCACACCCGCCGCGCCGTGCCGAATCCGGCGACCCTGCGCGACCCACCCGCTGGAGGGAGCGCCGCAGCGTTCGGGCGCGGCGGCACAATGGTTTCCGTCCGGTTTCTCATGTGACGGGTGCCGCGATCCCACCCCGGACCGCCCGCACCCGGGACACCCAATCACCGCTTCGCCCCCCAGAGCCTTTTCAGCCTAGCCCCGGGGAGAGCCGCGACCAAAGCGCAAAGTGGCAGGATTGTGGCAAACGGGGCCGCCTTGGCCGACGGGATCCGAAGGGCGCAATCTGTCCAAATGCGGGGACCTGCCATCATTGTTTCCGGGCGCGATGCAACCGGGCATGATTCTCTAGAAGAGACGGATGAGGACTGTCGGATGTTTCTAATGCGGCAACAGTTCAACGGCAGGCCGGTTGCGTCACCCGACCGGCCGCGCGCCAGCCCAACCCGGGCCGCCCGCGCACGAAAGTTGACCAAACACCGCACGGACGTTCGATTGTTGATGAGGGCGCGACGGCCGGCGCGCCGTCGGCGGCGATGCGATTCGCCCTGCCGATGCGGTGGCTGTCAGGGGGGGCGTGGTGCCCGAGGCGAGACTCGAACTCGCATGCCTTGCGGCGACGGATTTTGAATCCGCTGCGTCTACCATTCCGCCACTCGGGCCCCTCTGGCCGTCTAACGCTCCGCTGGGGCCACGGCAAGAGGGTGATCGCCCCCGATCAGAGGTTCGCAGCCGAGAACGTGTCGCAGGCCTGCAGACTTCCGCTCTCGAAGCCGGCCGCGAACCAGCGCTGGCGCTGTTCGGAGGTGCCGTGGGTGAAGCTGTCGGGCATCGGACGGCGGCCGGCGTTGCGCATCAGGGTGTCGTCGCCGATCTTCTCGGCCGCGTTCATCGCCTCGGCGATATCCCCCTTCTCGAGGGTGCCGAAGGTTTCATGCGCATGCCGCGCCCAGAGGCCGGAGAAGCAATCCGCTTGCAGTTCCACCATGACGGAGATCGCGTTGGACTCGGCCTCTGACGACTGCTGGCGCAGCGCCGTGGTCTTGCCGAGGATGCCGAGCTCGTCCTGAACATGGTGCGCCACCTCGTGCGCCACGACGTAGGCCGCGGCGAAATCGCCGCTCGCGCCCATGCGCTGGGAGAGCGTGGCGAAGAAATCGGTGTCGAGATAGACCTTCTTGTCCAGCGGGCAGTAGAACGGCCCGGTGGCGCCGGAGGCATTGCCGCAGGGCGACTGCGTCACCTGCTTGAAGAGGACGAGCGTCGCGGGTTCGTAGGTGGCCCCCAGTTCGTCGCGGAAGATGCGGGTCCAGATCTCCTCGGTGTCGGCAAGCGTGACGGACACGAATTCGGCCGCGCGCTGGTCGGCCTCGGTCAGCTCCACATCGCTCTGGATCGCACCGCCCCCCGGGAGGCCGTTGCCGTTCAGGAGCGGCGTCACGTCGATGCCGAAGAAATAGCCCACGAGAAGCACCAGGACCACGCCGCCAAGCCCCAGCCCTCCGGCCCGGCCCGCACCCATCCGGCGCCTGTCCTCGATGTTCGCGCTGCCGCGACGCCCCTGCCATCTCATGCCCGTACCTCCCGCACCCTCAACCGTGAACGCAATTGCCGGTCGCCGGTTCCAGCCTAGCCGGGTTTCCGGCGCCCCGGAAGGTGGGACGCGCTTGACGACGGGGCGGGGCCGTGGCCTAAGGGCGCGACAGAAACCTTGCCGGTGCCCTTGCATGATCCGTGCGCTATACGACTGGACGCTCCGCCTCGCGGATCATCGCCACTCGCTCAGGGCCCTCGGGATCGTTTCCTTCGTCGAAAGTTCGTTCTTCCCGATCCCGCCCGACGTGCTGATGATCCCGATGATCATCTCGCGCCCCTCGCGCGCCTGGATCATCGCCACCGTGGCGATGGTGACCTCGGTTCTGGGCGGTCTCCTGGGCTATTTCATCGGCGCGGTGCTCTGGGAAGCCGTCGGCCAGCCGATCCTCGAGTTCTACGGCAAGGCGGATGCCGGGGCAAAATTCGCGCAGGAATTCAACCAGTATGGTGCCTGGGCGGTGCTTTTCGCCGGCGTGACGCCCTTTCCCTTCAAGGTCATCACCATCGTCTCCGGATGGACCGGTCTCAGCCTGCCGGTCTTCATCCTGTCGGCGATCGTGGCGCGGGGCCTGCGGTTCTACGTCGTCGCCGCGCTTCTGTGGAAGTTCGGTGCACCGATCCGGGATTTCGTCGAGCGGCGCCTTGGGCTGATGTTCACGATCTTCATGGTGCTGCTGGTCGGCGGCTTCGCTCTCATCAAGTACCTATGACCCGGACCCAGCTCATCCTCCTCGCCGCCGGCGGCTCCGCCGCCCTCCTCGCCGGCGCCCATGTCTTCGAGGCGCTCGGCTATGCGCCCTGCAAGCTCTGCCTCTGGCAGCGTGGCCCGCACTGGGCGGCGGTGGCGATCGGCCTCGCGGCGCTGGTCACCGCCTGGCGGTTGCTTCCCTGGGCCGGGGCGCTGGCCGCGGCCGCGACGGGCGCGCTCGGCGTCTATCACACCGGTGTCGAGCGTGGCTTTTGGCAAGGCCCCGATTCCTGCACCTCGGGCGGTAGCCTCTCCGGCTCTGCCGAGGACCTTCTGAACGAGATCATGGCGGCCCCGCTGATCCGCTGCGACGAGGTCGCCTGGAGCCTCTTCGGCCTCTCCATGGCCTCCTGGAACGCGATCCTGTCCTTCGCGCTGATGGCCCTCTGGATCGCGGTCGCGCGCCGCCGCTAGAGCGCCTCGAACGCCGCCTTCTGCCGCGCCGTCCAGCGGACATGGAGCCGGTGGCCCTCGGCGGTTTCCTCCTCGCCGGTGACGACGCCATTCTCGTAAAGCCAGGCACGGCGCCGTCCCGCGGTGAAGGGCAGCGCCAGGTCGGCGGCGAACCGCTCCGACCCGAGGGTCGTCTCGATTGCGTCGAACAGCGGCCCCAGCCCTTCGCCCGTCAGCGCCGAGACGGCGTGGATGCCCGGCTTGCGCGCGTCCTCGACCAGAAGCGCCGCGCGGGCCTCGTCGGCAAGAAGGTCGATCTTGTTCCAGATCTCGAAGAGCGGCACGTTCTCATCCACGCCGAGGCTTTCGAGGATCGCGCGCACGTCGGCCGCCTGTTCCTCGGTCTCGGGGTGCGAGATGTCGCGGACATGGAGGATCAGATCGGCCTCCAGCACCTCTTCGAGCGTCGCGCGGAACGCCGCGACAAGCTCGGTCGGCAGGTCCGAGATGAATCCCACCGTATCGGACAGGATGACCTTCTGCCCCGACGGCAGCACCACGCCCCGCATCGTCGGATCGAGCGTGGCGAAGAGCATGTCCTTGGCCAGGACCTCGGCCCCCGTCATGCGGTTGAAGAGCGTGGACTTTCCGGCGTTGGTGTAGCCCACGAGGGCGACGATGGGGAACGGCACCTTGCGCCGCGCCGCCCGGTGCAGCGCGCGCGTCTTCACCACGCGGCCGAGCTGGCGGCGGATCTTGATCACCTCGTCGTCGATGGCGCGCCGGTCGGCCTCGATCTGAGTCTCGCCGGGGCCCCCGACGAAGCCGAAGCCGCCGCGTTGGCGCTCGAGGTGGGTCCAGGCGCGGACGAGGCGCGTGCGCTGGTAGCTGAGCGCGGCAAGTTCCACCTGCAGCACACCCTCACGCGTGCGCGCCCGGTCGGCGAAGATCTCGAGGATCAGGCCGGTCCGGTCGAGGAGCTTCACGCCCCACTCCTTTTCCAGGTTGCGCTGCTGGACCGGGCTCACCGGCCCGTCAACGAGCACCAGCCCCACCTCCGCCTCGGCGAGACGCGCCTTCAGGTCCGCGATCTTGCCCGAGCCGAAGAGCATCCCGGCATGAGCGGTCGGAAGCCGGACGATCTCGCCGCCCACGACCTCGATCGCCGGCAACGCCGCCGCAAGGGCCACAGCCTCTGCAAGCGCGTTCTCCGGCGTCCGCGACTTGCGGCCCGTGCGCAGGTCCGGATGGAGGACATAGGCCCGGACGGGGCTGTCCGCTGGACTTCGCTCGTTCGTCAGTCCTCGCCCTCGTACAGCGAGATCGGCTGGCCCGGCATGATCGTCGAGATCGCGTGCTTGTAGACGAGCTGGGACTGCCCGTCCCGGCGCAGCAGCACGCAGAAATTGTCGAACCAGGTGATGACGCCCTGCAGCTTGACCCCGTTGATCAGGAAGATCGTGACCGGAATCTTCGCCTTGCGGACATGGTTGAGAAAGGCATCCTGCAAATTCTGTTTGTCGGCAGCCATGATTATCGTCGCCTTGCGCTTTTCTTGCTGTCTTATGGTTCCAGCGTATCCCCGCCCCTCGGCGCTGCACCGGGGACTTGAACCAAGTATGCGGAAGATCGCAGGACTTTCCACCCCCAATTTGATGGCGGTCTGCACCGGCCGGCGGGACCGGCCTAGCGGCGCCAGAAGTCGGGGTTGAGAAGCGCGATGATCGCGAGCGTCTCGAGCCGGCCGAGCACCATGGCGCCCGCCGCAACCGCGCGCGCGGCGCCGTTCAGTTCAGACCACGACAGCGGCGCCTCGGCCGCAAAGCTCGCCAGCGGACCGGTCGTCGACAGCGCCGCGACGGCGAAGGTCGTGGACGCGACGAAATCGAGTCCGGTGAGGGCGAGCGCCAGCATCGTGACGGCAATCGAGATGGCGAAGAGCATGAAGAAGATCCAGGCCATCTGCGCCCCCTGGCGGCGCAGGCGCCGGGCCTCCTGCCCCGCGCCGCCGACCGAGTTCGGATGCACGAGCCGCTCGACCTCCCGCTCGCCGTGACGGTAGAGCGCGTAGACCCGCAGGAGCTTCACGCCCCCCGCCGTGGTCGCCACCCCGCCGCCCATCACCGCGAGCCCGGCGAGGATCAGGCCGGGCGAGGCAAGGCCTGACCAGGTCCGCGCCTCGGCCCAGTCGGTGGATTCGAAGCCCGTGGTGGTCAGGAACGAGAGAACCGTGAAGAGGGTGCCCCAGAGCGCGCGCAGCGCGGCGGCGGTATTGCGGACCTCGTCCACCTCAAGCGCGCCGACCCAGTGGCGCAGGAACAGGAGCGCCGGCACCACGGTCACGATGAGGAGCGCCATCCGGAGTTCGGGATCGGTGCCGAGACTGACCGCGTTGCGGAAGGTCCGGCCCGAGGGATAGAGCCGGCGCGACAGGGCAAAGGCGAGGAATACGAAGATCGCCAGTTCGCCCCAGAAGCCCGCGCCGGTGCCGTACAGTCCGCCCTTTGGCGAAATCCCGGAGGTGGCGAGGGTCGACATCGCGTGGCATGCCGCCGTCAGCGCCCCGTCTCCCGCAAGGATGAGGAGGATCCACAGGGCCAGCGTCAGCCCCGCATAGGCCGGAAGCAGCGTCGCCGTCTCGCGCAGGATCCGGTAGGAGGGGCCCTGGCCCCGCGCCGCGGGACCGCCGGACAGCGCGCCCTGCCCGGCCGGCGCCCCGCTCAGCACCTCGAAACCGCCCAGGTTCATCGGGGCAAGCACGGCGGCCGCGGTGACGAGGACGAAGAAGCCGCCCATCCATCCCACGAGCGCCCGCCACAGGTGCACCGACGAGGGCAAGCGGTCGGGCTCGAACAGCGTTGCCCCGGTTGTCGTCATCGCCGAGACCATCTCCCACCAGGCGCTGTAGTAGCTCGTGCCTGGCACGGCCTCGGCAAGGGGCACTGCCAGCATCAGGGGCAGCGCCGCGAAGGCGGCGACGAGCGTCAGGAGCTGGTTCCTGGCCGGGTGCCCGGCCCGGTTGGCGGCGGTGGCGATGCCGATCAGCACCGTCAGGAGGAAGAAGAGCGTGCCGGAGTAGAAGAAGACCCGCGCCACGCCGTAGTCGCGCGCGCCGAAGGCGTGAAACGCCGGAAGGTACATGGCGAGCGCCCCGATCCCCATCAGGATGACCATCAGCGGAAGATCGAGGAAGCGGCGCATGGGCTTAGAAGAAATCGATGGAGACCTGCAGGAGCCGCTCGACCTCCGGCACGTCGCCCGACATGCAGAAAAGCGCGATCACGTCGCCCTCGTCCACCCGCGTGTCGCCGGTGGGTTTCACCACCTTCTCGCCCTTCATCAGCGCCCCCATGAGAACGCCTTCGGGGAACTCGATCTCGCGCACGAGGCGGCCGGCGATGGGCGAGGTGCTGAGCACCTGGGCCTCGATCACCTCGGCCTCGGCATCGCCGATGGAATAGATCGCGCGCACCCGGCCGTGGCGGATGTGGCGCAGGATCGACGAAACGGTCGTCGCGCGCGGGTTGATGTAGGCGTCGATGTCAAGCGCGCCCATCAGCGGCACCAGCGTCGGGTCGTTGATGAGCGCGATGGCCATCGGGCAGCCGGCCTGCTTGGCACGGACGGCGGCGAGGATGTTGGTCTTGTCGTCGTCGGTGACGACGAGGACGGCATCGGCGCGTTCGATGTTGGCCTCGGCGAGGAGATCGGCGCTCATCCCGTCGCCGTTGAGAACGATGGTGCGTTGCAGGGAATCCGCCGCCCGCTCCGCCTGCGCGCGGCTGCGCTCGATGATCTTGGCGCGGATCCGGTCGGTCCGCCGCTCCAGCGCCTGGGCCACGGCAAGACCGACGTTGCCGCCACCGATGATGACGATCCGCTCCTGCTTCTTCGTCGCCTTGCCGAAGATGTCGAGCGTGCGGTTCACGTCCTCGACATGGGCGAAGACATAGACCTGGTCCCCGGCGAAAAGCTGGTCGCCCGGTTCAGGGGCGAAAAGCCGCCCCTCGCGGCGGATGCCGACGACGATGGCGCGGAGGGTGGAGAAGAGGTCGGTCAACTGCCGAAGCGGCGTGTTCAGCACCGGGCAATCCTCGTCGAGCGCGATGCCAAGAAGCTGCGCCCGACCGTTCATGAAGCTCTCGGTGTCGAAGGTGGAGGGTGCAGAGAGCCGCTGCAGCGCGGCCTCGGCCACCTCGCGCTCGGGGCTGATGACGACGTCGATGGGCAGGTGATCGCGGCGGTAGAGGTCGGAATAGATCGCGTCCATGTAGGATTGCGCCCTGAGCCGGGCGATCTTGCGGGTGATGCCGAAGACCGAATGCGCAACCTGGCAGGTGACCATGTTCACCTCGTCCGAATGGGTCGCGGCGATGATCATGTCGGCATCGCGCGCGCCGGCGCGTTCGAGCACATCGGGATAGGAGGCGAATCCGGCGACGCCCTGCACGTCCAGCGTCTCGGTCGCGCGGCGGACGAGGTCGGCATTGTTGTCGACGATGGTAACGTCGTTCTTTTCACCCGCCAGGTGGCGCGCGATCTGCCAGCCGACCTGGCCCGCACCACAGATGATCACTTTCATGGCCCGCTCCCGGATGAGGCACGCCCTTGATAGGCGCGCCCCGGTGGGCGGTCAACGCCGGTCAAGGCGGCCCGCAACCCCGTTCACGGCCGGGCGCCATTCCGGCCCCGGCACGGAAACCCGAGGTTTATCAGGCATCTTCCTCCTCATCCTCATCCTCGAGATGCGCGATCCGAGCGCCCGACTTGGAGGTCGTGACGACGCCGAGCGACTTGAGCTTGCGGTGGAGCGCCGAGCGTTCCATGCCGACGAAGGTCGCCGTCCGGCTGATGTTGCCGCCGAAGCGGTTGATCTGGGTCAGCAGGTATTCCCGCTCGAAAAGCTCGCGCGCCTCGCGCAGGGGCAGCGTGGCGAGGCCGCCCGACAGCACGATCCGCCCCTCCTCCGCCTGGCCATCGCCCTGCCCCGGCAATTCGCGCGCCTCGATCGGGCCGCCGGCCTCGCCGAGAATCAGCACCCGCTCGATGACGTTCCTCAGCTGGCGGATGTTGCCGGGCCAGGACATCGTCTGCATCAGCGCCTCGGCTTCCTCGCTGAGCGCGCGCAGCGGCAAGCCCTGCGACTTGTTGAAGCCCTCGATGAAGTGGCGCGCGAGCTCGGGGATATCCTCGCGCCGCTCCTCGAGCGCCGGGACGGCGACGGGCACGACGTTCAGCCGGTCGTAGAGTTCCTGGCGGAAGCGCCCGCCGACGATCTCGGCCTGAAGGTCGCGCGTGGTCGAAGAGATGACGCGCAGGTCCACGCGAACCTTGTCGGAGCCCCCCACCCGGGTGAACTGCTGTTCGGTCAGCACGCGCAGGATCTTCGACTGGGTGCCCGAAGGCATATCGGCGACCTCGTCGAAATAGACGACACCGCCGTGGGCCTGTTCCAGCAGTCCCTTCTCGACGCCGCGCTCCGCCGTCTCGCGGCCGAAAAGGACTTCCTCCATCCGCTCCGGCTCGATCGAGGCGGAGGAGACGGTGACGAAGGGTCCGGCCGCCCGGTTGGAGTTCAGATGGATGTAGCGCGCTGCCACCTCCTTGCCGGAACCCGGCTGGCCGGTCAGCATCACCCGCCCGTTCGACTTCGTGACCTTGTCGAGCTGCCCCTTGAGCGCGCGGAAGGCCGGCGACGATCCGATCATCTCCGACGAGGTCACGTCACGGCGGCGCAGCGCGGCGTTTTCCCGCCTCAGCCGCGAGGTCTCCATTGCGCGGCGGATCACGACGAGAAGCTGGTCGATGTTGAAGGGCTTCTCGACGAAGTCGTAAGCGCCCTGCTTGATCGCCGCGACCGCGATCTCGATGTTGCCGTGGCCCGAGATGATGATGATCGGCACGTCCGGATTGTCGCGCTTCACCGTCTTCAGAATGTCGATCCCGTCCATCCGGCTGTCCTTCAGCCAGATGTCGAGGATCATCAGCGCGGGCGGCTCGCCGTTGATCTCGGCCATGCATTCGTCGGAATTCCCCGCGAGCCGCGTCGCGTAGCCCTCGTCCTTCAGGATGTCCGAGATCAGTTCGCGGATGTCACGCTCGTCGTCGACAATCAGGATATCGCTCATGTCCTACCTCCGGCCGTTGCCGCGGCCTTTTCCTTCTGTCCCCGGCCGGTCCGCGCCCGCGGCAGGCGGATCTCGGCCTGAGCGCCATGATGGGCGCTGCCGTCGAAAAGCGGCGCATCGCCCAGAGTGAGCGTACCGCCATGTTCCTCGATGATCTTCTTGACGATGGAAAGGCCAAGCCCGGTGCCCTTCTCGCGCGTCGTGACATAGGGCTCGAAGAGCCGCGCGCGGTCCTCGGGCAAACCGGTCCCGTTGTCCTCGATCCGGATCGTCACCACGTCTTCGCCGGGCAGCATGGTCACGCGAACCTCCGGGGCGTAGCCTTCCGGTGCGCCTTTTTCCATTAGTGATTCAACGGCTTCCCCGGCATTCTTGATTAGGTTCGTCACCGCCTGCGAAATCATCGTCGCGTCAAGTTCGGCCGTCACCGGGGCGTCCGGCAGCCGGGCGACCAGCCGCGCCCCGTGCAGCGCCCCTTCCTGCAGAGTCACCGCGTCGCGCATGAGCCTGGTCAGGTCATGCTCGCGTCGGTCGGGTTCCGGCATCCGCGCGAACTTCGAAAACTCGTCCACGATGCGGCGAAGGTCGCCGGTCTGCCGCACGATCACGTCGGTCATCTGTTCGAGCGAATCCGCCTCGTCGCCGACAAGGCGGATGAACTTGCGCTTAATCCGCTCGGCCGAAAGCTGGATCGGGGTCAGCGGGTTCTTGATCTCGTGCGCGATGCGGCGCGCGACATCACCCCAGGCGGCCATCCGCTGCGCAGAAACGAGGTCGGTGACGTCGTCGAAGGCCACGACATAGCCCTCGAGGCGCCCATCGGCGTTGCGGCGGATCGCCATGCGCACGAGGAGGCTCTCGAGCCGGCCGCCCCGGCTCACCTTGATCTCTTCCTGCGCGACCTCGCCGATGCCCTCGCGGAGCCGGTCGAGAAGGGCCGCGAATTCGGGCACCGAGTCCGCCAGCGGCCGGCCGTGGTCGGTCGTCTCGTCGAGGTTCAGGAGCCGCGTCGCGGCACGGTTCAGGAAATCCACCCGCCCCTCGGCATCGAGCCCGATGACCCCGGAGGTCACCGATGACAGGACGGAATCGAAGAGCCGGCGCCGCCGCTCGGTGGCCCGGTGGCTGTCGACGAGCGCCTGCCGCTGCGACTTCAGCTGCCGCGTCATCTGGTTGAAGACCCGGCCGAGCATCGCGATCTCGTCGTCGCCCTCCTCCTCGACGACCTGCACGTCGAGATCGCCCGAGCCGACCCGCTGCGCCGCCCCGGCAAGCCGGCCCACCGGCCGCGACAGACGCTCGGCGAACCACAGGCCCATCCAGATCGCCGCGAGGACGAGGATCAGCGCGAAGCCGATGTAGACGAGGCCGAACTCGAAGAGCACCCGCCCGCGCGAGGACTCGAGCTGCTGGTAGAGCCCGACCGTTTCGCGGGTATCGTCCAGCAGGCTCAGGATCTGGCCGTCGACGCCGCGGCTGACATAGAGGTAGCGGTCGGCGAAGGCCGGCAGGGCGACGAGCGCGCGGAACTCGTTGTTGGACCAATCCTCGATCAGCACGGTCTCGCCGGCCTTGGCGCGGTCCAGCTCGGCCGGCGCGGGTTCCTCGAAATCGAAGAGATAGCTGCGCTCCCCGCGGGCGCGGATCTCGCCACTCCCGTCGATGACATAGGCCTCGCGCAGGCCACGCTGGATGCGCGCTTGGCCCTGCGTCAGGATCTGGCGCAGGTCGCTGTCGGCGAGCAGGAACGTGCTCCGCCGCGCGGCATTGATGAAGCCGGCCAGCGCCGTGGCGTCGGTCACGAGATCCTGACGGTGCTCGTCCTGGTAGGCCTCCGCGGCGGCGAGCGAGGTTCCGACGACGCCGCGGACCCTGTCCGAGAACCACCCCTCAAGGCCGATGTTGACGGTGAGCCCGGCGAAGACCGCGACGAGGATCGTCGGCACCAGGGCGATGCCTGCGAAGACCCCGGTCAGCCGCAGGTGGAGCCGCGAGCCCGCCGACTTCGCCCGCCGCGCCGCGATCATCCGCGCGAGCCGGGCGAGCACCATCCCGCCGAGGGCGAGGAAATAGACGAGGTCGGCGAGCAGGATCAGCCTGAGCCCGGTGGAGTTGGCGCCCTGTCCGAACGGTCCCAGCACGACGAAGGTGGCAAGCGCAAGCAGCGGCCCGAGCACCACGAGCCCGAGCGTCACGGCGTTCTGGAAGCGCCGTTGTCTGCGGAGCCGGGTGAACCGGTCCCAGGATGTGCCGCGCACAAGGCCCTGCACGAATTCGCCTCTTGTTTCCGGCCGCACCGCGGCCGCCGCCGACAGGTCGGTGGCTTCTCTGCCGGCTGACGCCGACGGGCCACAGTTCCTGTTGCCGTATTACATCAACTTTCGCCGCCGTGTCACGCGGATATCCAGATCGGTGATCTTCTTGCGCAGCGTATTGCGGTTGATGCCGAGCAGATCGGCGCATTTCGCCTGGTTGCCGGCCACCGCGTCGAGCGCGATCTCGATCAGCGGGGCCTCCATTTCCTTGAGGATTCGGCCGTAGAGGCCCGGTGGCGGAAGGCTGTCGTTATGCAGGGCGAAATAGCGGCGCAGGTGCCGGGCGATCGAGGCGGAAAGCCGCTCACCCTCGTCCTGCACACCGACATTGAGGCTTTCGACCGGCGTCGCGCCAAGTGCCGCCTCGACCTCGGCCCGGCTGATTTCCGGTTCCACCGAGGTCACGACAAGGCGCCGGAGCGCGTTTTCGAGCTGGCGGACGTTGCCGGGCCAGCGGTAGGCGCGGATCAGCGCGACCGCCTCGGGCGCAAGCCGGCGCGCCGGGGCCCCGTCGCGTTCGGCCCGCGCGAGGAAATGCTCGGCGAGAAGCGGGATATCCTCCACCCTCTCCCTGAGCGCAGGCACGGCGAGCGTGACGCCGCCGAGACGGTAGTAGAGATCGCCGCGGAAGGTGCCCGCCTCGAGCCGTGCGGCCAGCGCCTTCTGGGTCGTCGCGACGATCCGGGGCGCGTTCTCCGGGAGCGCGTCGAGCAGTCGCACGATCCGCCCCTGCGCCTCGGCGTCGAAGTCGCCGATCTCGTCGAAGACGATCGTGCCGCCCCGCGCCCGCGCCAGAAGCGCAGACGGACCGTCGATGCCTTGCAGGTCGGCTGAAGCCGCGGTGACGAAGGGCATGGTCCGGCGGTCGGAAAAATCGTGGATGGCGCGCGCGACGAGTGACTTGCCGGTCCCCGATTCGCCGGTGATCAGCACCGGCAGGTCGGCGTTCATCACCCGCGCCACCAGCCGATAGAGCGCCTGCATCGCCGGCGTGCGGCCGACGAGCGGCAGGTCGTCGGCCGGCTTGGCCGCCGAAGGATTCTGCACCGGTGCCGCGCGGCGCTTCTGGTTCAGCGCGCGCGCGGCGCGCTTCATCAGGTCGGGCAGGTCGAAGGGCTTCGGCAGGTAGTCGTAGGCATCGGCCTCGGTCGCCTGGATCGCGGTCATGATCGTGTTCTGTGCCGAGATCACGATGACCGGCAGGCCGGGCCGTTCCGCCGCGATCCTCGGCAGCGCCTCGATCCCGTTTCCGTCGGGCATGACCACGTCGGAGATCACCAGATCGCCCTTGCCCTCCTCGACCCAGCGCATCAGCGTCATCAGCGACGAGGTCGCATGGACCTTGCAGCCGGCGCGGGTCAATGCCTGGGTCAGCACGGTGCGGATGGTGCGATCGTCGTCGGCGACAAGTACGGTGCCGTCCATCAGACCTTCTCCTTGGTTTTCGGGGCCGCGGCGCGCGGGGCGACGGAAAGCGACAGGCGGAAGACGGTCCGCCCGGGGACGGACTCCGCGGTGATCCAGCCGCCATGGTCCGCCACGATCTTCGACACCAGCGCGAGGCCGAGGCCGGTGCCGTTCTCGCGGCCCGAGACGAAGGGGTCGAAGATCGACTCCGCGATCTCGGGTGGGATGCCGGGGCCGTCGTCGATGATCTCGATCTGCAACGGCAAGGGAGTGCCGGCGCCGTCGACCCGACGCAGCCGCAGCGCATGGTCGTAGAAGGTGTGAAGCCTGATGGTTCCCGGTTTCCCGCCAGAGGCTTCCGCCGCGTTCTTCAGAAGGTTCAGGAGCACCTGGAGCAACTGATCGGGGTCGCCCGAGGTGGGCGGCAGCGACGGGTCGTAGTCCTCGAGGATCGTCATGTGCGCGGCAAAGCCGAGGAGCGCGGAGCGCCGCGCCCGGTCGAGGACATCGTGGATGTTCACCGCGCGCGCCTCCGGCGGGCGCAGGTTGCCGAACTGCTCCACCTGTTCGAGGAGCTTCAGGATGCGCCGCGTCTCGGCGACGATGAGGTCGGCGAGTTCGACGTCCTCGGGCGGAAGGTTCATCGACAGCAGTTGCGCCGCCCCGGTGATCCCGGCCAGCGGGTTCTTGATCTCGTGCGCCAGCATCTCCGCCATGCCGATGGCCGACCGCGCGGCATGCTTCATGCCCTGCCCCCGGCCGATCCGCTCGGCGAACTCGCGCGGCGAGATCAGCAGGAGCACATGGCCCGGCGCATCGGCCACCGGCGCGGCCTGAAGGTTGCAGATCACCGGAGCGCGTTCGCCGGTGCCCACGTCCACGTCGTTGATGTAGAGCGAGGACTGGTTGGCGCGGACACGGGCGAAGACCTCCTCCAGGGGTGCCGCCACCGCCAGCCGGTCGAAGACGGGCTGGCCCCGCAGCGCCCGGGTCGAGGCGTTGAGGAAAAGCTCGGCTGCCGGGTTCACGTCGATCGCGCGGTCGCGTTCGTCGAGGATGATGGCGGGAACCGGGAGCGAGGCCCAGAGCGTGGCGGCGGCGGGCAGGCTCATGCGGCGCGCCTTTCCGCTTCGCCGCCATAGGCGCGGGCCACGAGCGCTAGCACCTCCCCGGGCGAGGCGGCGGCGAGCATCCGAGCCCGCAGCGCCGGGTCGATCCCCGCTTCGTCGGCATACCAGCCGAGGTGCTTGCGCGCGATCCGTGCGCCGGGATCGCGCCCGTAGAAGCTCAACATGTCCTCGTAATGGCTTGAAATGTAATCGCCAAGTGCCGCCCCGGACGGAACGGCCGGCGCCGGCGCGCCGGCAAGGCCCGCCGCGACCTCCGCCAGCCGCCAGGGCG
>NZ_WBUS01000023.1 GCF_008933605.1 Albidovulum sp.
CTGGAACCGCTTCCCACGCTGCGCAGCCCGGTCCGCCCGGCGCCGCGCTTTGCGCGGAACCTGCCGGCGCGCGCAGCCCTGGCATGGCTCGGGCACGGCTGGCGCGACCTGGTGGCCGCGCCCGGTCCGAGCCTCGCCTACGGGCTGTTCCTGACGCTCCTGTCCTACGCGGTCCTCTGGGCGCTACACGCAGCCGGCCTGCTCTACCTCGCGCTTCCGGCCATCGCCGGCTTTCTCATCGTCGGCCCGTTCCTGGCCATCGGGCTCTACGAGGCAAGCCGGAGCCGGTCCGCAGGCCGGACGGCGCGCCTGTCCGACATGCTGGCGCTCAGGCCGGCCGCAGGCGCGCAACTGGCCTATGCCGGGCTTCTTCTCGGCCTTCTAGTCCTCTTCTGGCTCAGGGCGGCGGATCTTCTCTACGCGCTGTTCTTCGGCCTGACACCCTTTCCCGGAGCCGCCGAAGCGTTGAAAAACGCTCTGACGACACCCCGGGGATGGGCGCTGATCGCGACAGGCATGCTGGTGGGCGGGCTGTTCGCAGCCTTCGCCTTCGCGATCAGCGTCTTTTCCATTCCGATGCTTGTCGCCCGCCGGACGGACGCGTTGACCGCGATGGGGCTGAGCTTTGCCATGACCGTCCAGAACCTGGGGCCCATGCTCGCCTGGGGCGCCCTCGTGGCGACCGGTCTGGCCGTGTCGGCCGCCACGGGGCTGATCGGGCTGGTCGTCATCTTCCCGGTTCTCGGCCACGGCACCTGGCACGCCTGGCGCGCCATCGCCGGAGATGACGCATGAGCCTCGCCATCCTCATCCCGGTCTCGATCGGCCTTGGCCTGACCGGACTTTCCGCCTTCTTCTGGGCCCTGCGCAACGGGCAGTTCGCCGACCCCGAGGGCGCGGCCTGGCGCGTCATTCCACCTGATCCCCACCCGCCGAAGAAAGGGCGCACCGATGACAGACTGGCTCCCGACACTCAGGACCGCGACTCCTCAGGAAGGCTATGATCTCGCCGTCAAGCTCGCCCGCGTCGCGGTGAAGATGACACAACCTGACGCGGCGGTGCGCGACCGGCTCCGGCCGGTCTATGCCGAGGACGCCGAGGCCCTGATCGCGGTCAGCCAGGTCGTGGCGACGCATTTCGCCACCGTCGCGGCGGCGAACGGCTACTGGAAGGATCGCGAATGAACGCTGTCGAGCACGAGGGGGGCAGCTTCGTCGTGGATGCGGCGGTCCTTTCCGTCGCCTTCGGACGCCCCGCCGCGGAGATCAGGGCGTCCATGCAGGATGGCCGGATCACCTCCCGCTGCGAGAAAGGACACGGCGAGGATGCCGGCCTCTGGAGGCTGACGTTCTACCACGCGGGACGCGCCCTGCGACTGACGGTGAACGAGGACGGCGAGATCCTGAAGCGGTCCACCTTCAATGTCTCCGCGGCCCGGTCATCGATCCCGTGATCTGCAGGGAAGCGCGGCACCGGTAATGCCCCGGCCCGTCGCGCCACGGGATCGCCCCTTCATCTCGTAGCGGGAACGAGGGTCAGATCTGCAATGCGACCTTGCGGCCCTCGTGGAAGGCATAAGGGGCCTGGCGGGGGGCCGCGCAGTCGCCGATGCGGTAAACGGTCTTGTCGCCGAAGCCCTCCGGGAACGGATCGAAGGCGACGTTCGTCGTCGCAACCACGAGCCCCGATGCGGGGATCGTCTCCTCATCGCCGGTCAGCAGACTGCGGACGGTCGCCCCGTTGCCGTGCCAGCGGCTGACGACATGTTCGGTCACGAACCGGGCGCCGAGCCTGGCGAGCCGGGCCCGCGCCGGGCCGTCGGCCGAGGTGCGCGCGACCTCCTTGCCAACACAGGGGTCGGGGGTGACGATCACCACGCGCTTGCCCTGCTCGGCCAGCATCCAGGCCGTGCCGACGCCGCGCCAGTTGCCGCCCTCGTCGAGGACGATCACGGTGTCGCCGAGCCCGGCCTCGCGTCGCATGACCTCCTCTGGCGCCCAGACCCTGCCGTTCTCGAGCCCTGGCAGCGGCCCGGCCGAAGGCAGCCAGCGCTGCCGCGCCTCCGGATCGGGAAGCGAGCCGGTGGCGAGGATCACGACCTCGGCCGGATGGGCGGCGATGTCATCCGCATCGAGAAAGGTGTTGAGGCGAAGGGCCACCCCGAGTTTCGCGAACTGCCTTTCGTACCAGTCGAGAAGGTCGAGTATCTGTGCCCGGCGCGGCTGCATGCCCGCGAGCCTGAACTGCCCGCCAACCTGCGGCGCGGCTTCGGCGATCTCGACCCGATGGCCGCGTTCCGCCGCCGCCCGAGCGGCCTCCAGCCCGGCCGGGCCCGCACCGACGACGAGCACCGACTTCGGGGCTTCCGCCGTGGTGAAGCGGTCGCCGCCCCATTCCCATTCGCGTCCGGCACTGGGGTTGATCAGGCAGGAAATCCAGTAGTCGCGGGACCGCCGTCCCCAGCACATCTGGTTGCACGAAATGCAGCCGCGCACGTCCTCGGCCCGGCCCTCCATGGTCTTTCGCGCCAGATGAGGGTCGGCGATCTGCCCGCGCACGATCGAGACCAGGTCCGCCTGGCCCGAAGCAATGATCGCCTCGGCGTTCTCGGGCGTGCGCACATGAGCCTCGGACGTCACTTTCGCGTGCTTGACCACCCCCCTGATCTGCTCGGTGACCGGGGCCGTCAGCTTCTCGGCGAAGAGGAAAGTCGGCATCAGCCTTTCGAAGTCGAGGTATCCGCCATGACCGCAGGTGACATAGTCGACATGGCCGGTCGCGTCGTGGAGGGCGATGATTTCCAGAAGGTTCTCGACCGACAGCGTGACGTCATGGGCATCCGAGGTGGACACGGCGAGACCGATGATGAAATCCTCGCCGCATGCGCGGCGGATACGCTCGATGATCGTGCGGGAGAACCGCGTGCGGTTCACGAGGCTGCCACCCCACTGGTCATCGCGCGTATTTGACCAGGGCGTCCAGAACTGGTCGAGAAGCGAGTGATAGGCCGCCCAGACCTCCACCCCCTGAAACCCGGCCTTCCGGCAGCGCACGGCGGCGGCGACATGGGCGTCGATCAGTTCCTCGATCTCGGCTCCGGTCATGCGGTGGGAGCCGTCGCTGTCATGGTAGCTCGCGTGGCCCGAGGGCGACCAGTGGGGCGCGAAGCTGAGATCGGAATCGCCGTGCGCACCGACATGGTAAAGCTGTTGCAGGATTGCGGCCCCGGCTTCCTTCACCGGTTCGGTTACCTTGCGGAAATGCGGGATGACCTCGTCGGTCGAATGCAGGAAGTTGCCGCGCGTCAGCACACCCGTCCGGTGCACCGGCATCGGCTCCGCCACGATCATCGCCGCCCCGCCGAGCGCACGCTCCAGGAGGTAGGCGGCGGTGCGCGGCCCGGGCAGGCCCATGTCGGACATGTTGTTGGTATGCGCCCCGAAGACGATCCGGTTCCTGAGCGTCAGGCCGCGAAGTTCGATGGGCGAAAGAAGCTTGGGGTGCTGGGTCATGGCGGTTCCGGGGTTCGTGCGTCCAGACTAGCGGGCAGGAGGGACCCGTCGCACGGTTTGGCGACATCGACGGATGCCCCAGCGTCATGTCGCCACAGCCGAAACGACATGGATCACGCGCTCAGGCCCGCCTGAGCATCATCAGCGCCGCGGTTGCGGCGAGCCCGACGCCCGCGGTAAGCCATATCGCCGAGAGCCCCCATGCGGAAAGCGCCGCGCCAAAGACCAGCGGTGCCGCCGCCTGCAGGGCGCGCGCCGGCGCATTCAGCCAGCCGAGTCGCTGGCCATAGCCCGTTGTGCCGAAGAGGGCGAGCGGCAATGTGCCCTTCGCGATCGTCAGGATGCCGTTGCCCGCCCCGTGCAGGAGCGCGAATGCGTAGGCGGCGGGCCCGCCAAAAACGACCAGAAGCACCGCCGCGAGAGGATGCGTCGCCGCGGCAAGGCGCGCCGAGACGAGCGGATGAAACCGGCCAAGAAACCCGAACTCCAGAAGCCGCGCCGCGACCTGTGCCGGACCGATCAGCGCGCCGGCAGCGATCGCTACGCCAGTGCTTGCCCCCGCGGCTTGCAGGAGACCCGGCAGGTGGGCGGCCATGGCCGTGGACGTGAACCAGGTGGCTGCGAAAACGAAGGCGAGCAGGGCCAGCGCGACCGGCGACGGCGGCGGTCCGTCTTCGACCATGGATCTGGGCGCCGGCCGATGGTCGTTGGCCGAGGGTAGCAGTGCGTTCAGCGGCAAGGCCAGGAGGAGATGGATCGCCGCCCAGCCGAGGCAGGCCTCCCTCCACCCCCAGGTGGCAAGCATGAGACCCGACAGCGGCCAGCCCACGGTGCTGGCGAAGCCGGCGATGAGGGTGATGCCGGTGATCGGGCCGCGCGCCTCGCGGCCGTAGATCCCTGCAAGGGCGGAAAAGGCGGCCTCGTATAGCCCGCTCCCCATGCCGAGCCCGATGATCGCCCAGCCGGCAAAGAGCACCGCCGATGACGGTGCGAGCGCGAGGACCGTCAGGCCGGCGGCGAAGATCAAGTTCGAGATCATCAGGACGCCGCGCCCGCCGAGACGATCTATCGTCGACCCCGCCCAGGGTCCGACGCCCGCGGATACCACCATGGCCATCGAGAAGGCCGCAAAGACCCAGACCGGCGACAGGCCGAGACTGTCGGCCATCGGGGCGGCGAGGACGGCGGGAATGTAATAGCTCGATGCCCAGGCGATCGTCTGCGCGATCCCGAGGGCAGAAACGACGCGTTTCCTCTGGCCGGCGGCGAGCCTGTGCACCATGAAACGTGCTCTATCGCGGCCCCGCCCGCGTCGCAACATGTGCTGGAGCGGCCGATCGCGGTGCCGATGTCGCAAGCATGCGTGGGACTCTCTGGGGTCGGTATCCGGTCGTCGGGCCTACATCAGGGGTCGCTGCTGTGGCTTTTCGAGCTCGATCATGGCGATTTCGGCGAGTTCCGCCATGCGGCCGATTTCCAGCTCACCGTCGGACCATCGCGCAAGGCCGGTCAATCGCAGGACCTTCAGTGTCTTGTTCGTGTGGACGAGCGACAGACCGAGCGCGTCGGCGAGGTCCTGTTGCCGGAACGGAAGCGGGACCCGGCCGGCTGTGGCCATGCCAGAGGCTTTCAGCCGCTCGAAGATGCGCACGAACGCCCAGGCGATCCGCTGGATCGCGTCGCGCTGGCCGAGAGAGGAGATCGTCTCTCCCAGGAAGTGCTCCTCGACCGCGGCGATCCAGGTGAGGTCATAGCCGCGGGCCGGATTCTGGCGGAACAAGCGCCACAGATCGTCGCGCCGGAAGACGCAGAGGGTCATCGCGGTGGTTGCCTCGACCGAATGCTTCATTTCCCCGAAGATTCCTGCCTGAAGGCCGATGAAATCACCGGGAAAGAGGAAGTTGATGACCTGGCGCCGTCCGTTCTGCATGGCCGTGTAGCGCACGCCCATGCCGTTGAGCACGGTAAGGAGTTGCGGGCTGTTCGACCCCTCCAGGAGCAGGGTGGTCCCGGGCTCGACCGTCATCTCGCCGGTCTTGAACGACTGCATGAATTCCAGCTCTTCGTCGGTGAAAGGCGTGAAGAGGGATCGGTTGCGCAGCGGACATTTCACGCAGCTCGTTCCGGCCATGATGTTCCCTTACGGAAAGTGTGTCGCACTTAAATGCGGACCGGGCGTTCCGGTTCCATCATGCGGCCATGTCGAGGGGAACCATGAACTCCACAACCGCCGCGCCCCTACGGGGGCCTTTCTATGTCGTCCTCGCCTTTGACGCGATCGTGCGACACGATCTCGTCGGCATCGCTCTTGACCATGATCCGGCGGCCAGCGTCCTCGCCTGTACCTCCCTTCCCGACGCAATCGCGGCGATCGAATCGAGCCCTGTCCTCTCGGTCGCCTTCCTGGAGCTTGGACCACGGAGAACTGCACGGGCTGGGGTCGACACCCTCGTGCACAGCCGCGGTGGGCGGGTCGTCCTTTTCGGGGACGTTGCGGAGGACGAGGCCGGGACGCCGGGCTTCGCCGCGGGCGCCTGGACGGTCCTCCTGCGGCCGTTCACCTCCCGATCCGTGTGCGCCCTGCTCTCCGCGCCCGGGGTTGCGGGAACCGACGCGCCGCGCGGACGTTGATCAAGCATCCATCTGTCGGCATCGACGACCGAAAAACACCAACGGGCCGTGCCGAAATCCACGAGAGGAACTGCCATGAAAGACGCGATGAAAGTCGTCCCTGCGCCCGAGTCCGTGAAGACCGGTGTGCAGAAGGTCAAGCCGCTGGCCAAGGCGCTCGCCGAAGCGCTGGCCGATACCTACCGGCTGGTCTTCAAGACCCATGCCTATCACTGGAACGTGGAGGGCGCCCTGTTCTATCCGATCCACAAGCTGACCGAGGCGCAGTACGAGGATCTCTTCGCTGCCACCGATGCGATTGCCGAGCGGATCCGGGCGTTGGGCCAGCTTGCGCCGGCCCGGCTCTCAGACGTCATCGAGGCATCGATCGTCAAGGATTCCGACAAGCTGCCCGCGGCCCAGGCAATGATCGAGGACCTCGCTTCGGACCACGAACGGGTCGCAAACCGCCTCAAGGCAGTCATCAAGCTCGCCGAGGAAAGCGACGACCCGGTGACGGCCGATCTGATCACGGCCCGCTCGGCGTTCCACGAGAAAGCCGCGTGGATGCTGCGTGCCACGGCGAAGTGATGATGCCCGCGAAGATATGAAGAATAGGCCGGGCGGACTGCCCGGCCTCTCTCACTTCACCGACGCGGTCACGCCGCCAGCGTCTCGGTGGAGGCGAAGAACATCGCCTGGCTCACCGCCGAGCGCACCTGCTCCTCCGAGAAGGGCTTGGTGATGAGGAACGCGGGTTCGGGCCGGCTCCCCGTCAGCAGACGCTCGGGGAAGGCCGTGATGAAGATGACGGGAATGTCTTCGAACTGCGCGAGAATGTCGTTCACCGCGTCGATCCCGGACGAATTGTCCGCAAGCTGGATGTCGGCGAGAATCAGGTCCGGTCGGTTGGACGACGCGAGCCTGACGGCCTCGGTCCGGGTGCGCGCAACTCCGGTCACGCGGTGGCCGACATCCTCAACGATCGATACGATATCCATGGCAATGATGGCTTCGTCCTCGATCACCATCACCTTGCCGGAGATGGCGCGTTCCATCTCGCGCCGGGCTATGTCGATGAATTCGCCGGCCTCGTCCGGGGTCACGTCCATGATCCGGGCGATATCCCCTTGGCTGAAGCCTTCGATCGCGTGCAGCAGCAGCGCCTCGCGCGTGTTGGGCGTGAGCCCCGCCATGTGGCTCTGCGCTCGCGCCGAGTGCGCCGTGTCGGCGTCGCCGACCGGGGCGCCGGCGCTCGACCAGACGAGGTGAAAGGCGCGGAAGAGGCCGATCTTCGGATCGGTCGTGGATCTTGCGGCGCCGTCGTCCAGCAGGATCGCCTCCAGCGTCGCGGCCGCGTACCGGTCACCGCTGTCCTGGCTTCCGGTCAGGGCCCGCGCATACCGGCGCAGGTAGGGCACATTCGCAGCGAGAGACGTTGCGAAATCCCCTGTGGCGTTCGGCGACATTTTTTTCTCCCATCTCAATTTTCTTCGGAACCAACGCGGCCCGCGTGCGTTAGGTTCCGGACGATCGTGAAAAAACTGGCCAGACAGAGCGGTTCAAATGAAGCAAGGCGGAGACTCTGCGAAATTGCAGGCACAGATCGATGAAAACCTCAAGCGCGTCTATCAGGAGGCGCTGGACGAGCACATCCCTGACCGTTTCAAGGAGCTGCTGGAGCAACTTCGCCGGAAGGAATCCAAGCAATGACCGCCGATGCCCGGGATGCGCTTCCGGATCATCTGCCAGCGTTGCGTGCCTTTGCGATCAGCCTTTGCGGCGACGTGGCCACGGCCGACGACCTTGTGCAGGATACCATCATCAAGGCCTGGACGAACATCGACAAGTTCCAAGCCGGGACGAACATGCGCGCCTGGCTTTTCACCATTCTCCGCAACACGTTCTTCTCCATGAAGCGCAAGCGCAAGCGCGAAGTGGCCGACCCCGATGGCGTGCATGCCGCGAAGCTCTACGAAAGGCCCGCGCACGACGGGCGACTGGCGTTCAGCGATTTTCACCGCGCGTTCTGCGCCCTGTCTCCCGAGCATCGCGAGGTTCTGATCCTTGCGGGCGCGTCGGGGTTTTCCTACGAGGACGTCGCCCAGATGACCGGCGTGGCGGTCGGAACGGTCAAGAGCCGCGTCAACAGGGCGCGCGCACGGCTTTGCGAACTCCTTGACCTCCGCCCGGGCGAGGATCCGATCTCGGGCGCAGACGCAGACACGCGCGCCGTGCTCGCAGCGTCAGGGACCCAGGCCGCATGACGGAGCCGCCCACGCGGCGCAATCCTGCCGACGGCCTTGGATTCCGGGTCGCCTTCCTTCTGGCGATCGTTCTGCTGCCCCTCACGGTCATCTCCGTGGTGAAGTCGATGGCCGTGATCGAGGAATCGCGGGGGCGATCGGAGGCCGCGCTGATGGGCGAAACCCTGCGCGCGGCGAGCGGTGAACTGCGCTACATCCAGGAAGCGCGTGGCGCCGCCAAGGTCCTTTCGAAGTCGATCTGGCCCCTGATGCCGGACAACGCCGCATGTACCGGCTTCCTGCAGCGGATGCTGGAAGTGGAGTCGCATTACTCGCTTGTCGCGTTCGTGCCGCTCAGCGGGATCAGCACCTGCAACTCTGCGGGGCGGATCTTCAGCTTCAAGGACGATCCGCTCTTCCTGCGCGCAGCGCATGACCGGGGCACATCCTTCGCGGTGAAGGCCGTCGGCCTTGTATCGGGAACCTCGGTTCTCGTGATCACCCATCCGGTCTTCGATGCGGCGGGCGGCTATCGCGGGTTCGTCAGCCTCTCGATCCCCCACAGTGGAATTCGCGTGGCCGAGGACAGCGAGGCCGACGTGAAACGCCCGCTGACCATGATCACGTTCGACAAGCGCGGGGTCGTCCTGACATCCACCCTTCCTCTCGACGATGTCGCCCTTGCCATTCCCGGCGATCGGTCGCTGGCAACGCTCCCCGTCGAGAAGGCCGCCTCGTTCTCCGCACCCTCGGCGGCCGGGATCGACCGGACATTCTCGGTAGTTCCACTGGTGCCCAAGGAACTCTTCGCGCTTGGTTCCTGGCCGGACGCCGGCGCCGGCGGGCAGGCCGCCAGCGTTCTTGCCTCGGCCCCGGTTCTGGTCCCGTTCCTCATGTGGGTGGCGAGCGTCGTTGTCGCCTGGCTGGCGGTGCAGCGCCAGGTGATCCGGCACATCCAGAAACTCGGCCGGTCGATGATCTCCTTCGCGGGCGGCAGCCGCCATGTCGGCGACATCGACGTGAGCGGTGCTCCATCGGAGATCCGCGAAATGGCCGAAGCCTATGAACAGATGACCGACACAATCCTTCACGACGAGGCCCATCTCGAGGACATGGTCCACCAGCGGGAAGTGCTTCTGCGCGAGGTGCATCACCGCGTGAAGAACAACCTCCAGCTCATCGCCTCGATCATGAACATGCAGATGCGCCGAACCTCATCGGAAGAGGCGCGGACGATCATGCGGGGGCTGCAGGACAGGGTGATGAGCCTGGCCACGATCCATCGCGAGCTTTACCAGACGGCCGGCCTGTCAGACATCCACGCCGACGAGCTTCTTTCGATGATCGTGCGACAGATCGTCAAACTGTCCGACCGCCCGGATCGGCGCATTTCCGTGCACACCGACTTCGATCATATCCGGATGGTTCCGGACCAGGCAGTGCCGCTCGCGCTGCTCTTGTCGGAGGCGGTCACCAACGCCCTGAAATATGCCGTGGATTCCGGGCACCGCGTGGCCGATCTCTGCGTCAGCCTCAAGTCGACCGATGGATTGCGGGCATGTCTGACAATACGCAACACGACGGCGCGACCGCCCGCCGACACGACCGGCACAGCCCATCGCGCCGGGCTCGGCACCCAGCTCATCGCGGCCTTTGCGATGCAGGTCGGCGGAACCGTCGAACGCCGCGAAAGTGACGGAACCTACGAACTGGCCATCGACTTCGGGCTGCGCCCGCTCTCGGATTCGGAGGATCGTCGGCAGCCGCCCGCTGAATCGCCGGGCGACACCTGACAAGGAACCGGGCGCCCGAGTGCGGAGTTGAGAAGCAAAATGGCAACAGGTCCTTCGGCGGGCGCGGTGGCAGATGCTCCAACGGTTTTCATATCGCGCCGCCGAGCCGGTGTTCGAAACCCTTCTCACCGCGGCCGAGTGTTATCCGGCGCTTGAGCGCGAGTTCCTTGCCGCGCAAGAAGAGATCTGGGCAGGTTTCCGCATTTTCGATCCCGAAACGCGACTGCGCTCGCCCGAGGCGCGCCAGGTCGGCGAGCGATGGTCGGACCTCGTCACCCATACGCTTCGCCGTGGCGTTTCCATCAACATAGCGATCACCGACTTCGACCCGATCGCCATGCCAAGGCTCCACCGGGCGACCTGGCGATCCGTCCGCGGTCTTGTCGCGGCCGCCGAAATCGCGGAAGCGCCGGCGCGGCTTCGGGTGGTGGCGGCCATGCATCCGGCTTCGACCGCGCTTGCGCCGCGACTCTGCTTTTGGCCGCTCATCTTCATGCGCGAATGGCGGCTGGCGGGCTGGCTCAATCGGCTGGCGCCCGAGATCCGGGCCAATGCACTCCGCGAAATGCCGGGGCTGCCTTCGCGGCTCGTCGCCCGCGCGGACGGCCGGCTCTGGCCGCGGTTCTGGCCGCTGCCCCGGATCTACCCGGCCACACACCATCACAAGCTTGCCGTCTTCGACCGCCGTCGTCTCTACATCGGCGGCCTCGACCTCGACGAGAGGCGCTTCGACACGCCGTCGCACGACCGCGACGCCGACGAGACCTGGCACGATGTCCAGCTTCTCCTGACCGGTCCCGCCGTGGCCGAGGCCCAGCAACATCTGGAGACCTTTCTTGCCGTGACCGCCGGCCGGAGCGAACCCCGGCGTCATCGTCACCTCCTGCGAACCCTTTCACGCGCGCTTCCGCGACCGATCTTTTCCTTCGGCCCGACCCCGCTGGTACAGGAGATCGCCGACGCCCACGAGCACATGGCGCGTAAGGCGCGACGGATGATCTATCTGGAAACGCAGTACTTTCGCGACCTGAAGCTGGCCCGGTACTTTGCGCGTCTCGCCGAGGAACGGCCCGACCTGTCGATGATCCTGATATTGCCCGGTGCGCCCGAGGAGGTCGCCTTCGCGCGCCGCATCTCGCCGGACGCGCGCTTCGGCGAGTTCCTTCAGACCCGCGCGGTCCGCATCATTCAGAATGCCTTTGGCCGCCGCATCTTCGTCGGCGCCGCGGCCCAGCCCCGCGGGGCCGAGCGGCGTTGCGTCCAGGGCCATGGCCGCGATCACCTGAACGGGGCGCCAATCGTCTACATTCATGCCAAGGTGTCGGTGTTCGATGAACATGCGGCCATCGTCTCCTCGGCCAACCTGAATGGCCGAAGCCTGAGGTGGGATACTGAGGCGGGCGTTGCCCTCACGGACCGGACCCAGGTGCGCGCGCTGCGCCGGAGGGTCATGGCGCATTGGCTTCCCGCCGGGGCCGGGGCGGCCTTCTTCGACCCGGCGCGCGCCGTCTCGGCCTGGCGCGCCCAGGCTCTCGCAAACCTGAAGGCGCTTCCCGAGGAACGCAGGGGCTTCGTGCTTCCCTACGACGTGGCCGCGGCGGAGCGCGACGCCAAGGACCTTCCGCTCGTTCCGCCCGAGCTGGTGTGACCCGTCACGCGTCCTGCTCCTGCAACGCCGTGCGCGGTCTGGGCGCGAGAGAGTCGCTCAGCACGAGACCCCACAGGAGGAGAGGGATCGCCACGATCCCGCCGATCGGTCCCCAAAGCCAGATCCCGAAGATGAGCGCGAGGAAGACCAGAAGCGGGTTCACCGCCATGTGCTTGCCCACAAGCGCCGGCGTGACGAACTGGCCTTCGATCGTGTTGAGGAGGATGAAGGACGCGGCCGGGGCAAGCGACATCGCGCCGTCGAACTCCGCCACGCCAACGAACAGGAGGACGACGACGAACACGGTCGGTCCGAGATAGACGATGAAGTTCACGAGAAAGGCGACCACGCCCCACATCATGCCATCGGCCACGCCCATGACCTGGAGCGCAACCGCGGTGAGCACCCCGAGAGCGGCATTGATGAGGGTGATGGTCGAGAAATAGCGCGCCACGTTCCGCTCGGCCCGGCGCAGCCGCAGCGCGAGCTCGGCCCGCTCTCCACGGCTCGACAGTCTCAGGGATACCCAGCCGTAGATCTCGCGTCGCGTGAGAAGAAAGAAGAAGAGCGCCCCGGCGAAGATGAGGATCTGCGAAAGGATCAGCGGTGCGGCCATTATCGCGTCCGAGACCGAGGGCATGGCGACCGCTTCGTCGGCCGGTGCGGCCGGCGCGGCGTTTGCCTGCGGCGCGATGGCGCTCGTGACGTTCTCGGTGACTTCGGAAAGGCCCCGGATAAGGCCGCGCAGGCTCGCCACGACCTCGCGCATGTCGGACCAGACCTTGGGCGCCTGCTCGACGAGGCCCGCGATGACCGGCTGAAACGCCAGCACCAGCGCACCGACCACGACGAGCGTCACGAGAAGCCCGAGGAGCGCCCCCCAAACGGGCGAATAGCCGTGCCCCTCCCAGAAGTCCGAAAGCGGCGACAGGACGACGCCCGCGACCAGCGCGAGCGTGATCGGGGCGAGAATGTCCTTTCCCCAGCCCGCAGCCGCAATCGCGAGGATCGACGCGATGAAGATGACCGCGAACTGGGACAGCCGTTCCGTCTTTTCCATATGAATTTCCCCCTGACGCGGAGAGAACGCCGCGGGGTCGCCGCCGGTTCCCGCGCGGAGGGGTGCGCCACGTGCGCGGATCGCCGCCGCCGGTCACGACCCGGCTGGAACTCCACCCGTCTGGGGGCGTTGAGATGGTACCAACCCACCCAAGAAATGGAGGACATCATGAACTGGGATCAGATTTCCGGGAACTGGAAGCAGCTCAAGGGCAAGGCCCAGGCCAAGTGGGGTGACATCACCGACGACGAGTGGCACCGCATCGAAGGTCGCCGCGAAGAGCTCGTCGGCCTCGTGCAGGAGAAGTACGGTCATGCCAAGGACGCCGCCGAACGCGAGGTGGACACCTGGGTTTCCCGTCTCTGACGCGCGGTCTCTGACCGGCGCAGCCGGAAAGCGATGCGCCCTCCCCCAGCTGCTGGGGGAGGGCGTCTTCTTTTTCGCGCAAGCGGCACTCGGTGCCGGGCTCCAAGCTCGCACAGGAAGGCCGGCAGGGACGCTCAACCTGCCGACCTCTCTCTGTGTCCTGCCTGTCGGGACCAGCGGGCGGCCGGACATGGCCGTCGCGTGTCACGGCGCGCCGGACGGTCAGGTCCGTTGCCCCGGGCTCGGCGTCCGCGCGGCCTCCGACTCGGCCCGCTCCTTCACGCGGGCGACCACGTCGGCGGCGCCTTCCGCGACGGCGCCCCGGGCTTCCTGAGCGGCGACCTTGAGTTCGTCCGTGACTCCGCCCGCGACGCGCGAGATCCGTTCGCGCTCTTCCCGGAGGAGGTTCGCGGCAGCCGCCATGAGACGGTCGCTCTCGCACCCGAAGGTGCGATCCTCGGCGCGCGTCCGCGGCAGGGCGGCTGCGACGGCGGCACCTACAGCCAGGGCCACAGCCCCGGCGACGAGGGGATGCTCGTTGATCATCCGCTCCACCTCGCGGCTGCCGGCACGCACGGTCTTGTCGAGCTTCAGACGCGCGGCATAGGCGGATTCGCGTGCCTTCACGATCTTCTCGCGCGCTGAGGCGGAAAGGTCGTCGAGCCCTTCGCTCATGGCTTCGCGCATGTCGTCGGTAAAGGCCGCGAGCAGCTTGTTCCGCTCCGCCGCGACGTTGCGGACGGCCCCGGCATGGCCACGCGCGTCCCGCTCCAGGCGGCGCAGGGCGGCCGACGCCCGATGGCGCAGCACGTCGATCCGGTGGGCCCAACGGCCCTCCGCCGGATCGACCGACGCAAGGGCGGGTTCGAAGCCCTCTGGAAGCGGGTTTCCGCCTTCGTCCTCCCACCGGTCGATCGCGGCGGGCAGGGTCGTTATTGCGACCCTGCGCCCGCCGAAGATCAGCCAGGCGAGCCCGACGCCCGTCAGCGCCAGCGCCACCGGATTGGCGCGCACCGCCCGGTCGATCGACTGCGTGTAGGCGGCGGCGTTCGTCTTGATCATCCCGAGGGCCTCGCGGGCGAGCGAGTCGGTCGAGAAGCGATCCTGGAGTTCTTCCAGGGCGGAGCCCAGGGCGTTGCGCTCGCGCTCGAGGTTCTTTTCGATCTCGCGGGGATCAGCGTGATGGGTCATTGAATGTCTCCTTGATCTGTTCCGCATCGCGACGGACGTTCCTGACCGTGCGGCGCGGGATGAGGTTTGTCCTTTCGAAGGCACCGAGCCCCTCGTGCACGAGGAGCGCGGCGAACAGGACTGCGGTGCCACCCACGGTCACCGCAGCCCAAACGAACGAGAGGCCCATGCTCACGAGCGCGGCAACGGCCGCATCGGCGAGCTGGCTCAGCCCGACCACGGCAAGCACCGCCGCCCCGGCGATCATCAGAACGCCGGAGATCACGTGGCGGGCGTTCTCGGCCATTTCCGCCTTGGCGAGGGCGACTTCGCCTCGGACCAGTGCGGTGACATGACGCACAACGTCCGAAAAGAGGCTCGACGTCGGCCGTGACCCGCGTTCCGTGCGCACGGTCACGCCCCGTCCTGGTCGGTGTGAAGCTGGCTGACCATGTCGCCAAGGCTGCGCGATGCGCCGTCACGATCCGCCATCGACGGCGTTGCATGTCGCGGCGCGGCGGTGGCACGTTGGAACCTTGCGAGCGCGAATCCAGCGAGGGCAGCCCCGCCGACAAAGGCGCCCGGGTTGCGGCGCGCGAAGGCCTCGGTCTCGGCGAGGAGCGCGGGCAGGCTGTGCCGTCGCAGATCCTGCGCGAGGTCCGACGCGCCTCCGGCGATGATGCCGAGCATGCGGCCGCGCAGCGATCCAGTCTCCTCGGCGGCCTGCGCGCACAATCTCGCGGCGGCGTCGCGCGCCTTGTCGGCGATGAAATCCCGCCCGGCATCGGCCTGCGCCCTGAGTTCGCTCATCACTTTTTCCCTCGCGGATCCGAGGACCGCCCGGGCCTCTTTCTGGGTGGCCTCGATCGCATCCGCGCCGGCAGCTTTCAGGGTGCTTGCGGCGTCTTCGACCGTCTCGCGGATCTTGTCCTGTGCCACGTCGACCTCCTGTCATGGATATGGACTGCCCCGTCTCGGCCTGAGAAGCCAACGGGATCTGGGGACAGAACGCGGCCCGTCTCGCGCCAGTTCCCACCGCGGGCACAATCGGGCCTCGCTCGGCGGATTCGACCCCGGTGTGCAGGATCGCGGACGGCGCGCTCCAGGGCAGGGAACCACGTGCCTGCCGCCGGCGTTAACCCGGCACACAAGGACAAGGTCCACAGCGAAGGAGAAAGACCATGCTCGGTTGGGCTGTTACGTTCCTCGTCATCGCGCTGATCGCGGCGGCACTCGGCTTCAGCGGTATCGCAGGCGCCTCTGCGGGCATCGCGCAGGTGCTTTTCGTGATCTTCCTCATCCTGTTCGTGGTGGCGATGATCGCACGGGCGATGCGGGGCAACCCCCCGCTCTGACGGATCGGGAAGCGACGCCGCCGCGGTATCGACAACTTCCCCTTGGTTGCGCGGCGCGGGGAGGGCCGGGATCGAAGGATCCCGGCCCTTTCTCGTGCGGCAAGGGACCGCAACGGCGCGTCGCACCCGCCGGCATGTCATGGCCGAACGGAAAAGAAAATGCGGCCCGCCGGATCACCGGCGGGCCGCATTCCCTCTGGCGGCCGGGGATGGGTACCCGACCGCCATGAGCCGAAGTCACTTGTCGTAGGTCGGCAGGGCTTCGAGCTGTTCCCTTGTCATCGGCACGTAGACACGCACTTCGCCACCCTCGCCCTTGCGCAGGATATCCACCTCGTTCATCGCGAGCTTCACGGGCTTCTCGCCGATGCCGAGGAACCCGCCGACATCGATGACGGCATCAGTCAGCTTGCCCTGCTCGTCGACGATGAGTTCGGAGAGCTCGCCGATCCATTCGTCGTTGGCGTCGTAGGCAGCGGCACCGGTGAGCATTTCGGTGGTGAGGTCGGCCGCGGCAAGGGCCGCGTATCCGTCACGGCTGATGGGCTCTCGGGTCATTGCCTCGGCCGTTGCATCGGCCGTGGTTCCGGTCGCGGCGGCGGAAGCGTCGCTCGCTTCGGCGGCCGTCTCGCCGGCGGCTTCGGTCGCGGTGTCCGCCGCTGCCGCGGCCTGGTCGGTCGCCTCGCCGTCACCGGTCATCGGTGCCTCGGTCCACGAGTATTCGGGCGCGCCTTCCAGCGTCGCGCGCGCCGCGTTGATGATCAGGAAGTAGTCGGCCTCGTCGTCCGCCGTCGCATTGTCGGCGACGAAGCGCACCGCATCCATGTCGACAGCCACCTGCCGCTCGCCGATGCCGAGGAATCCGCCAATGTCGACGAGTACGGCCTCGACCTTGCCGTCTCGGGTCAGAACCACGTCGTTGATCTCGCCGATGTCTTCCCATCCGTCCTGGATGCCGTCGAACGCATCGCCGTCCACGGCGGCTTCGGACGCATAAACGCGCTTGCCGATGAACTCGCTGGCATGGACTTCCAGGGGATCGCTTTCAGCGCGGAACACGCTGTCCTGCGCCATGGCGGCAGTGCCGATCAGGGTCGCCAGGGCGGTCGAAATCATGAGCCGTTTCATGCTTGGTCTCCGTTTTCTGGTTTGGTGACGCGCCGAAGCGCATGGTTGGCAAACGTGACGCCAACGTGTCGGTTCCGGCCCTCCGCGGGCGCTTCCTCGCGCCTTGCGGGAATGTGCTCTTTGTCCCGGGGGAAACCGGCGAAGCTCCGCCTGAACAGGCCCGCCCAGGGAACCGGACATCCGTTTCCGCGTTTGGGAATGGATCGGCCGGCGCGCGCCCTGCCGAAAACCCTCGATAGAAAACGAAAGGAAAACAAGATGATGAAGATCAAAACCCTCGGTATTGCCGCCAGCTTCGCATTCATTTCGGTATTTCCTGCACTCTCGGAAACGAGAGTGCGCGAGGTGGAGGTGACGGCGGACATGACGGCGATCCAGAACGAGAAGGCGGCGGCGCACTGGGCGACACTCGCGGACGATCTCGAGAATGCGATCGTCGCGGATCTGGTCGGCAAGACCGGCGAGGAGGGTGCAAAGATCCTCGTCGACATCGACGAAGTGGAGCTTGCCAACACCTACCAGGAGCTCACCGGCGCTGCCGAGTCGCGGCTTGTCGGCGATGTCGCGGTCACGCATGACAGCGACAACACCAAGTTCGATGCCTACACGCTGACCGTGACGTTCAAGGAGGCGAGCCCGTTCGTGCCGCAGGGCATCGACCCCGCCAAGCTCACGGCCGACAGCCAGGAATACTACGACGCGATGATCAAGGCGTTCGCCGACCACATCGTTCGCAAGCTCGACTGACGGTCCGGCAGGAGGCTGTCTTTCACCCCGGGTCGAATGACCCGGGGATCACTTTTTTAAGAAAGAGCCCCCGGCGGTCTGAAACGGACGCACCGGGGGAGGAGAAGGCGATGGGGACGAGCCTTCAAGTTGGTCGGTGAACACGAGGGAACATGTCTGGCAGAACCGACACGTCCTGAACGCGCTGCGATCGGTCCGGTTCCGGCAACTGCGAGAAATTTTCGTCGAGGGACCCGGGACAGTGCGACGACGTTGGGGATGGCCTTCGGCCCCAAGATGCGGCACGACGGATTGACTTGCATCATCGTCCGGACATGTCCCTATGGGGTAAGGGAGCCTGGACCGCAGAGCGACGGAGAGGTGACACATGGCATCGCCGACTGCAACGGCACGCAAGAAGGCGGATCGGCCATCTCCCGCTGCAAAGGCCCCCGTCCGGGAACCCAGGTGCCTGTCCGACGCGGGGTCTGCGGCTGCGATGGCCGCCGCCGACACCTTGTTCCAGGATCTCGACATGGGTCTGACGGCGCAGGTGGCGCGTTTCACGGCGGGCCTGTCGCCGATCGCGCTTGCGGGCGCATGGTCGGACTGGGCGATGCACCTGGCGACGTCGCCCGGCAAGCAGGGGCAGCTTGTCGTGAAAGCCGGGCAGAAGGTGCAGCGGCTCGCCTCCTTCCTTTCGTCCTGTGCGTTCCGGCCCGACGCGCCGGAGACCTGCATCCGGCCGCTGCCGCAGGATCGCCGCTTCGATCACCCCGGCTGGAGGACGTGGCCCTACAACGTCCTCTCGCAGTCCTTCCTGCTGACGCAGCAGTGGTGGCACAACGCCACGACAGACGTCCGCGGCGTGACTCACCAGCACGAGAACGCCGTCGAATTCGCGTCCCGCCAGGTGCTTGATGTGTTCTCGCCGTCAAACTTCGCCTGGACCAATCCCGAGGTCGTGCAGCGCACCGTCGCAACGGGCGGCATGAACCTTGTTCGCGGCTGGCAGAATTTCCTGTCCGACTGGCATCGGCAAGTGACCGGCGCGCCGCCCGAAGGGGCCGAAAATTTCACTCCGGGAGAGGCAGTGGCGGTCACCCCAGGCAAGGTCGTCTATCGCAACCGGCTGGTCGAACTGATCCAGTACGACCCGGTGACGGAAAAGGTCCGTCCGGAACCCGTGCTGATCGTCCCGGCCTGGATCATGAAGTACTATATCCTCGACCTGTCTCCCGCGAATTCGCTCGTACGATACCTGACGGAGCAAGGTTTCACCGTCTTCATGATCTCCTGGAAGAACCCCGATGCCGAGGATCGCACCCTCGGGATGGACGATTACCTCAAGCTCGGTATGCTGGCGTCCGTCGACGCGGTCGCTGCCATCACCGGCGAGCCGCACCTTCACGCGATCGGCTACTGTCTCGGCGGTACGCTCCTGTCCATCGCGGCGGCGGCCATGTCGCGCGACGGCGACGACCGGGTCGCGACCCTGACGCTCCTGGCCGCCCAGACGGACTTCACCGAGGCCGGAGAACTCACGCTCTTCATCAACGAAAGCGAGATCAAGTTCCTCGAAGACATGATGTGGCAGAAGGGCTACCTGGATACCCAGCAGATGGCCGGCGCGTTTCAGATCCTGAGGTCGAACGACCTAGTCTGGTCACGCATGATCCGCCAGTACCTCATGGGCGAGGCCCCGCACATGAACGACCTCATGGCCTGGAACGCGGATGCGACGCGGATGCCCTACCGGATGCATTCGGAATACCTGCACCGGCTCTTCCTGCACAACGATCTCGCGGAGGGACGCTACGAGGTGGACGGCAAGCCCGTTGTCCTGTCGGACATCCGGGTACCGGTCTTCCTGGTGGGAACCGAGCGTGACCACGTCGCGCCGTGGCGATCGGTCTACAAGTTCCACCTGACCGCGGACACCGACGTGACGTTCCTGCTGACCAACGGCGGACACAACGCCGGCATCGTCTCGGAACCCGGCCACCCGCACCGTCGCTACCGCATGTTTCACGCGTCCCGCGACGACACCTATGTTGATCCTGGCCGTTTCATGGAGACCGCGCCGCTGCGTGACGGCTCCTGGTGGCCTGCGCTCGTGGCCTGGCTGAACGACCACTCCGGCGTGCCGGTCGGCCCGCCGCGGATGGGTGCGCCGGATGCCGGATATGCGCCGATCTGCCCCGCACCCGGAACCTATGTCTTCGGGCGCTGAACCTGCTACAGCAAGAGGCCAGATCCGATGAAGCCGACCGACCGCCAGCCGCCGAGAGGCCTTTCCATAGGAGACCGGGTCAGCCTGAGCGGCCGCGTCGTGCGCGTGGAGGACGCGCAAGGGCGTGTCACGCTCGACCTCGCGGAGGGTGACGTCGGAGGCATACCGGATGCCCCGCACGAAAAGGCGGCCCGATTCCACGCGCTGATCGCCGTGGCCGCCGAACTTCCGCCCGCCCGCACCGCGGTGGTCCATCCGTGCGATGCGCTTTCCCTGACCGGTGCGCTGGACGCGGCCGCAAAGGGCATGATCGTGCCCATTCTGGTTGGCCCGCGCTCAAAGATCGAGGCCGCCGCTCATGAGACGAGCGCGAGCCTGGGCGGAATCGAGATCTGCGATGCCCCCCACAGCCATGCCGCCGCCGAGCGCGCGGTCGCGCTGGTCCGCGAGGGCAGGGCCGAGGTACTGATGAAGGGAAAGCTGCATACCGACGAGCTGATGGCGCCAGTCGTCGACGCCGGTACCGGCCTGAGGACGGAACGGCGGATGAGCCATATCTTCGCGCTCGACGTGCCGCAGCATCCGAAACTTCTCTTCATTACCGACGCGGCAATAAACATCTTCCCCGACCTGGAGACGAAGCGCGACATTGTGCAGAACGCCATCGACCTCGCCCAAGCGCTGGGCGTCGCGCTGCCCAAGGTCGCGCTGCTTTCGGCTGTGGAAACGGTCTACCCCAAGATACCGTCCACGATCGAGGCGGCGGCGCTTTGCAAGATGCTCGACCGGGGCCAGATCACGGGTGGACTGCTCGACGGGCCGCTCGGGATCGACAACGCCATCTCGCGCGAAGCCGCGGAAGCGAAAGGCATCCGTTCCGAAGTCGCCGGAGACGCCGATATCCTTGTCGCCCCCGACCTCGAAGCCGGCAACATGATCGCCAAGCAGCTCGTGTACCTTGCCGCAGCCGAGGCGGCGGGGATTGTCCTTGGCGCCCGCGTTCCGATCATCCTGACGAGCCGCGCCGACAGCGTCCTCGCCCGCCTGGCCTCAACGGCAATGGCACGGATCTATGCGGCGCGCCGGCGGCCGCCTGGGTGGTCGCGATCCGACGCCCGCCCCGGCCGGTCGTAGACCCCGAGGGCGACGAGACCCTGACCGAGCGCAAGGGGCACGAGGCTCATGCCGAAGGCGAGGATCAGCCCCGCCTTTCCCGGGTGTGGCAGGTCGAGCACCAGAGCCAGTTCCGGCAGGGCGAGCGCAACAGCAAGGAGCCCCGTGCAGAGCGCAATCGCAGCCCAGACAAAGGGATTCCGCGCCACGTCGCTCTGGAGGAATCCGCTCCGGCCGGTGCGCACGTTGAAGACGTTCCAGAGCTGGGCGAGCGCAAGCGTGAGGAATGCCACGGTGATCGCCTGGTCGCCCGGCAGTGCGAGCCGGCCGAGCGCCAGCCAGAAAGCACCAAGCGTCGCCGCCGTGATGATGATGCCGAGCAGGGCGATCCTCACCCACTCGGGCCGACCGACGACAGGTTCCGCCGGGTCGCGCGGCGGCCGCTGCATGACGCCTGCGTCCCCCCGGCCAAGGCCCAGAGCGAACGCGGGAAAGACGTCCGTCACGAGGTTGAGAAAGAGGATCTGCAGCGGCAAGAGCGGTGGCGGCAGGCCGGCACCGACGGCGATCCCGACCACGAGGATCTCAGACACGTTGCAGGACATCAGGTAGATTACGAAGCGGCGGATGTTGTCGAAGATGACCCGGCCCTGGTGCATGGCCAGGATGATCGTGGCGAAGGCATCGTCCTTCAGGATCATGTCCGCCGCCTCGCGCGCCACGTCCGTTCCGCGCCGGCCCATGGCGATCCCGATATGGGCCTTGCGCAGGGCCGGCGCGTCGTTCACCCCGTCGCCGGTCATGGCGACGACGTGCCCGGCGTCCTGGAACAGCTTGACCAGCGACAGCTTCGTCTCGGGTGCGACACGTGCGAAGATGTCGGCGTCCGCGATGCGGCGGAGTGCCGATTCCTCGGCCGTTCCCGCGTCGAGCGCGCCGAGCGCATGACCCTCGACCACGCGCGGCTCGTCGCCGCCGATCCCGGCGTCGCGGGCGATGGCCGCGGCGGTGTCGGCGTGATCCCCCGTCAGCATGACGACACGGACACCGGCACGCTGGCTTGCGCGGATCGCCCCGGGGACGTCGGCCCTGAGCGGGTCGCGCAGGCAGGCAATGCCGACGAACGTCAGGCCGGTGTAGGGCGGCTCGGTCGCCGTTGCGGCCCTTTTCATGGCGAGCCCGATCAGCCGCAGCCCTCCGGCTGCCGCTTCGGTCTGCCGCCGGGCCCAGTCCGACCGGCGGGCCTTGTCGAGCGGGCGCGTTGCCCGGCCATCCCATTCGCAGTCGGCGGCGGCGAGCACATGTTCCGGTGCGCCCTTCACGGCGTAGAGATAGCCGTCACCATCGCGGTGAACCGTCGCCATCATCTTCTGCACCGGATCGAACGCATGCTCGCGAACCTCGGGATACCGGTCCGCCAGGGCGGACCTGTCGATCCCGACCTGGCGGGCGGCGTCGAGGAGCGCGAGTTCCATTGGATCGCCGCTCTGCCCACCCGAACGTCCGTCGCCGGGCTCCGCCGTCGTGCAGAGCGCGCCGAGGCGGAACGCCAGTTCCGGACCTTCCTCCGGCGCGCGGCCGGGAATGACGCTCACGCCGCTCTCCGGCAGAAGAAGACGCACGACCGTCATCTCGTTCTCGGTGAGCGTGCCGGTCTTGTCGGTCAGGATCACGGTGGTGGCGCCGAGCGTTTCGACCGAGGCAAGGTTTCTGATGACGGCGTTGCGCGCCGCCATGCGCCACATGCCCCGCGCCAGGCAGAGCGTCGCGACCACAGGCAGGCCTTCGGGCACCGCGGCGACCGCGAGGGCGACGCCGGTCTTGATCATATCGGTAACGGGATGGCCGTGGGCGACCCCGCCGGCGACCATGGCCACGGCGAGCGCCAGCATCAGCCAGACAAGCCTATGCGCGAGCCGGTCAAGCCTTCGTTCAAGGAGTGACTCGGCCTCGCCTGCGGCCTCGGTCAGCGCGCTGATGCGGCCGATCTCCGTAGCCATTCCTGTCGCGGTGACGAGACCCTCGCCGGTGCCCTTGGTGATCGCGGTGCCCTTGAAGACCATCCCGACCCGGTCGCCGACGGGGGCATCGGCCGCGACCGGATCTGTCGCCTTCGCGACCGGGACCGGTTCCCCGGTGAGGACCGATTCATTGCTTTCCAGGTTCGATGCCCGGACAAGCCGCAGATCGGCGGTAACGATGTCCCCCGCCTCCAGGATGACCAGATCGCCCGGAACGACTTTGCCGGCATCGACCTTTCGGTTCCGCCCATCCCGTCGCACAAGTGTACGCACCTGCGCGATCCGGCGCAGAGACACCATCGACCGGACGGCGCGCAGTTCCGTACCGAAACCGATCGCCGCATTGATGGCAAGCACCGCCAGGATTGCGCCGCCCTCGACAAGGTCGCCGAGCAGGAAGGAAAATCCGGCCGCCCCGGCCAGAAGCCAGACAAGCATGCTTCTGAACTGGTGCCCGAGGATGTCCTGCCAGCGCTTGCGCCGATGGACCCGCAGACGGTTCGGCCCGAAGGAGGCCAACCTCTTGCGCGCCTCGTCGTCGGAAAGGCCGCGCAGGATGTCCGCACCGAGTGACCGGGCAATCCCGGACACGGGCATTGCATGCGGGGAGCAGATTGTTTCGTCCGACATCGCCCGCCCAGTCTACAGGCCCCACCCGCCGAGGCGAACCGTCCTTCCCGCGAATCGCGCGTCAGACCGGCGTCGCGTGACGAGAATGAAGCTCCGCGCCCTCGCGCTGCAACTCGTCCAGCGTTTCGGCGCCGGCCGTGACCTCGCCGGTCACGAAGTGGCCTGCGCACCGGCCCCACATGTCAACCCATTCCCGGACATCCTCGGCCATCCGCTCGGCCGACTGGGCCTGCCAGTCCCGGAACGCCTGAAGCGCGGCAAGCGCGTCGGTCGGGTTCGCCTCGGCCGCTTCCTCGCAGGCTTTCAGCGCAGCCTTCGTCGCCGCGTGCCGGCGTGCGAACCAATGACGCGCAAAAGCCTCGGCCTCGGCGAGAATCTTGTCCTGCGCCTTCCAGAACTGCTTCATCTGGGGTGTCGTCAGGGCGGCGGCCGGCTGGGGTACCGCCGTGAACATCTGCGTTGCGTCACCGGCCTGGGAAGTCTTGCCGCGAGCCATGCGTGCCTCCATCCATCAATAACCCTGCGACGCTGCCACGGATCGCCGGCAGGCGCCTTGACGTGGGTCAATCGCCACCTGCCGGCCTCCGCAGGCGGGCTGTTCCGTTTTGTGGTGCGATGGACTATATGACCTGTCTTGCACAGACGGACCGCCCGATGACCGACCAGAGCCCTAGCGCGCCGATCACCCAGGATGTGATGACGATTCCCCGCCGCCTTCCCGAAGGCGGGCGGGTGAACCTTGTCGGGCTGACCCGCGAGCAGTTCCGCGACGCGCTCATCGCGGCGGGCACACCCGAGAAACAGGCCCGGATGCGCGTGGGCCAGATCTGGCAGTGGATCTACCATTGGGGCGTGCGCGACTTCGCCGCCATGACCAATCTTGCAAAGGATTACCGCGCACTTCTCGCGGACAGGTTCGAGATCGCGCTGCCGGAGGTGGTGACGCGCCAGGTGTCGGCAGACGGGACGCGCAAGTATCTTCTGCGCATCGCCGGCGGGCACGAGGTGGAAACCGTCTACATCCCCGAGGAGAACCGCGGCACGCTCTGCATCTCCTCCCAGGTCGGCTGCACGCTGACCTGCTCCTTCTGCCACACCGGCACGCAGAAGCTCGTCCGCAACCTCACGGCGGGCGAGATCGTGGGCCAGGTCATGGTGGCGCGCGACGACCTTGGCGAGTGGCCGGTGCCCGGCGCGCCGAAGGACGAGACGCGGCTGGTCTCCAACGTCGTGCTCATGGGCATGGGCGAGCCGCTCTACAACTTAGAGAACGTCCGCGACGCGATGAAGGTGGTGATGGACGGCGAGGGGCTCTCGCTGTCCCGCCGGCGTATCACCCTCTCAACTTCGGGCGTCGTGCCGGAAATCACCCGGGCGGCGGAGGAGATCGGCTGTCTGCTCGCCGTGTCGTTCCATGCGACCACGGACGAGGTGCGCGACCGTCTGGTTCCGATCAACAAGCGCTGGAACATCGAGACGCTTCTGGCAGCGCTCAGGGACTATCCGCGCCTGTCGAACTCCGAACGCATCACGTTCGAGTATGTCATGCTGAAGGATGTGAACGACAGCGACGCGGATGCAAGGCGGCTGGTGAAGCTGATCGCCGGCATCCCGGCCAAGATCAACCTCATTCCCTTCAACGAATGGCCCGGCGCGCCCTATGAGCGCAGCGACTGGCAGCGCATCGAGGCCTTCGCCGACATCGTCCACAAGGCCGGCTATGCCAGCCCGATCCGCACGCCGCGCGGCGAGGACATCATGGCCGCCTGCGGACAGCTCAAATCCGCGACGGAGCGCGCGCGCAAGAGCCGGGCGTCGATCGCGGCGGAAGCGGGGCTGCCGCGGCCCTGACCTAGCCCGTCGCGATCCGCGGCCGGCCCTTCGCCGTGACGCGCAGCCGGGCCTCGATGAACATAGGGCTGCCCTCGATCTCGATTTCGGAAAGCGTACGGTCTGTCACCAGCCGGATCTCCTCCACCCCGGCGCGCCGGGCACGGTCGGATGCCGCTTTGGACAGGGCCTGTTCCAGCGCGAAAAGGGCCTGATCGCGCTCGGCGAAGCGCTCCGGGCCGTCCGGCGTGTGCGCGACAAACGTCCCTGCGGCGGGGCTCGTCACCGTGCCTTCCACATGCATGGTGACCTGCCCCACGACAGCGCCGATGGCGTTCGCGACACCGGCATAGTCGGGCAGGATCATCCGTGCGTGAAGCCGCTCGCCCACGGCACCATAGTAGGACAGCGCCGAGGCGCCGAGGCCGATGACCGGCACGCCAAGACGCGCCTCGATCCCCAGAACGCCGCAGTAGCCGTCCAGTCCGGCGCGCATCAGCGCGTGACGTGCGAGCACCTCGGGGGCCTCGCCCCAGTCGCGGCCATCCTCGGCGAAGGCAGCTTCGAGCAGGCAGTCGACCGTCTGCGCCGTCAGCCGGTCGATGATCGCCTGCGCGAGTTCTTCGGGTCCGGCAGCGATACGGTCGCCATGCCCGTTGCGGCGCTTGGCGAACAACGCCAGTGCCTTTCGCGCCGCGCCCGCATCCCAGCTTTCGAGCCGCCCCAGAACATGCGAGGCGTCCGAGGGCGTGACCCCGGAGATCATCGCAAGCCCGCGCGACACGAGCCGCATCAGGGCCGGAAGCTCCGGCCTTGTGCGGAGCGCGTCCGTCATCCTGAGGGGGCCCTCGGTCAGCCGCGCCACGACCGCAGCCTCGCGCGGGTCGAGTCCCTGCGGCGGCGTGCCATGCCACATCGGCAGGACGAAGCGGCCGTCATGCTCGCCGGTCGCCTCGCCTGCGAGCCAGCCGTCGAGGGCGTCGTGGACGAGCCCCGGCCAGTCGCGTGCCATGAGCGACACGGGCACCAGCCTTCGCGGCCCGAGACGCAGGTCCGTGACGAGCCCCTCCACCAGGTGCACTTCGCTGTCGCCGCCGAGCCCGGTGGTGCGCATCGCGACAGCTTCCACCATGGTGCGGAAGGCGCCGACCCGGGCACCCTCCGGGTCGATCGCGGGGCGGCCGTCGCGCAGGAGGCAGACATCCGTCGTGGTGCCTCCGATGTCGGAGACCAGCGCATCCCTCTCCCCGGTCAGCCAGCTTGCACCGGCGATGGAGGCGGCGGGGCCGGAAAGGATCGTCTCGATCGGCCGTTCGCGTGCGAGGGCCGCCGAGACGAGCGCGCCGTCGCCGCGGACGACCATGAGTGGCGCGCTTATTCCACGCCGGCCCATATGCGCCTCGCAGGCCGCGATCAGGCGGTCGATCATCCCGACCAGCCGGGCGTTCAGCACCGCCGTCAGCGCCCGGCGCGGTCCGTTCAGCCCGGCGGAAAGCTCATGTGAACAGGTGACCGGCAGGGCGGTGCGACGGCGGATCAGGTCACGAGCGGCGATCTCGTGGGCCGGGTTCCGGGTGGCGAAGCTCGCGGCCACCGCAAAGGCGGTCACGCCGGAAGGCAGGGAGGAGATTTCCGTCTCTAACCTTGCCAGATCGAGGGTGGTGACCTCCGTCCCCGCGTGGCTGTGACCGCCCGGGATCAGGATCACCGGATCGCCCTTCAGCGCCTCTTCGAGCCCCGCCCTGGCCAGTTCAGGTGCCGCGAAGCCGATGAACACCAGCGCCACCCGCCCGCCCTGTCCCTCGACCAGCGCGTTGGTGGCAAGCGTGGTCGAAAGCGACACCATGGCGATGGCGCCTGCAGGAACCCCGGACGCCTCCAGCGCCGCGTCGATGGCGCTTCCGACGCCTTTCGACAGGTCCGGCCGGGTCGTCAGCGACTTTACCGAGGCGACTACCCGATCCTCGCGCTCGTCGAGGATCACCGCGTCGGTATAGGTGCCGCCGGTATCGACGCCCAGGAGAAATGCCATCTGTAGACCTCAGCGCGCGTTCTTGAGGATTCGCTCGGCGCCGATCCAGCCGACGAGAATGCTCGGCGCATTCGTATTGCCACCGATCAGCGTTGGAAAGACCGAAGCGTCGCAGACCCTGAGGCCCTCGACCCCCCTCACCCGGAGATCCGGGTCGACCACCGAGGTAGCGGCGTCCCGCCCCATCCGCACGGTGCAGGACGGGTGATAGACCGTGCCGGAGCGCGCGCGGAAATCGGCGATGAGGTCGTCGTCCGACTGCGCCGACGGCCCGGGCCGAAGCTCCTCGGCGATCAGCGACCGGATCGGATCCTCGGCCGAGATCCGGCGCAATACCTTTACCGCGGCGAGCATCTCCGCCACGTCGGTGTCGGTCGAATAGGCGTTCGCGACGATCCTCGGATGCTCGAAGGGGTCAGCGCTCTTCAAGGTGATCTCGCCCCGGCTCGTCGGCCGGCAGTTGGAAAGCCCGATCGACAGGCCGGAAAACTGGTCGGGGGTCAGCAGCGGCCGCTCTCCGACCCTCGGAACGAGCGTGGAGAAGGCCTGGAAGTAGAGCTGCATGTTGGGGCGTGTCAGCCCCTGCGAGGTGCGGAAGAATCCGCCCGCGTGGTTGATCGACTTGGCAAGCGGTCCCGTGCCGGTCAGGAGGTATTTCATTCCGACCAGTGCCTTGCCCCACCAGGGCCGCAGGATGTCGTTGTAGGTAGGGACCCTCATGCGCCAGGTGTAGTTGAGCCCCTGATGATCGTTGAGGTTGCGGCCGACGTTCGGCGCTTCCGCGACTACCGCGATTCCATGCGCCTTGAGTTGCGCCGCCGGCCCGATACCCGAGAGCATCAGAAGATGCGGCGATCCGATGGCCCCGCCGGCGAGGATAACGTCGGATTCGGCTCTAACCCGGCCCGATCCGCCTTGCCTGCGGTACTCCACGCCCACGGCGCGGCGCCCCTCGAAGAGGACGCGCGTCACCTGTGCGTGGGTCAGCACCGTGACGTTCGGCCGCTTCATCGCCGGCCTGAGGAAGGCCCGCGCGGCTGAGTTCCGGCGCGCGTTGCGGATGGTCATCTGGTAGATGCCCACCCCTTCCTGCCGCGCGCCGTTGAAGTCCTCGTTGCGGGGCAGCCCCGCCGCCTCGGCCGATCTCAGGAAGGTCTCGACCAGCGGATGGAGGTCGCGCCGGTTGGCCGAGATGAACAGGGGCCCGCCCGTCCCGCGCCACTCGTCCTCGCCCCCCTCGTTGTCCTCGATGGCGCGATAGGCGGCGCGGGCGGCCTCCCATCCCCAGGCGGAACCGGCTTCCGCCTCCCAGTCGTCATAGTCGCTTGCGTGGCCGCGGATCCAGACCATGGCGTTGATGGAACTCGAGCCGCCGAGAACCTTTCCCCTCGGCCAGTGGTCGCGGTTCCCGGCCAGCCCCGGGTCGGGTTCCGTCGCGTAGAGCCAGTTCACCGCCGGGTCATAGAAGAGCTTGCCATATCCCAAGGGCATCTGGACGTAGAACCGCCGGTCGCTGCCGCCGGCCTCGATGACGAGAACCCGGTGACGGCCGTTCGCCGACAGCCGCTCGGCCAGCACACATCCCGCCGAACCCGCCCCCACGATCACGTAATCGAATGTCGCGCCGTCCACGTCGCTTCCCCGCCTCCCGCCTCTCCTTCCCATGCACGCGGCCGGACCGCCGCGCGTTTCGCGACAGCGGAGGTCGCTTGCCGGCTATTCCAGCCGCGCCGGGAACCCCGGTGCGCGCAGGTCCGTGCCGAGGAGGTCCTCCAGAAGCTTCGCGATCATCGGCGACTGCGCCTCACCGCCATAGGCCGCCTTCGCGGCGATGTAGGTCTGGTTCGTCATCGCGGCGAGGTCGAGCGGCACGCCGAATTCCCGCCCGAAGCCGAGCGCGAAGCCGAGGTCCTTCAGCGCGAGGTCGATGGAAAAGGCGATGTCGTAGGAGCCGTTGAGGATCAGCGCGCCCTCCGTCTCGTGCACGAAAGAATTGCCCGACGATGCCGCGATGGCGTGCCACGCCTGGCCGAGGTCGAGCCCGCCACGCTTCGCCAGCATCAATGCCTCGCCGCAGGCCTTGAGGTGGATGAAGGCAAGCATGTTGGTGATCACCTTGATGATCGCCGAGGAACCGAGAGGCCCCATGTGGAAGACGCGGTTGCCCATCGCCTCCATCGCCGGGCGGTGCAGATCGACAAGGTCCGCGTCGCCGCCCGGCAGCATCGTGATCTCTCCGCGCGCGGCCAGGTGGACCCCGCCGGTGACAGGGAGTTCGAGCATCCGCACGCCCGCGGCCTCGGCAATCTTCGCGAGCCTCAGAACGTCGTCCCGGCCGAGCGTGGACATCTCGATCCAGCTGGCACCGGGCTTCATCGCCGGCAGGATGGTCGCGAGGACCCTCTCCGACACCGCGGGCGAGGGCAGGCAGGTGATGACGTGATCGACGCGCGCGGCAAGATCGGCGGCACTGTCCGCCCACTCGGCCCCCATCCCGATCAAGCCCTCCGCCGCAGCGCGGTTGACGTCGCTCACGGTAAGATCGAAACCCGCCCGCAGAAGGCAGCCGGCGCAGTTCGCGCCAAGATTGCCAAGCCCGATGTAGCCGTAATGCATCGGCTCCTCTCCCGTTTCAGTCTCTGAGTCAGCGGAAATATATGTTGTAGTCGGACCTGATCGCGGCATCGATCTGCGGGTCGATCTGCATCCCGGCCTTATCCAGGATCTCATTCTTCCGCCGGATCGCCCGGTCGAGCAACTTGGGCCGGTCGGCCTCCGCCCACTCCTTCGGGCTCATCCGGTTGCCGAGCACCGGATAGACATACTCCGTCTGCATCAGTTTCAGCGTCTGGCCCGAGCCGAGGTAGTGGCCGGGCCCGCCAAGGCAGACCTCCTTCATCGCCTCGATGGAGGTGGAGTCCTCGGTCACGTCGATCCCGCGCACGCAGCGCAGGACCTGGCCGAGGATGTCGTCGCCGAGAACGAGGCTTTCCAGGCAGAAGCCGAGAAGCGAGGCGTGCATCCCCACGGCCTCATAGACCATGTTCAGCCCCGAAAGCCCGGCGAGGACGTTGGTGATGCCCTGCTCCCACCCCGCCTGCATGTCGGGCAACTTGGAATCGGTGATCCCCGCCGCCGCACCACCGGGCAGGTTGTAGAAGCGGTGCATCTGCGCACAGCCAGCCGTCAGCAGCGCCTGTTCCGCCGATCCGCCAGACATGGCGCCCGTGCGCAGGTCCGACACGAAAGGCCAGGTGCCGAAGATCGCCGGGTGCCCGGGCGCCATCGCGTTGACGTAGACGACACCGGCGAGGCACTCGGCCATTGCCTGCACGATGGCAAGCGCAATCGGCGCCGGCGCCGTGGCCCCCGCCTGCCCGGCACTGAGGAGCAGCACCGGCATGCCACCGCGGATACAATGCTCCATCGTGATGCAGCTTTCCTCGGCGAATTTCATCGGCGGCACGACGAAGCAGTTGGAGTTCGAGATGAACGGCCGCGCCCGCCACGCCGCCTCGCCCCCCGCGATGCGGTGGATCATGTCGAAGCAGGGCGCGACATGGGACGGGTCGCTGAACGAGGTGCCGACATGCTTCGTCGTCCCGGCGCAGCAGGCGTAGAGCGTGTTGAGGTCCATCTCCAGGTTGTCGGTCACGTCACGGCAGACCATGGCGCGCTGGAAGAAATGGACATTGTCGAGATTTTGGGTGATCCGCGCCGCGTCATAGAGGTCCTGCGCCGTGGAGTCGCGATAGGTGTTCGTCGCCAGATCGACGACATGCACTGCCGCGCCCGCCGTGCCGAAATGCACGTTGCTGCCCGTAAGGTGCAGGTCATGCTTCGGATCGCGTCCGAAAAGCGTGATGTCGCGCGCGGCGACCGAGAGCATGTCTTCCACCAGCGCACGGGGAAAGCGGATGCGGCCATCGTCGCCCTGCACGGCGCCGGCCCCCGTCAGGATTTCCACCCCCGATTTCGGGGCCTGGCTAAGCCCGATCACCTCCAAGGCGTCCAGCGCGGCGGCATGGATGCGCGCCATTCCCGCCTCGCTCAGCGGGCGGTACTGCCCACCCTGAAGCCCGGCCCGGATCGGTCTGAGCGCCTCGTCCAGAGG
>NZ_WBUS01000024.1 GCF_008933605.1 Albidovulum sp.
GCCGCGCATCGGCCAGGAGCGGCGGCAGGGTCGCCGCCAACGCCTCGGCGCTGCGTCTCAGCCCCGCCGGCCGGGCGGAGGTCTGGACGGTCGCACTCATGCCGCCTCGGCGCGCGTGACGTCCTGTGCGACGCGCTCGATGATCGCCCCGAGGCTTTCGCCCCTCGCCCGGGCCGCGAAGGAGAGCGCCATCCGGTGGCTGAGAACCGGCCGCGCCAGCGCCAGCACATCCTCGGCCGAAGGCGCGAGCCGGCCGCTCAGGAGCGCGCGCGCCCGGACCGTCAGCATCAGCGCCTGCGCGGCCCGCGGACCCGGACCCCAGGCGACGCTGTCGCTCACGGCGCGCCCGGCCTCTGCCTCGCCCGGGCGACAGGCCCGCACGAGGTCGAGGATCAGCTCCACGACCTTCTCGCCCACGGGCATCCGCCGCACCGTCATCTGCGCCGCGATGAGCTCTTCCGCGCTGAATATCCGCGTCGAAGTCGCCGTCTGGACGCCGGTCGTGGCCAGGAGGATGTCACGCTCCGTGGCGCGGTCGGGATAGTCCACGTCGATCTGCACCAGGAAGCGGTCGAGCTGGGCCTCGGGCAGGGGATAGGTCCCCTCCTGCTCGATCGGGTTCTGCGTGGCGAGCACGTGGAACGGCTTCGGCAGGGGCCGGTGGACGCCGGCGATCGTCACCTCGCGTTCCTGCATTGCCTGCAGAAGCGCGGACTGGGTGCGGGGCGAGGCGCGGTTGATCTCGTCGGCCATCAGGAGCTGGCAGAAGACCGGCCCCTCGATGAAGCGGAACGAGCGGCTCCCGTCCGCGGCCGTCTCCAGCACCTCCGAGCCGAGGATGTCGGCGGGCATGAGATCGGGGGTGAACTGCACCCGGCCCGAAGTGAGGCCCATGACCGTACCGAGCGTGTCGACGAGCATGGTCTTGCCCATGCCCGGCAGCCCGACAAGCAGGCCGTGCCCGCCACAGAGGAGCGCCGAGAGCGACAGCTCCACAACCTTCTCCTGCCCGATGAAGCGCCGCCCCACCGCCTGGCGCGCCTCGGCGATCTTTTCGCCAAGCGCCTCGATCTCGACCAGAAGGTCACGGGACTCGGCCATGGCAAGCGCTCCTTCCTCGGTATAGTCTTGCAACCATAAAGGCAGAAATCGCGGCCCGCACCAATGGCGAAATCGGAAACCGAACAATTGAACGTGAACCCTTCGGCGGAAAACCTCGCAGCCGCCGCGAAGGCCGCCGGGCGCAAGGGGCCGCCGCCGGTGCACCTGTGGAACCCGCCCTTCTGCGGCGATCTCGACATGGAGATCCGCCGTAACGGCACCTGGTTCTACCTCGGCACCCCGATCGGGCGGCATGCGCTCGTCAAGCTCTTCTCCTCGATCATCCGCAAGGACGGTGAGGACTATTTCCTGGTTACGCCGGTCGAGAAGGTCGGGATCCGGGTGGTGGACGCGCCTTTCGTCGCCGTCGATGCCGAGGTGACGGGCCAGGGTCGCGACCAGCGGATAGCCTTCACCACCAATGTGGAGGACGCGGTGACCGCCGGCGCCGGGCACCCGATCCGCGTCGAGCGCGATCCCGAGACCGGGGAGCCGGCACCCTATGTTCTGGTGCGCCGCAACCTCGAGGCCCTGATCGACCGCAAGACCTTCTACCGGCTGATCGAGCGCGGCACTCACGAGGACCGCGACGGAGCACGCTGGTTCGGCCTCTGGTCGGACGGGAGCTTCTTTCCCTTGATCCCCTCGGCCGAGCTCGACTGATCGCCGTGCCCAGGTTTGCCGCCAACCTCAGCTGGCTCTTCCCGGAACTCGCCTTCATGGAACGGTTCCGGGCGGCGAAGGAGGCGGGCTTCGACGCCGTGGAAGTGCTCTTCCCCTACGATCACCCGACGCAGGAGATCCGCGACGCGCTCGTCTGGAACGACCTCACCTTCGTCCTGATGAACTGCCCGCCGCCCAACGCGACCGGCGGGCCGCAGGGTTTCGCCGCCGTCCCCGGAATGGAGGACCGTTTCCGCCGCGACTTCGATCGCACGCTGCGCTTCGCCCAGGTGCTGAAGCCCCGCCACATCCATGTCATGGCCGGCCCCGGCGAGGGGCCGGAGGCCGAGGCCGCCTTCGTCGAGAACCTCCGCTGGGCCGCCGCCCGCGCGCCGAAGCAGAGCCTGACGATCGAGCCGATCAACCGGCATGACATGCCGGGCTACTTTCTCTGTGACCATGACGTGGCGGCGCGCGTGCTCGATGCGGTCGCGGCCCGGAACCTCGCGCTTCAGTTCGACGCCTACCACGCCCACCGGATCACCGGCGACGTCCTCGCCACATGGGCCGCACATGGCCACCGCGCCGCCCATGTCCAGATCGCGGGCTTTCCCGGCCGGCACGAACCCTCCGGTGGCGAGATCGACTTTCCCGCCTTCTTTGCCCGGCTCGATGCGGACGGCTATCCTGGCTGGGTCAGCGCCGAATACGCCCCGGCGGGGGCAACGGCCGCGGGGCTCGGCTGGATGCGCTGAGCCCCGCAGTCCCGACCAGCCGGCGCGCGGCAACGGTCCCCTCAGGCGTCCCGCTTCAGGATCCACTCCACCTCGGGCGCCGGCACGAAACGCCATTTCCGCAAGGGCCCGGCCATGACGTTGAGATAGTACATCTCGAACCCGTAGGGCGCGCCGCATGGGTGATGCCCGCGCGGCACCAGCACCACGTCGCCATCCGCCACCGCCATCGTCTCGTCGAGCCGCCCGTCGTCGGTGTAGACCCGCTGGATACCGAAGCCCGAGGCCGGGTTCAGGCGGTGGTAGTAGGTTTCTTCCAGATATGTGATCCGGGGGAAGTCGTCCTCGTCATGCCGATGGCTGGGGTAGGACGACCAGTGGCCAGCGGGGGTGAAGACCTCGGTGACCAGCAGGCGGTCGGCGTAGTCCTCGGCCTCCATGGCGATGTTGTTGATGTAGCGGGTGTTGGTGCCGCGGCCCCGTTCGGTCAGCGTGATCCCGTCCGGCCCGATCCGGCGCGCGGGATGGCCGCTTCGGCCGGGTGCCGAACAGACGGCGATCACGCAGTCGGTCTCGGCCACCGCGCGCCAGTCCGCGACGTTCGGCACGTAGAGGCAATGCGGCGGGGTCTTCTCGAAGACGCTTGTCCGCCCTCCGAGCACGCCCCAGTCCTGCCCCGCCGCGGCGAGGGCGGCCTTGCCCTCCACCATCACCAGGATGACCTCGCGGTCGCCCGTCGCCTCGGCGGCCACGTCGCCCGCGCGCAGCCGGTAGAGCGAGAAACCGACATAGCGCCAGCCGGCCGAAGCCGGCGTGATCTCGTGCACCTTGCCATGATTGCCGAAGGGCTTGCGCAGAAGCGGGCTCATTCGTCCTCCCGGGGGTTGAACGTCAGGAACAGGCGCCAGGCGGCATAGACGCCGAGCGCGAGGAAGAGAAGCGCGAAGCCGGGACTGCCCTGTGCAAGCTCGAAGAGCCCCCAGCCAAGCGCAACCCCGGTGACGAGAATCCGCCGCCAGAGCGGCCGGAACCAGGGATGGTCGAGGTCGAAGACGCCCCGGCCCATCGCCTCAGGCAGCCTCAGCCCGGTCGAGACCCGTCTCGCGCGCCATCCGCCTCAGCGCCCGGAATCCCATGTCCTGGTAATGGAACGGATTGCGCACGGCGCTGTCCTGCTCCGCCTCGATCACCAGCCAGCCCTGGTAGCCATGCTCGGCGGCGATCTTCAGGACCGGTTCGAATGCAACGCAGCCCTCCGGGTCGCCCGGCACGGTGAAGGCCCCGCGGCGGACACCTTCGAGGAACGACAGCCCCTTTTCCCGCACCTCGCGGGCAATGTCGGGGCGGACGTTCTTGGCATGGATGTGGGTCACGCGGCCCATGTACTTGCGCGCCACCTCGGCCGGGTCGGCGCCGCCGAAGGTGCAGTGCCCGGTGTCGAGCAAAAGGCGGGTGTAGGGTCCGGCCATCGCCATGAACCGGTCGATGTCGGCCGCGCTTTCGATGATCGTGCCCATGTGGTGATGGTAGCCCATCTTCACGCCGTGATCATGGGCGAACTTCGACAGCGCCTCATAGCCGCGCGAAAAGCGGTCCCATTCGGCGTCCGTCAGGATCGGCCGGTCGTTCACCGCTACCTTGTCGTTGCCATGAACGGTATTGGAGCACTCGCAGGCGTTGATGTGGTCGCCGCCCGCTGCCTTCGTGAAGTCGATCCAGGCCTTCAGCCGCGCCTTTTCGGTGTCGATGTCGTTCACGAGGAGGTTGGTGGAAAACCACCCCGCCGCGAAGCGCAGCCCGTAGGCGCCGAGCGCGGCCTTCAGCGCCGCGCCTTCGTCGGGCATCTTGTGGCCCTTCTCGATGCCGTCGAAGCCGATCTTCCGGCAGTCCGACAGGCAGTCGTCGAGCGTGAACTGGTCGCCGATCGACCAGTCGTCGTCGTTCGACCATGCGATGGGGTTGGTGCCATAAAGGATCATCTCGTCGCGCTCCGTGTCATTCCGGTCCAGATTGTTCAACGCTTCGGACGGGGCAGCGCCCCGTCGCCGCCTCAGTTCACCAGGTTCTGCCGCTTGAGGTGCGCGGTGTACTTCGCCCGCGCCCGGTCCAGCCGCTCCGGTCCGCCGGCCTCGGGCACGGCCACGTCCCACCAGTGTCCGCCCGCGCCGGTGCCGGGCACCGCATCGGTATCGATGACGATGACGGTGGGGATGTCGCGGCCCCGCGCGGCGACGATCCTGGCCTCCAGCTCGGCGATGGTCGCGGCCCTTTCGGCGTGCGCGCCCATCGCCTGCGCATGGGCTACGAAGTCGATCTCCGGCTGCACTTCGACGTTGCTGTCCTTGTACATATTGTTGAACTCGGCCCCGCCGCATTCCTGTTGCAGCCGGTTGATGCAGCCGTAGCCGCGGTTGTCGGTCAGGACCACGGTGAAGGGCACGCGGCGCATCACCGCCGTCGCAAGCTCCGAGTTCGCCATCATGTAGCTGCCGTCGCCGACGAAGCAGATCACGTCCTTCCCCGGCGCGGCAAGCTTGATGCCCATCGCGCCGGCAACCTCGTAGCCCATGCAGGAATAGCCGTACTCCATGTGGTAGCCGCCCGCCGCCGCCTGCCAGAGGACCTGCAGCGCACCGGGCATGGTGCCGGCCGCGCACATCACGACCGTATCCTTCGTCGCCACCCGCTGCACCGCGCCGATGACCTGCGCATCCGTGGGCAGGGCGTTCGTCTCGCCCTCGGGCGCCGCGGTCACGCGCGCGACCGCCTCGTGCCACGCGAGGCGCGCGGCCCCATCGAAGGCGGGCGCCCGGTGCGATCCGAGCGCCGAGGACAGTTTCGCCAGCACCACCTTCGCATCCCCGACGCAGGGGACGGCCCCGTGCTTCGTGGCGTCGTAGCCGTGCAGGTTCACCGAGACGAGCCGCCTCTCAGGGTTGGCGAACACCGTCCAGCTTCCCGTGGTGAAATCCTGGAACCGCGTGCCGACGCCGATCACCAGATCGGCACGAGCGCAAAGCGCGTTCCCGGCGCCCGAACCGGTGACGCCCGGAGAGCCGAAGTTCCTCGGATCGTCCCATCCATTCGCGCCCTTGCCCGCCTGGGTTTCCAGGAAGGGGATGTTGTGCGCCTTCGCAAAGGCCGCGAGATCGGCCTCCGCCCCGGAATAGATCACGCCGCCGCCCGCGACGATGACCGGCGCCTTCGCGGCCCGGATCATCGCGGCCACCTCTTCCACCTCGCGCGGGTCGGGCTCGGGCCGGCGGATGCGCCAGACCTTCGGGGCGAAGAAGCTCTCGGGGTAGTCCCAGGCCTCGGCCTGCACGTCCTGGCAGAAGGCGAGGCAGACAGGCCCGCAGTTCGCCGGGTCGGTCATCACGGCGAGCGCCCGCGGCAGGCAGGTGAGAAGGTGTTCGGGCCGGCTGATCCGGTCAAAGTAGCGCACGACCGGCCTGAAGCAGTCGTTGGCACTGACCGTGCCGTCATCGAAATCCTCGATCTGCTGCAGGACCGGGTCAGGCCGGCGGTTGGCGAAGACATCGCCCGGAATGAAGAGCACGGGCAGCCGGTTCACATGCGCCAGCGCCGCCGCCGTCACCATGTTCGTGGCGCCAGGCCCAATCGAGGATGTGACAGCCTGCGCCCGCCGCCGCCTCAGCGTTTTGGCGTAGGCAATCGCGGCATGGGCCATCGTCTGCTCGTTCTGGCCTCGCCAGGTGGGCAGAGCATCTCCGATCCCGTGCAGCGCCTCGCCGATCCCCGCCACGTTGCCATGGCCGAAGATCGCCCAGACGCCCTCGATGAAGCGTTCGCCCTCTTCCGTCATCTGTACCGAGAGCCAGTGCACCATCGCCTGCGCCGCCGTCAGTCTCACTGTCCCGCTCATTCTGCCTTCTCCCGCATGTTCGAAGCGCGGAACCGCTTCCCGCTTCCGCCGAGCATGCTCATGCTGCCTTCTCCCGCGCGGCCGCCCGCGCCCTGTCCCAGATCTCGCACAGCCGCGCATATCTGCTCGCCATCTCGGCCACGGCCTCGGCATCGGCCAGATCGCCCGCCATCCAGCCGCGCGCCACGTCGCCGAAGACGGTGCGCCCCACCGCGAAGCCCTTCACCAGGTCGAACCCGGCGGCCACCTCGAACGAGGCCGCAAGCTGCGCCTCCGGCGCGTCGAGGCCGAGGACCACGATCCCCCGCGTGCGGGCGTCGTTCGCCTCGATCGCGGCGATCGCGTTCTGCCACGCCGCGCGCGTCTTCATCGGCTCCAGCTTCCACCAGTCGGGAAAGATTCCCGCCGCATAGAACTGGCGGATCAAGGTCGCCGTCGTCGTGTCGTCCACCGGCCCGACCTTCGAGGGGATGATCTCCAGCAGGAATTCGAGCCCGTTGTGCCGCGCCGCGGTGAAGAGCCGCTTCACCGTCGCCTCCTGCTCGGCCCGCATCCCGGCGGCGTCGTCGGGATGGCAGAAGCACAGCACCTTCACCACGTTCTCCCGCGCCCATTCCTCCAGCCCGCCGCAATCGGGGCCAAGCTCGGGCTCCAGTTCCAGCGGCCGCGATCCGGGCCATTCGCAGGGCCGGCCGATCCAGAGGCCGGTCCCGCTCGCCGCATGCAGCGCCCGCCGGCCGATCCGGCTGTCGCAGAGGATGCCGTAGCCCGGTCGCCCCCCGGCGACGCGCAGCGCGGCCTTCAGGCAAAGCTCCTTGAACGCCCCGCCCTTCGCGGCGGTATAGCCCGCCATCTCCTCGAGCTGCGCCCGGTGGTCGAAGGCGAAGGTCCTGAGGCTCGACCAGTCGCCCTTGCGGTTGGTGGACCAGTGGATCTGTTCCAGCTCCGCGTCGTTCCTGAGATCAGGCCGGACGATGCCGCGCTTCAGGAAGAACCTAAGTTCGTCGAGGCTCGGATAGGCCGGGGTGCAGCCGTGACGCGACACCGCGAAGGCGCCGCAGGCATTGGCGTATTCGAGCGCGCGCGGCCAGGTCTCGCCGTCGAGCCAGCCCTTCATCAGGCCGGAGAAGAAGCCGTCGCCAGCGCCGAGCACGTTGAAGACCTCGATCGGGAAGCCCGGCCCCGCCTGGCCTTCGTCGAGGCTTCCGGGGATCGGCCCATCGAAGGCCACGGCGCCCCTCGCGCCGCGCTTGCAGACGAGCGTTGCCGCCGTCACGCCCCGCACCGCCCTGAGCGCGGCCAGCGTATCGGTCGAGCCGCCGGCGATATGGAACTCCTCCTCCGTGCCGACGATCAGGTCGAAGAAATGAAGCGTCGATTGCAGTTTCGCGGTGACCTTGGCGCTTTCCACGAAGCGGCTCTCGCCCGCGCCATGCCCCGCCACACCCCAGAGATTGGGGCGATAGTCGATGTCGAGCGCGGTCTTCGCCCCGTGCTTGCGGGCGAGCTTCAACGCCTTCAGGACCGCCGCCTCGGTCCGCGGATGCGAAAGGTGCGTCCCCGTCGCCAGCACCGACCGCGCCTCGGCAATGAAGCCCTCGTCGATGTCCGCCTCGCAGAGCGCCATGTCGGCGCAGTTCTCGCGGTAGAAGATCAGCGGAAACTGCTCCTCGTCACGGATGCCGAGGATGACGAGCGCCGTCAGCCGCTCCGGGTCGGTCTTCACCCCCCGCACGTCGACGCCCTCGCGCACCAGTTCCTCGCGGATGAACCGGCCCATGTGCTCGTCGCCCACCCGGGTGACGAGCGCGCTCTTCAGCCCCAGGCGCGCCGTCCCGCAGGCGATGTTCGTCGGACTGCCGCCGATGTACTTGCGGAACGATCCCATGTCCTCCAGCCGCCCGCCCACCTGCGCGCCGTAAAGGTCCACTCCGGCCCGGCCGATCGTGATGAGGTCCAAAGTCTTCATGCCCGTTTCCTTCGTCATGCGGCATATGCCCCGGGGCCGGCCTTGGCGAGGCAGTTCCCGCCCCGCACGGGTCCGGGCGCGTCACGCCCGGAACTCTCAGACATGCGCTGTCACGAAGGCAATGCTGTCGCGCAGCGCCGCCTCGGGATCGGGCAGGTCGTGCACCTCGGCCGCGAAGGGCTCGAAGCTGAAGGGCCCCTCGTAACCCGCGCCCAGAAGCGCCCGGATCTGGGCGAGGTTCTCCAGCCGGTCGTTCGCGTCGACCAGCACGCGGTGTGCATCGAGCATGTCCTTCACCGCGACCCTGGGGTCGGTCACGCCCGAGATGTGCGCGAGCGCGGTGCGCCGCGGATAGAACTCCGTCTCGCCTGAAAGGTGATGATGGAACGTGTCGTGCAGGAGCCGGAAGACATCCCAGCCCGCCGCCTCCTCGATCGCGGCGATGGCCTCGCGCTTGGTGCGCAGGGACGAGATCGGGAAACCCAGCGGTTCGACGAGCCCCATCAGCCCCCTCTCCCGCAGGATCGGCGCCATCGATTCCAGGGCTGCCACGACCTCCGAGTGGCCAACCGGGCGGCCTTCGTTCAGCGGGCACATGACCAGCGCCTTGGCACCCGCCCGGGCGGCATAGTCGGCCATCCTTTCGGCCTTCGCCGGCAGGTCGCCCTTCCAGACGTTGAAGGGATAGAGCGCGTTGATCGACAGGATCGTGACGCCCGCCGCCTCGGCCGCGGCCTTGACGTCGCCGGGCTTCCACGTGGCCATGACGTCGGGCAGGTCGTTGCGGATCTCCACCTCGGTCGCGCCGAGCCGGCGTGCCATGGCGAAGAAGTCGGGCAGCGCCACTTTCGGCGCCGCGATATGGTTCATGGCAAAGCGCATCGGGCCACCTCAGGCGTAAAGCGCGGGACGCGCGGGATGGGGGATGGCGACGGCCTCGCCCGCCTTGTCCTGCGCCGCGACGCAGGCGTCGGAGGTGACGGCAGCCATGTAGCCGTCCCAGGAGGTCGGACCCGAAGCCGTGCCCTGCGCTGCGGCCTTCAGGAAGTCCTGCAACTCCACGTCGTAGGACGCCACGAAACGGTCCTTCCAGTCGGTCAGGATCGCGTTCTGAAGCTTCGCGCCGAGCCGCATCTGGATCGCCATCGGCTCCGGCAGACGGGCGATGCCGTCCTCGCCCACGACCTCGCACTGGATGTCGTAGCCGTAGTGGCAGTTGACGAAGATCTCGACGTCGATCACCACGCCCTTCGCCGTCTCCAGCACCACGATCTGCGGATCGCGGAGGCGCCCGTGCGACCGCGCGGCTTTCCTCGGGAAGATCACGCGCGCCGAGACGTAGTCGTCGTCGAGCAGCCAGCGGAACACGTCGATCTCGTGGATCAGCGTATCATGGATCGCCATCGGCGTGATGTAGGCCTCGGGCACGGTCGGGTTGCGGTGCGCGGCATGGACCATGATCGGCGCGCCGGTATGGGTCTTCACCGCTTCCTTCAGCGCGACATAACCTGCGTCGTAGCGGCGCATGAAGCCCACCTGCACCAACCGCCTGCCCGCCTTCACCTCGGCATCGACGATGCGCCTGGCTCCTTCGGCGGTCGTGGCCAGCGGCTTCTCGCAGAAGCAGGGCTTGCCCGCCGCGATGGCGGCCAGCACGTACTGCTCGTGCGTCGTGCCCCAGGAGGTGACGAGCACGGCATCGACCGATGCGCTGGCGATGAGTTCCTCACCGGTGGCGAAGACCTCGGCCTTGGGCGCGATATCGGCGCGCACGGCCTCGGCCGAGGCACGGTTCACGTCCGAAAGCGCGACGATCTCGCCGCCCGCGAGCACGGTCTGAATGCGCCGCGCGTGGTCCCGCCCGATGGCGCCCGTGCCAATCACCCCGATCCTGACAGTCATTTTCCGACCCTTATGTCCAGTATGTGTCGATGTAGCGCTGCATTTCGGCGCGCATGAAGCGCCCCGAGGCATCGGCCTTGTCTTCCCAGGCGAAGACGCAGGCGGTCATGATCCCGTCAAAGCCGATCTCCGCGAGGGTGCCGAAGAAGTCGTCCCAGGGCACCTCGCCCTGGCCGATGTTCAGGTGCTGGTGGACGCGCGCTTGCGTGCCGGGCGGGTTAAGGATGTAGCGCAGGCCGCTCGATGCCTTATGGTTGAAGGTGTCGCCCACATGCACATGCGCCAGCACGTCCGCCGCCGCGCGCAGCATCGCCCTCGTGTCGTCGCCGAAGTAGAACGTGTGCGGCGCGCAGTAGAGGAAACGCACGCGCTTGGAGTTTACCGTGCGGATGATGTCGAGCGCCGGCTGGATCGTCTCGCACCAGTCCTCGGGGTGGGGTTCGATGTGCAGGTTGATCCCCTCGCGCTCGAGGATCGGCACGAGTTCCTCCATCGAGCGCCACCAGGCGTCCTCGCAGGTCTCGATCATGCTGCCGGTGTGGCAGCAGTAGCACGAGCCCCTGTCGGGATGCGGGCCGCGGCCGAACTCGCTGTTCATCGTGTCGACGCCCATCTCGACCGCGATCTCGATGGCGCGCTTCCAGTGCCTGACCGCCGCCTGCCGTTCGCCCTCGTCGTTGCTAGCCCAGCGGTACATCGGCAGCAGCGAGGCGATGCCCACGTCGGCGTCCTTGAGCGCCCTCTTGAAGCTCTTCACCCGGTCCGGAAAGACCCGCGGCGCCTTGAACCATTCGAGGAAATCGCCCCGCGGGGAAAGTTCGATCCAGTCGTAGCCAAGCTCCTTCACCTTCGGGGGCAGATCCTCAAGGCTCAGGTGCCGGTGCATGAAAGGGTCGAGCGCGATCTTCATAAGGCAGTCCTTTCAAGTGCTCAGGCCACGTCGGCATATTCCGCGCCGGTCTTGGCGCCGGTGATGTAGGCCACGACGTCCTCGGGGTTCGTTTCCGCGACGTTGAGGTTGGCGCAGATCCGGCCACGCCGGAACACGACGATCCGGTCCATGAGGTCAAAGACCTGGCGCATGTTGTGGCTGATGAGGATCAGGGGTTCACCCTGCTTCTTCAGCGTCCGGATGATGTTCTCCACCTGCGCGGTTTCCTGCACGCCGAGGGCGGCGGTGGGTTCGTCCATGATGGTCAGCTTGGAATGGAAGGCCGCCGTCCGCGCTATCGCCACGCATTGCCGCTGCCCGCCCGACATGTTGCGGATGGTGTTGAGGATGTTGGGGATCTTCACCCCGGTCTTCTCGAGGCCCCGCATCGTCGCCTCGCGCATGGCCTTGCGGTCGAGGATGGAGAAGGGCCCGAGGTTGAAGAGCACCTTCTCGCGCCCGAGGAAGAGGTTCGACGGCACGTCGAGATCGTCGGCCAGCGCCAGGTTCTGGAACACCGTCTCGATGCCCGCCTCGCGCGCCTCGAGCGGCCCGGCGAAATTCACGGCGTGCCCGTCGAAGATGACCTCGCCCCGCGTGCGCTGTTCGACCGCGGTGATCTGGCGCACGAAGGTGGACTTGCCCGCCCCGTTGTCGCCCATGATCGCCACATGCTCGCCCTTGCGGAGGATGAAGTTGGCACCCTCGAGCGCATGGACCCCGCCGTAGTGCTTGGTCAGGTCGCGCGTTTCCAGCACGATGTCGCCCATGTCGTGAAGCTTGAGTTCGCTCATGACAGCCCTCCCTAGGTCCGTTCCGTGGAGCGGCGCTGCCGCCACTGGTCGAGCACCACGGCACCGACGATGATCATGCCCTTCACCATCTCCTGGTAGTAGGCGTCGAGCTTGACGAAGGTGAACCCCGAGATGATCACCCCGAAGATCAGCGCGCCGAGTACCGTGCCGAGGATCGAGCCGCGCCCGCCCTTCAGCGAGATGCCCCCGATCACCGCCATGGCGATGGCATCAAGCTCGTACATGATGCCCATGCCGGCCTGCGCGGTGAGGTTCTTGGAACTCAGGACGATGGCGGCGACGGCCGCGAGACAACCGGCGATGGAGTAGACCAGCAGCTTGTGGCGGTCGACCTTGATGCCCGACATCCGCGCCGCGTCCTCGTTCGAGCCGATGGCGTAGGTGTGCTTGCCGTAGACCGTGTAGTTCAGGATCAGGTGGAAGAGGATCGCGAGCAGGACGAAGATGAATACCGGCATCATCCCCTTGCCGATGGCGGCGTAGCCCTCGGTCGGGAAGGAGATCGGGTTGCCGTTCGACCACCAGCGGGAAAGGCCGCGCGCGAAGACCATCATGCCGAGCGTGGCGATGAAGGGCGGGATGCGCGTGTAGGCGATGAGGACGCCATTGACGAGCCCCGCCGCCAGGCCGCAGCCGAGGCCGACCATGACCGGCACGATCACCGGCAGGTCCATTGCCCAGTCGCCGAAGATGGCCTTGGGGTTGGGGTTGCCGTTCACCACGGCGGTCTGCGCGAAGCTCATCGCGATCATGGCCGTGGCGCCGACGACGGAACCGGAGGAAAGGTCGATGCCGCCGGTGATGATCACCTGGGTCACGCCGACCGCGATGATGCCGATGATCGAGACCTGCAGGATGATGATGTTCAGCCGCGCCCAGTTGAAGATCGCGTCCACGTTGTCGCGGGTGTTGAAGAGAAAACTGTCGTTCAGGAACAGCCGCCCGATCGCCTCGAACGCCACCACGATCAGGATGAGCGCGATGAAGACGTTCAGTTCCGGCGGGCGCGCCTTCTTGGCCGGATCGTAGGTCAGCCCCCCGATACCGTGCGTCGTATGTGCCATGCGTATCACCTTTCGATCTCGGCCTGAGGTCATGGAGGACCGTGTTCGCGACGGCGCACTCCCTGGCGGGCCGGCGGGGCGGCGGCTGGGCGCCGCCCCGTCGTGATCCGGGTTCGGATCAGTTCTTCTGCAGGTAGTCGTTGATGTTCGCGGGCGTTACGAGTTCGAACGGCACCCAGACCTTCTGGTCAACCGCTTCGCCCTTCGCGAGCTTGACCGCGGCGTCGAGCGAGCCCGAACCCTGCGCGGCGGCGTTCTGGAACACTGTGACGTCGAGATCGCCCGCCTGCATCGCGACGAGCGCGTCCTGCGTCGCGTCGACGCCGCCGACGACGACCGAGGCCATGTCGATGCCCGCCGCCTTCATCGCCTGGATCGCGCCGATGGCGCTTTCGTCGTTGTTGGCGATCACCGCGTCGAAAGCGGTGCCGGTGGACAGCCAGTTGGTCATGAGGTTCTGCGCCTCGTCGCGGCGCCAGTTCGAGGTCTGCTTGTCGAGGATGTTCAGCTTGACCGCGCACTTGCCGCCATCGATCACGTCGTGGATGTCCTGCGTGCGCTGCACGGCGGCCTGGTTCGACAACTCGCCCATGATGACGTAGGCATTGGCCTCGGTCTTGCCCATCTCGGCCAACAGGCGGCAGACCTCGATGGTCTCGAGCGTACCGGAATCGACCTCGTTCGAGGCGACAAAGGCCTGGTTGTCGGGCAGCGTGTCGAGGTTGACCGGCTGGCGGTTGACGTAGACGAGCGGCACGCCCGCCGCAGCGGCCGCATCCGTCATCGCCTGGGTGGCCGAGGTGTCGACCGGGTTCACGACGATCGCGTCGACGCCGCTCGCGATGAAGTTGTTGATCTGGTCAAGCTGCTTGGCCACATCGTTCTGGGCGTCCTCGATCTGGACGCTATGGCCCTGCTCGTCGGCGTATTTCTGGATGCCGTTCCTGAGCACGGTCAGGAAGTTGTCGTCGAACAATGCCATCGACACGCCGACAGTCTCGGCCGAAGCCGTCCCGGCCAGGGACGCGAGCACCGCGGTCGAGATCAGGAATTTCTTCATCTTAGCTCCTCCACAGACGGCCCGTTTCGGGCCTTTGTCATGATCGGGCGTCGGATCCGCAGGCATACGAAAGGTCACCGCGAAATGCGGTCAATGCGCTGCAGGACTCCGGAACCTCCCTGGGCCGCGTCACTCCTCACGGCCACAGCGAGAAGGATTCCCGATAGCGCCACCATCGGTCAACGACGATGTTGGCGAATTCTCATCATCCGTGATGTAAAATGACAGAGAAATTGATGTGAACACATCATTCACAGCGATTCCGGCGTCCAGATCTGGAACGGCAGGAAACGCTGGCCGGGAGTCTCGGCCATCCCGTTCTCGGAAGTGTGGAGAATCAGCGTCACAAGCTCGTCGCAGACCGCGAGCAGAGGCGTGCTGATCACGATGGATACGGTCCGGTCCTGCAGCGCGAGCCGCGTCTCGTCGGTGAGCTCGTTCACGACCAGGACGACGTCGCTGGCGCGGCCCGATTCCCTGAGCGCCGCGATGGCCCCCTCCATGCCCCCGCCGGCGCAGTAGAGACCCACGAGGTCGCGGTGTTTTTCCAGCATCTCGAGCGTTGCCTCGTAGGTGATTTGGCGTGCCTCCAGGTTGATCATCGGATTGAGGAGCTCGAAGTCCGGCGCATACTCCCTGAGCGAGCTGCGCACGCCCGTTTCGCGCAGTTCATGGCCGTGGAACCTGTGCCCACCGATGAAGATGCCGATCTTCCCGGGCCGCAGCGCAATCTTCGACATCAGCCAGCCGACCGACCGGCCAACCTTCAAGTTATTGACGCCAATGTAGCTTTCCCGAACGCCCTGGGCAAAATCCGACAGCAGCGAGAAGGTGGGGATGCCGCGCGCCTTGAGGTCGGCGACCGCGGCCGTAACCTCGTGATGGTCGAGCCCGGAGGCCGCGACGGCCTGCACCTTGCCCGACATGGACCGCAGGAGTTCCGCCAGTTCGCCCGGCAGGGTGGTTTCGGCAAATCGGATCGTCGCGCGCATCCGGTGCGAGGTCACACGCGCCACGCGCGCCTCGATCTGGCGCGCGAAGTCGCGGTAGAAGGCGTGCCGCTCCTTCTGCAGGATCACGCCCACATGCAGTTCCGGCAGGTCGGCGAGGATGCGGCTGCGGATCGCGTTGGCGCCGTGGTAGCCGATCCGCTGCGCCGCCTCGTGCACTTTCAGCGCGGTTTCCTCGCGCACCTTCAGCCGCCCGTTCAGGACGCGGTCCACGGTGGCGAGACTCACGCCGGCTTCGCGGGCAAGGTCGGCGATCGTGACGCGGGCCATGACAGGAACCTCATCAGGGAATGATGCAACATATCATCAATCCCGCATGAAGATTGCAATCCCCGTGATGGCCGCCGCTCACGAGTTCTCGATCGTATGGATCTGGATCATCGGCGGATGGGCCGGCGCAGGTGCGTCGCGCCGGCCGAAGGCATGGGCCAGGAGGTCGATTGCGCCGCGCACCTCGGCCTCGGGGTTCTGGTCTATCACCGCGTCGATTGAACCGGCCTTGAGGAGCGCCCGCCGTTCCGCCGTCAGTTCGTGCACGATCAGCACCACGTCGGAACACCCCACCGCCTTCACTGCGGCCACGACCTCGCGGGCGCCCACCGTGCAGAGGTAGATGCCGCGCAGTCCGCGCCTGCGTGCCAGCGCCTCGCGTACGAGCGATCCGGTGCGACGCCCATCTTCAAGGCTCTCGACGAGAGCGGCGAGGCGGCAGCCGGGGTAGCGCTCGGCGAAGACGTCGCGAAGCCCCTCGGCGCGCTCGGCCTGGCCTCGCATCGCGAGCATGCCGGCGATCATCAGAACCTCGCCGCCTTCGGGACCGAGAAACCGGCCCATGAGGTCTCCGGCCACGCGGCCCGCGCGACGGTTGTCCGGGCCGACATAGCCCAGCCGTGCCGAGTCCGCGATGTCGGTGGCAAGCGTGACAACCGGCCCCCCTGCCGCGAAGGCCCGGCAGGCGGCAGCGATCGCGGCATCCTCCTCCGCGCTCAGGATCAGCGCATCATGGGTCCGCATCGCCGCGCGGATCTTCGCTGCGGTCTCAGCGGGCGCGGCGGGGGTGATGTGGATCACCCGGACCTGCATGTTGAACATCTCCAGCGCGGGCGCGGCACGGGCGATCTCCTCGGCGAGCTTGGCATGGAACGGGTTGGCCGGCGGCTGGATCAGCGCAGCTATCCTGAGCGTCCTAGCGGCCTTGAGCGACAGCGCGCGGTCGAGCTTCAGCCGCCGCGCCCAGTCGAGCACGGCGCGCTCCTTCTCGGGCGAGACGCCGCCGCGCCCGTTCAGCACCCGGTCCACCGTCGCCGGCGACACGCCCGCCGCCTCCGCCACGTCGCGGGCCGTCGCCTTCCGCGCCATCCCTGCCTCCTTGAGGAAATCTCATCATCGCCGCGATGGCGGACTGATACACCCCGGCCTAGCCTTGCGAAAGCCGGCGCTTGCAGGCGCGGTCCGGAGGAACGGGTGGTGGGCGAATTGCGGTTCGGCGTGATCGGCGCGGGTTACATGGGCAAGGCCTATGCGATCGCGCTGTCGGAAGTGGCGACGGTCTACGAACTCGGCATCCGCATCGGCCGGGAGATGATTGCCACATCAAGCGAGGCGGGCGCCGCCGACCACGCCCGGCGCTTCGGCTTCGCGCGCTCGACCGGCGACTGGCGTGCGCTGGTGGCGGACCCGGGAGTCGACGTCGTCGCCATCGCGACGCCCACGCCCCTGCACAAGGACATGGCGCTCGCCGCGCTGGCGGCGGGCAAGCCTGTGATCTGCGAAAAGCCGCTTGCCGCCACGGCGCCGGAGGCGGCCATGATGGCGCGCGCTGCGGCGCGGTCGGGGCTCCGCACGATGGTCGGCTTCAACTACATCCAGACGCCCGCGACGCAGCTTGCGCGCGAGATGATCGCGGGCGGCGAGCTGGGCGAGGTCATCCGCTTTTCCGGCACCCACAACGAAGACTTCCTGATGGACCCCGAGGCCCCACACAGCTGGCGGCTGGAGGCCGCCCAGGCAGGACGGGCGGGCGCGATGGGCGATGTCGCCTCGCACCTCGTCAACCTCGCGCAGTTCCTCTGCGGACCGATCGCCGAGGTGGTGGCGGACACGCAGATCATCCATCCCACACGCCCCGGCCCCGGCGGTCCGCGACAGGTGGAGAACGACGATCAGGGCAACATGCTCTGCCGCTTCGCCTCGGGTGTCATGGGCAACCTCCACGGCTCGCGGGTGCAGGCCGGGCGCAAGATGGGGCTAACCTACGAGTTGACCGGCACGAAAGGGTCGGTCTTCTTCGACCAGGAACGGCTGGGCGAGCTGCACTACTACGACGCGCGCGACCGGGCGGGACGGCGGGGGTTCCGCCGGCTTCTGACCCAGCCGGGGCATGGCGACTACGGCCGCTTCTGCGTCGGCGCGGGGCATGGCTACGGCTACAACGACATGATCGTCAGCGAGATGGCCGCGCTGATCCGCGCCATCGAGACGGGCGCACCGCTCTGGCCCGACTTCGCCGCCGGATACGAGGCCGCCTGCGTCATCGACGCGATGCTGAAATCGGTGGAGGAACGGCGCTGGGTCGCCGTGGACGAGATCAGGGAGGAGCTGACATGACCATACGGCTCGCCATCTTCGGCGCGGGGCGCATCGGCGCCGTGCACGCCCGCAACGCCACGGCCCTTCCGGGGGTGGAGGTCGCCCATCTCGTCGATCCCGGCACCGACCCGGCTGCCCTCGCCCGCGAGACCCGCGCGCGCGTCAGTTCCGCGGCCGAGGCGCTGGCCGACGCGGACATCGACGGCATCGTCATCGCGTCGTCGACCGACAGCCACAGCGACCTTCTTCTGGCCGCCGCCGAACGCGGGCTCGCCGTCTTCTGCGAAAAGCCGGTGAGCCTCGATTTCCCCACCGTCGCCCGCGTCACGCAGGCGGTGGAGGCCGCGGGCATCACCTGCATGCTCGGCTTCCAGCGGCGCTACGATCCGAACTTCCGCGCCGTGCGCGAGCGGATCGCCTCGGGCGTCGCGGGGCCGCTCGAACAACTGCTGATGCAGACGCGCGACCCCTCGCCGCCGCCCCGCGCCTATGTCGCCCGGTCGGGCGGCATGCTGCGGGATCAGGCGATCCACGACTTCGACCAGGCGCGCTACATCCTGGGTGAGGAAATCGCCACGGTCCATGCCATCGGCGGCGCGCTCTTCGACGTAGGCATCGCCGCCGAGGGCGACATCGACAGCCTGATGGTCATCATGGTTTCCGCCTCGGGCCGGATGGTGCAGATGGCCAACAGCCGGCGCAGCCCGCTCGGCTACGACCAGCGGCTTGAGGCGCATTGCGCGCGCGAGGTGCTCTTCGTCGACAACCGCCCTTCGAACGATGTCCGCATAGGGGGGCCGGAGGGTGCGCGGACGGCGCGGCCGATGGACTATTTCATCAGCCGCTTCGCCGAGGCCTACCGGGCCGAGATGGAAGCCTTCGCCGTTCTGATCCGCGAGGGGACCCCGCCCCTGGCCACGATCCGCGACGGGCTGGAGGCGCAACGCCTGGCGGAGGCCGCGATTGCCTCGATCCGAACGGGACGACCCGTCACGCTCACGCCCGACTGGATGCCCTGATCCGGTCAGGCGTAGTCCACCCAGATGCCGCCCGCATCGGCCGAGCGCACGCAGTTCTCCACCCAGCGCACGCCCGCGACGCCCGCCGCCGCGTCGGGGTAGCGCAGGGCGGGGTCCGGGGCGCGACCCTCGTTCGCGGCCTCGATGGCGCGGGCGAAGCGTTCGTACATCGTCGCCCAGCTTTCGAAGAGCCCTTCCGGGTGTCCTCCGCCGATCCGGTCGTCGGCGCGCGCGGCAGGGTTCAGATAGTCCATGCCGCGGTCGAGAATGCGCGGCGGTTCGCCCTGCACCTCGTAGCGAAGCTGGTTCGGGAACTCGTCCCACCACTCGATGGACGCCTTCTCGCCGACGATCCGCACCTTCTGGCTATGCATCGCCCCGGCGTTGACGGCCGAGGTCCAGACCGTGCCGAAGGCGCCGCCCTCGTATTCCATCAGCGTCACCGCGTTGTCTTCCAGGGGCGCGCGCGAGGCGACGAAGCTTTGGCGCGCGCACATCAGCCGCCTGATCCTCAGGTCGGGGCAGATCACCTCGGACAGGTAAAGCGGATGGGTGGCAAGATCGCCGAGGACGTAGGACGGACCGGCGAATTTCGGGTCCACCCGCCACTTGATCGCCGGGTTCTCCTCTTCCACCGGGGCGGAATGGAAGCCGTGGGCGAACTGGAGGTTCACCAGCCGCACCTTGCCCAGCGCGCCCGACGCGACAAGCGCGCGCGCCTCCTCGATCGTCTGATAGCAGGAATAGCCGTAGGTCACGCCGATCACCCGGCCCCTGGCCTTCGCAAGCGCCTGAAGCTCCTTAGCCTCGGCGGTGGTGAAGCACAGGGGCTTTTCGCAGATGACATGCATCCCGGCCTGAAGTGCGGCCTTCGAAATCTCGTAATGCGTGTTGTTGGGCGTGGCCACGGTGATGACCTCGATCCCGTCCTCCCGCGCCGCCTCGGCCGCGATCATTGCGCGCCAGTCGGGATAGGTACGGTCCCGCTCCACGCCGAGATCGGCCGCGAAGGCAGCGCCCCGTGCGGCGTCGAGATCGAGCGCCCCCGCTTTCAGGTCGAAATACCGGTCCCTGAGCGCGGCCGAACGGTGGATATAGCCGATCTGGCTGCCCCGACCGCCGCCGACCATGCCCCAGCGCAGCGCGCGTATCGTCTTTCTGGTTCCGTCGATCATGGCCTTGCCTCCCTCAGAATCCGACGCCTTTCAGGTAGTCCCGGCTTGCCTTCACATCGGCGAGCGAGCCGCCGGCGTTCCGCGGATCGCGCTCCTGCTCCACCGTGATGAAACCGCCATAGCCCCGTTCGGAGAGAAAGGCGCGGATCGCCGGATAGTCGATGACACCGCGGCCGATCGGGCACATGACTCCTTTGGCGCAGGCCTCGAAAAAGCGGATGCGCTCGCTCATCACGCGGTCGAAAACGGCACGGTCGATGTCCTTGAAATGGATGTAGTCGATCCGGTCCCAGTAGCGCCCGAGCGCGTCGAGCGGGTCCATTCCGGCGTAATAGCTGTGGCCGGTGTCGATGCAGAAGCCCGCCACTTCGGCCGGAATCTCGGCGGCAAGCCGGTCGATCTCGTCCCGGAACTCGATATAGCCGCCCGCGTGCGGGTGGACGACGGCGCGCACGCCGAACTCGTCGCGCGCCGTCTCGGCGATGGCGCGGATCGTGGCCATCATGCCGTCCCAGGCCTCCGCCGCAAGGCGCGGCGCGCGGTCGGGGTGGCCGGCGGCAAAGTCGCGTTCGTCATGGCCCCAGTCCATGACCGTCAGGTAGGGCGCCGGGTGACGCTGCCCGTCGGCCAGGGGCGGCCTGGGCAGGCGGGTGATCAGCGCGCAGATCTCGCGGGTCTGGCGCAGGAGGTCGCCGCGCCGCGTCCCCGTCACCAGATCGTCGAAGATCGTCCCGGCGACAATGTAGAGGCCGCGCGTCGTCAGGGCCTCGGTCACAACGGGCAGATCGAGGGGGACATAGCCGTAGGGACCCAGTTCGAGCCCACCGTAGCCGGCCGCCGCCGCCTCGTCGAGGACGCGCGTCCAGGCGGGCAGGTTGGGGTTCGCCACGTCGTCGACGCCCCAGCAGCAGGGCGCGGTCGTGACGGTGATGTGCATGGCTTTCGTCCCCCGGTTTCCGTCCTCGGTGAATGCGCTTTTCGCAAGCCCGAGGGAAGCGTCGCGCTGATGAGATTTCATCATGGCGCGGACCTGGCGGACGGAAACGGGCGCCCTGGACCGGGGCGCCCGCGCCTGGCCTGACGAAGGGAAGATCAGGCCGGCTGCTCGGGACGCGAGGCGAGCGTCACGGTGGCATCCACCGGCTTGCCCGCACGAAGCAGACCGAGCTTCACCGTCGCGCCTGGCGCGTCGGTCGCGATCATCCGGGTGAGGTCGCGGGGCGAGTTCACCTCGGTCCCGTCCACGCTGACGACGATGTCGCCGCGCGTGATTCCGGCCTTGGCCGCCGGGGTATCGGCCGTCACGTCCGACACCAGAACGCCCTTGGCCTTGTCAAAGCCGAGCGCGGCGGCGATGTCGTCCGTGACCGGCTGGATCTGCACGCCGAGGAAGCCGCGCTCCACCGTGCCGTCCTTGGCGAGCGCCGCGACGACCTTCTCCGCCGTCTCCGAGGGCACGGCGAAACCGATGCCGACCGAGCCGCCCGTGGGCGAGAAGATCGCGGTGTTGATGCCGACGACCTCGCCATCGGTGTTGAAGAGCGGGCCGCCGGAGTTACCCTTGTTGATCGCCGCGTCGGTCTGGATGTAGTTGTCGAAGGGGCCCGAATTGATGTCGCGGCCAAGCGCCGAGACGATGCCCGAGGTCACGGAATTGCCAAGACCGAAGGGATTGCCGATGGCCACGACATCCTGCCCGACCTTCAGTTGGGTCGAGTCGCCGAAGGCCACCGTGGGCAGGCTGCCGCCCGCCTCGACCTTCACCAAGGCGATGTCGGTCGCGGTGTCGGTTCCCAGCACCTTGCCGTCAACGGTCCGGCCGTCCGACAAGGTCACCTTCACCGCATCCGCGCCATCGACGACATGCGCGTTCGTCACGATCTGCCCGTCGGCCGAGACAATGAAGCCGGTGCCGACGCCGCGCATCTCGCCGCCCTGGCCCTGCGGGGCACCGGGCATCGGCATCGGCATCCCGAAGCGGCGCATGAACTCGTCGAGAGGGAAGCCCTCGGGCATGTTGCCAGGGGTCATCGCCGGCTGCTCTACCGCCTTCGTGACCTCGATGAAGACGACGGCCGGCGCGACCTTTTCCACAAGATCGACATAGCCGCCCGGCTGGACCGCTGCGGCATAGGCGGGCGCGGGCGTGAAGGCGGGCGTGACCGCGGTGAGCGCAGTGGCACCCATGAGCGCGCCGAGCGCGAGGGCCGGCAGGCGGAGGGTGCGGGAACGGGTGGAGGTTGTCATCGTCTGCTCCTTGGAATTGCGGACCGGTCGCTGCCGGGGACGATGCCAATCTGGCGTGGCACCCTTGCACCCGCCGGTCGCCAAGGTTGAAATTTCGTAAGTTTCCTCACGCCGGCGCGAGCCTTCGGCGAAGCTCACCGAAATGTAATCCGCGCGACAGCACCCCCGCAGCACCTGCGTGACAATAGGCCCCGGTACCCCCATGTTGGGGCCAGCGAGAACACGGGCCGAACGATGAAACTCCTCCTGGTCGAAGACGACGCGACGACGGCAGCCTATCTGGCGAAGGGCCTGCGCGAGGAAGGCCATGTCGTCGATCACCTGGCCGACGGGCGCGAGGCGCTCGCGCAGGTGATGCGGGGCGGCTACGACGTGCTGATCGTCGACCGGATGCTGCCGGGGCTCGACGGGCTGTCGCTGGTCCGGGCGCTGCGCTCGGCCAAGGTGACGGTACCGGCGCTCTTCCTCACCGCGATGGGCGGCGTGGACGACCGGATCGAGGGCCTGCGGGCCGGTGGCGACGACTACCTCGTGAAGCCCTTCGCCTTCGGCGAGCTTTCCGCCCGGGTCGATGTCCTCGGCCGCCGCGCCGCCCAGCCGGTGGTGGAAACCGTGCTGAAGGCGGGTGACCTGACGATGGACCTTATCGCCCGCAAGGTGACGCGGGCGGGACAGGACATCGACCTCCTGCCCCGCGAATTCACGCTCCTGGAACACCTGATGCGGCGCAAGGGGCGGGTTCAGACCCGCACGATGCTGCTCGAATCCGTCTGGGACCTGAGCTTCGATCCGCAGACCAACGTCGTGGAAACCCATATCAGCCGGCTCCGCGCCAAGGTGGACAAGCCCTTCGCGCGCGAGTTGATCCGCACCGTCCGCGGCGCCGGCTACAAGATCGAGGACTGACCTTGGTCCCGCGCGTCTTCCGCGTGATGAGCCGCAGCGCGGGATCGACGCCGGTGCGGCAGGCGATGGGCCTCGTCGTCGTCTTCGCCGTGGTCAATCTCGTGACGCTCGGTTTCGCATACCTGAGCCTGCGCAGCTCCGCCGAGGAGGCGATGCGGTCCAACCTCGTCCAGCTCATGGCCGGGTTCGACGTTGCGGCCTCTCCCGGCGCGGCCGAGGTCATGGTCACGGCGGCGGCCGAGGCCGCCGATCCGGCCCACCGCGTCTTCGCCTACATAGCCCCCGATGGCCGCGTGACCGGCAACGCCGACGCGCGGCTCACCGCCGACGGGGTGGAAATCCGGCCGATGCCGGAGGGCCGCCCGCTCGGCCGCGACGGCTACCTGCCGCTGATCGACCGGAAGGCGGGGGGCGTGCTCATCATCGGCGAAAGCCTGACGCCGATCCGCGAGCTTGGCCGCACGTTCCTGGGGCTCCTCGCCCTTAGCCTGGTGCCGACGGTGCTGATCTCGCTCGGCCTCGGCGCGGCACTCGCCGCCCGTGCCCGGGCGCGGGTAGAGCGGATCGAGCAGGCACTCGGACGGCTCTCCGAGGGTGCACTCGATACCCGCATCCCGGCGGAGCCGGGCCGGGCCGACGACCTTGCCCGGATCGGCGCACGCATCAACCGCATGGCCGAGGCCCAGGAGGCCGCGACGGAGGCGCTGAAGCAGGTCTCCGCCGATATCGCCCATGACCTCAAGACGCCGCTCCAGCGGATGACCGTACTCCTCCACGACCTGCGCGAAGGGCTCGCCCCCGGCGGCCGCGAGGCGGGACTGGCGGACCGCGCGCTGGCTGAGGCCGAGGGCGCCGTCGCCGTCTTCCAGGGCCTTCTCCGCATCGCCCAGATCGAGGGGGGCGGCACCCGCCCCCCGTCGGTGCCCGTCGATCTCAACGCGCTCGTGGCGAGCATGGCCGAGCTCTACGGGCCGGATGCCGAGGAAGCCGGCCGCGCGCTCACCCTCGACCTTGCTCCGGCGACGCTCGCTGTCCCGGGCGACAAGGGCCTGATCGGCCAGGCGCTCGCCAACCTCATCGAGAACGCGCTGCGCCACACGCCGGACGGAACCGCAATCAGCCTGCGCACGGCTGTGGACGGCGGCCGCCCGGTGATCGAGATCGCAGACCGCGGCCCCGGGATTCCGGAGGAGGAGCGCGAGAAGGTGCTGAGGCGCCTCTACCGCCTAGAGCGCAGCCGGACGACCCCGGGCCACGGGCTTGGCCTCGCGCTCGTCGCCGCGACGGCGCGGCTGCATGGGGCGGAACTCGACCTCCTCGACAACGCGCCGGGGTTGAAGGTGCGGATGGCGTTCCCCGCCGGCCGGGACCGGGGCGCGTGACCTATACGCGACCGATCTTCGCCTCTTCCCGCGCGATCGACCAGTCGATAAGCCGCCGCCAGAGCGCCTCCGCCAGATCGGGATCGAGCGCCTCGGCGATCGCACGGGCGCGGACCTTTCCGACGACTTCTTCCACCCGGTCGTCGATCCGCGCCGGCAGGCCGAGCGCCGGCTTCAGTTCCGCCGCCCGGTCGATGTAGGCCGCGCGTTCGGCCAGAAGCGCCACGAGGCGCGCGTCGATGCGGTCGATCTCGGCGCGGAGCTCTGCCATGGTGCTGCATTGCGAAGGCGTCATCGCCGTCTCTCCTTCGTCGTCAGACCCACTTGGCCAGGGGTGGCAGGCTCATCAGAACCGCGTTCGCGTCGTGCCCGGTCTCCAGCCCGAACTTCGTGCCGCGGTCGTAAACGAGGTTGTATTCGGCATATAGCCCGCGGTGCACAAGCTGGATGTCGCGCTCGGCCGCGGCGAAGGGCGTGCCGATCCGCCGTTCGACCAGCGGCACGAAGGCCGACAGGAAGGCGCGGCCCACGCTCTGGGTGAAGGCGAAATCCGCCACCCAGTCGCCGGTGTTCAGGTCGTCGTAGAAGATTCCGCCGACGCCCCGCGCGCGGCCCCGGTGCGGGACGAAGAAGTACTCGTCGGCCCAGGACTTGAAGCGAGGATAGTAACCGGGGTCATGTGCATCGCAGGCCGCTTCCAGAGTGGCGTGGAAATGCAGGGTGTCTTCGCAGTACTCGATGCAGGGATTGAGGTCGGCGCCGCCACCGAACCACCAGGCATGCGGCGTCCAGAACATCCGCGTGTTCATGTGCACAGCCGGCACATGGGGGTTTTGCATGTGGGCGACAAGACTGATGCCGGAGGCCCAGAACCGCGGATCCTCGGCCATGCCCGCCACACCGCGCGCGGCCATCGCGGCCTGCGCCCGCGCCCCGAGCATGCCGTGGACGGTGGAGACGTTGACACCCACCTTCTCGAAGGCGCGGCCCCCGCGCATCACGCTCATGAGCCCGCCGCCGGCATCTCCCCCGCCCTCCTGTGCGCGGCGGGTCTCCGTCACCTCGAACCGGCCCGGTCCGGCGTCGTCCTCCCGCGGCGGGGCGGCATCCTCCAGCGCCTCGAAAGCCGCGACGATCTCGTCGCGCAGCGCGCGAAACCAGGTCGCGGCGCGGGCTTTCCGGCTTTCGAACTCCTCTGGCATGACCGCTTTCCCCCGTTTGGATCGCCCCCCTCCGCCTAGCAGCTTCGCGCGCGCGCCGCCAGAACCCCGCCTGAACTGCGACATTTCGGTGCGGGGGTTTGGCAGAGGCGTGCGGCGCGCTAGACTGGCCGTCCCATTCCCGGTGCCGAGTCGTCCATGTCCATGCCCCGCATCCCCGCCCTCCTGACCTTCGCCGCCGTCCTGGCGGCCTGTGCGACCGACCCGGCGACCCGTTGCGCGCCGGCCGAGACGCGCGAACTGAAGACCATCGACGGACTGATCGCCCAGACGCGCGCCGAAATCGAGCGCGGCTACCGCACCGTTGAAGTGCCGACAGGCTCGGCCGTGAACCTCTGCCTCGGCAGCGCGCGGTCGCACGTGGGCGTCAGCTTCTGCACCGATCCGGGAACGCGCACCCGCACCGAGGCGCTCGACACCGCGGCGGCGACCCGCACGCTCGACGCCCTTCTGGCCCGGCGCGAACGGCTCGAGGCGCAGATCGCCGCCGCCGTCGCCGCCTGCCCCGCCCGCTGACCTTGCCCCCGAGGTTTCCCATGCACCGCACCGCCGCCCTTCTTCTCCTCGTCGCCGGCCTCGCCGCCTGCGGAACGCCGCAGGAACAGTGCATCCGCAACGCCACGCGCGAACTTCGCACGCTCGACCGGCTCATCGCCGAACAGCAGGCGACGCTTGCCCGGGGCTATGGCTACGAACGCCGCGAGGTCATGCACCACGAATGGCAGATCTGTGACGACTGGGTTGCCGGCACCCCGCGAAGGATGTGTTTCGAGCCGGTCTGGGATACGGTGAAGGAGCCGGTGGCCATCGACCCGGCGGCCGAGCAGCGCAAGCTCGACGGGCTCCTCGCCCGGCGCAAGGCACTCCTCGCGCAGGCGGAGCCCGCCATCGCGGCCTGCAAGGCTCAATTCCCCGAATGAGAGCACGCGCCTGCCTGGTTGTCCTCGCGTCCCTGGTGCTGGGCGCCTGCGCCGGTGCCGGGCGCGACCAGTGCATGCGCGCGGCCGTGTCCGAGGTGCGCACGCTCGACCGGCTCATTGCCGAAACCGAGGCCGGGCTAGCCCGTGGCTACGGGATCGACCGCCAGACGGTGCCCTATCTCGAACGTCGGCGCTGCGGCGACGGGGGCGGCAGTTGCCTTTACACCGAAACCAAGATCGTGGAGACGCCGAAGACCATCGACCCGGCGTCCGAAAACCGGCGCATGGCACTCCTTCTGAACCGGCGCGCGGCGGCGGTGCCGCGCGCGCTCGACCACATAGAAGCGTGCAAGGCGCGCTATTCGGGCTGACCCTTCAGTAGGCCGGAACCGAGACGGGATCGACCACGCTGCGCCCGCCGTCGACGCCGAGGATCTGGCCGGTCACGAAACCCGCCCCGTCCGAGGCGAGGAACTGCGCCACATCCGCCACCTCCGTCGGCGTCGCGATGCGGCCAAGCGGCGTCCCCGCCACGACGGAGTCGCTCCAGTCGGGCTTGTCCTTCAGCGTCGCCTGCAGACTCGCGCTCATCACGCTTGCGATTCCGATACCGTTCACCCGGATGCGCTCGGGCGCGAGCACGACGGCGAGCGACCGCGTCGCCTGGTCGAGCGCTGCACCGGCAAGCGAATAGGCCAGCAGGCCGGGTTGCGCCCGCCGCGCGGCCAGCGTCGAGACGTTGATGATCGCGCCCACCGGGCCCTCGGTCTGCTCGTCGCGCTCGGCCTGCGCGATCATCCGGCGCGCAGCCATCTGGCTCAGTTTCAGGGCCGGAAGGAGGTTTTGCCGCAGCGTGGCCTCGATCGAGGGATCGTCGGGGTTCAGCGCGTCCTCGGTCAGCAGGACGGTGCGCTGCGCATTCACGAGGATGTCCACCCGCTCGAAGGCGTCCACCGTGGCCGACAGGAGGTTGGCGAGGGTGAGCTTCTGGCTGAGGTCGCCGGCGAAGTAGCGCGCCGGTCCGTCCTCGGCCGCGATCGAGGCAACTTCCTCGGCCAGCCGCGCCTCGTCGGCATCGGCGAACATGACCCTTGCGCCCCGGTTCACGAAATGGCGGGCGATGGCAAGGCCGATGCCTTTGGCGGCCCCGGTGACGATGGCGCTCTTGCCGGCAATGGACAGGGACATGGGCTCTCCGCGCTCCGTGATTCTGCCGCGCGAGGTTAGCCGAGATCACCGGCGCCGGCGAGGCGCAGGGGCAGCAGCCGCCAAGGGCCGCGCGGCGGGCCGTGCCGCGGCGAAAAGCTTGAAGGCGCCGTCGCCGCCGATCTCCGCGACCTCGTGGAAATGGCGCGCCAGCACAGCCTCGTATGGCAGGTGCCGGTTGGCGACCATCCAGAGCCGGCCCGCCGGGGCCAGCATACCCGCGGCGGCCGCGATGAATGCGGCGCCGAGCGCGGGGTCAGCCGCCCGGCCGGCATGGAAGGGCGGGTTCGTCACCACGGCGTCAAGCCGCGCCTCGGGCCGGAACCGGGTCGCATCCGCCCAGTGGAACCGCGCGCGCGGGTCGGCGATGTTGCGGCGAGCGCAGGCGAGCGCGGCATGGTCGGCCTCGACCAAGTGCAGTTCCGCCACGCCGTGCCGCGTCAGGACCTGCGCCGAGAGCCAGCCCCAGCCGGCGCCGAGATCTGCCACCCGCGCCGGCATCCGCTCCGGCAGGGCCGCCGCGAGAAGGACCGAGCCAGGGTCGACCTTCTCGGCGGAAAAGACGCCCGGCCGCGTCACGAAGCCGGGCGCGGGGGAAATGTCGGCGGCGCGCCAGTCGTCGAAGGACGTGCCCGCGTCGAAGCGGAAGATCTTGCCATGCGCCTTGGCGACCGGCGCCGAGACGGCGGTGCGGGCGCGCAGGTCCTTCAGCATCGGGTCGATGCCGTCCGTCTTCTGCCCGTCGATCCAGACCGGTCCTCCCGCAGCCACGCGCCGCGCGGCCTCGGCTACCGCCGCCCGCGCCGCGGCCCGCGACCGCGGCAGGAACACGACTGCCGCGGCGAAATCGCCGGCCGCGGCCGCAAGGTCCGGGACGACCGTCCAGCCCTGGGCGGCAAGCGTATCGTGGTCGGGGCGGAACGCCTGCACGACGACCGTCCGCTCCTTCGGGAGGTCCGACAGGCCGGGACTGCCGCCGATGACGAGAACGCGCCCCGCGGCGGGCAGCGCGTCGGCGGCCATGAGCGCGAGGGCAAGCCTGGGATTTGTCATCGGGATCGGGGCCGTACCCCTATTCCTTTTCCATCGTGCATTGCAGCGGGTGCTGGTGGCGGCGCGAGAAGTCCATCACCTGCGCCACCTTCGTCTCGGCCACCTCGAAGGAAAAGACACCGACGACGGCAAGCCCCTTCTTGTGCACGGTCAGCATGATCTCGAACGCCTGCGCGTGGGTCATTCCGAAGAACCGTTCGAGCACATGGACGACGAACTCCATCGGCGTGTAGTCGTCGTTCAGGAGGAGCACCTTGTAGAGCGGCGGGCGCTGCGTCTTCGGCCGCGTCTTGGTGATGACCGAGGTCTCGTGCTCACGGCCCTCCTTGCGGTCCGACAATGTGACGGGGCTCGGCGCCAAGGGCTCCCTCCTCGGGGGATTCGCGGACAAGGGGTTCGATCCCCAATATAATCGAGTAATAGGGCGAGAAAAGGGTTCCGCGGCAGGGGCGCTTCCCCGCGCCCGCGCGCCGCGCCAGACTACGCCTCCCGGGGAGATCCCATGCCCGCACTCGACGCAATCGCCTTCGACGCCGACGACACGCTCTGGCAGAACGAGCGCTTCTTCCGCCTGACGCAGGATCGCTTTGCCGCCCTTCTCGCCGATGTCGCGCCGCGCGACCATCTGGAGGAGCGCCTGCTCGCGGCGGAGCGGCGCAACCTCGGGCACTACGGCTTCGGGATCAAGGGCTTCATGCTCTCGATGATCGAGACCGCGCTCGACGTCACCGGGGACCGGGTGCCGGCACGCGTCATCCGCGAGATCGTCGCGGCCGGACAGGAGATGCTGGCCCATCCGATCGAGCTTCTGCCCCAGGCCCGCGCGGCGGTCGAGCGGCTGGCAGAGAGCCATCCGCTCCTGCTCATCACCAAGGGCGACCTTCTCGATCAGGAACGCAAGCTTGCCCAGTCGGGCCTTGGCGACCTCTTCGCCGGGGTGGAGATCGTGTCCGACAAGTCCGCGCCGGTCTATGCCGCGATCTTCGCCCGCCGCGGGTTTGCGCCGGAATCCGTGCTGATGGCCGGCAACTCGCTGAAATCCGATGTAATTCCGGTGCTGGAGGTCGGCGGCTTCGGCGTCCATGTGCCGCACGACCTGACCTGGGCGCTCGAGGAGGTCGCTCCGCCGGAAGGGCACGGCCGCTTCCACAGGCTTGTCGACCTCGGCGCGCTTCCCGCGCTGGTCGAGCGGATCGAGAACGGTGCCTGAGCCGATCTTGTGTGCTGCGCCGCCGGGGCCGCAACATCTGCCCGCGCTTCCCGATAGGCCGCTACATCTGTCTCAGCTTCGGCAACAAAGACATTGAATTTCAGGTGTTTTCGCCGCGCAAGCCCTGTGCTATCGTGGCGCAAATCACAAAGCTCCGGCGACAATGACCGGGGCGCGAGGCAGGACATAGGTGAGACAGGTGTTCGTCTGTCCCGGGCAGTGCGTACCCCGCACGCGACTCTTCTTGGCGTTCGCTCTGGCATGGATCCTCGTGCCGCTCGCGGCCTTGGCCGCGCCCTACGCCGACTACGTGATCGACGTTCGCACCGGCGAGGTGCTGCATCAGGAAAACGCCGACACCCGGCTTCATCCCGCCTCGCTCACCAAGATGATGACGCTCTACATCGCCTTCGAGGCGATCGAGCGCGGCGAGATCACGCTCGACAGCAAGGTGACGATCTCCAAGCACGCCGCCGCCCAGCCGCCGTCCCGGCTCGGGCTCAAGGCCGGGCAGACGATCGCGCTGCGCTACCTGATCCGCGCCGCGGCGATCAAGTCCGCCAATGACGCCGCCACCGCCATCGGCGAGGCGATCGAGGGGTCGGAGCCGGCCTTTGCCAAGCGCATGAACCGCACCGCCAAGGCACTCGGCATGACGCGCTCGAGCTTCGTCAATGCCAACGGGCTGACCGCCAAGGGACATCTCTCCACGGCGCACGACATGACGATCCTCGGGCGGCACCTCTTCTACGACTACCCGCAGTACTACAACATCTTCTCGCGCACCTCGGCCGATGCAGGGGTTGCCCAGGTCGCCTCGACGAACCGCCGCTTCCTTGCCGCCTACAAGGGTGCCGACGGAATCAAGACGGGCTACACCCAGGCTGCGGGCTTCAACCTCGTGGCCTCGGCGCACCGGGGCAACAAGCACGTCATCGCCACCGTCTTCGGCGGCAAGTCCACGGCAGACCGCAACGCACGCGCGGCGCAACTGCTCGACATGGGCTTCGGCAAGGCGCCGAACCGCGCCTCGGTGCAGAAGCCCGCGCGGCCCACCTACACCGGGACGGAAGAGCCGGAGCTTCTCGTCGAGGACACGACGGGCGAGGACGATGCCCTTGCCGAAGCGATCGCCCGCGCGGTGACGACGGCCCCCGATGCGGTGCCCGCCGGCAAGACGCTCCGCCTCAAGGTCGCCGTCGCGCAGAGCCCGCGGCCCCGCACACGGCCGCTGCCCGCCACCGGGGAGCCCGCCGAGGCACCGGCCGAGGAACTGCTCCTGGCAATGCAGGACGACATCGCGGCCGCCCTTGCCGAGGCACAGGCGCTTGCGCTCGCCGAGGCGCCAGCGTCGGAAGAAACAGCGGCGCCGGCAGACGCGGCCATCGCGACCGGCGAACCGTCGCCGGATGCTGCGCCCGAGCCCGCAGTCCCGGTCTTCGCGCAGACTGCCACGCCGCAGCCCGAAACGGCGCTGGCGCTGGCCGCCGCGACAACACCCGACG
>NZ_WBUS01000025.1 GCF_008933605.1 Albidovulum sp.
GCCCCGGACTGCCCTGCCGCATGCTGCGGCTCGCGCCCGGCCACGCGCTTCTCGTCGATGCCGGCGCGCTCCTTCCCCTCCTCGGCACCGCCGAGGCGCTGGCGCCTGCCGCCGCGCTCGGCATGGTGCAGTCCGGCCGCCCGTCCGGCGGCTTCGTCCACCTCCTCCTCGCCACGCACGAGCTGATCCTCGCCGAAGGCGCCTGGATCGAGAGCCTGCCGCCGCTGGCCGCCTTCCGGGTCTTTCCCTCCCGCGCCCTCGGCTGGGCCGACCGGCTGCTTGCCGAGCCGCAGGCCGCACTCCGGCCGCGGATCGTGCCGCCGGATCTCTCGCTGCCACCGACGGCGATCCGGCCGCCGCCCGAGGCCGCCTGAACAAAGCGCAACATCCGGGTCGCGCCGCGGTCCGGGCTGGCCTAGTCTCTTGCACAAGGAGACCGCCATGCCCACCGACCAGAGCCCCGAAGACCGCTACCACTACGCCGTCATCGCCCGCGCGCTGAAGACCATCGACGATGCCGGCGGCGCCCCCCTCGCGCTCGACGACCTCGCCGAGCGGCTTTCGATGAGCCCGGCGCATTTCCAGCGCGTCTTCACCCGCTGGGTCGGCGTCAGCCCCAAGCGCTACCAGCAGTACCTGACGCTCGACCACGCCAAGCGCCTGCTGACCGAACGCCGCACGCTTCTCGACGCCGCCGACGAGGCGGGGCTTTCGGGCACCGGTCGGCTCCACGACCTCTTCATCCGCTGGGAGGCGATGAGCCCGGGCGAGTTCGCCAAGGGCGCGGAGGGGCTGACGATGCGCTGGGGATGGTTCGAAAGCCCCTTCGGCCCCGCGCTCGTCATGGGCACGGATCGCGGCATCTCCGGCCTCGCCTTCGCCGGCGAAACGGGCGCGGAAGCCGCCATGGCCGACCTGCGCGGCCGCTGGCCGAAGGCGTGCTTCGTCGAGGACCCGATGGCGCTCCGCTCCTGGGTGCTCGCGGCCTTCGGCGCGGCAAGCGAGCCGGCACCGGTCCTCGCCATCGGCGCTCCGTTCCAGATCAAGGTCTGGGAAGCGCTGATCGCCATTCCTCCGGGCCATGTCGCGACCTATACCGACATCGCCCGGCGGGCCGGCTATCCGCAGGCGGTGCGCGCCGTCGGAACCGCCATCGGCCGCAATCCGGTCAGCTGGCTCATCCCCTGCCACCGGGCGATCCGCAAGACCGGCGGGCTCGGCGGATATCACTGGGGACTGCCGGTGAAACGCGCCATGCTCGCCTGGGAATCGGCCCGCGCCGAGGCCGGCTGAGGCGCGCCGCAGGATGCGCGGATTGTTGCCGGAACCGCTATTCCGGTCGGGCGTTATTGCCTAACAGCGGCTAATCTCCGATCAGACGCCAAACAACAAGCGGAGCAGCTTCCATGCGACTTTCCAAGAGCCTTCTCGGCGGTGCCGTTGTGGCCGTTCTTCTGGCCGCCTGCACCCCGGTCGACCAGTATTCGGCCGACCCGAACCAGCGCACCAAGGAAGGCGCGCTGACGGGTGCCGGGATCGGCGCGCTCGCCGGCATCCTCACCGGCGAGGGCGGCAAGGACAAGCTCGACCGCGCCGTGGTCGGCGCCGCGATCGGCGGCCTCGCCGGCGGGGTCGTCGGCTCCAACCTCGACCGCCAGGCGCGCGAGTTGCAGGCCGAGATCAGCGACAGCCGCATCCGCATCATCAACGAAGGCAACCAGCTCCGCGTGGTCATGCCGGAAGGCATCCTCTTCGCCACCGACAGCGCGACGGTGCAGGGCTCGATCCAGAACGACCTCTACGCGGTCGCCGACAACCTCAACCGCTACCCGAACACGCGGGTGGAGATCGTCGGCCACACCGACAACACCGGCTCGGCTGCCTACAACCAGGACCTGTCGCAGCGCCGGGCCATGGCCGTGGCGGCGATCCTGCGCGGCGCGGGCGTTTCGGGCGGGCGCATCGTCGCCTATGGCCGGGGCGAGGACCTGCCGGTCGCCTCGAACCTGACCCCCGAGGGCCGCGCCCAGAACCGCCGGGTGGAGATCCTGATCATCCCGCAAGGCTGAGGGGTTCGGAACAAGCGCGAGGCCGGGCCGATGGCCCGGCCTTTTTCGTTGTCGCGCGGCGCGAGTGGTCATATGATCTGACCAATTTTCGGAGAACGCGATGCCCTTCCAGAAGGTCGAGCCGGAGAAACTGTCGCAAAGCGTCGTGCGCCAGATCGAGGGGCTGATCTTGCGCGGCATCCTGCGCCCGGGCGAGCGGCTGCCCTCGGAACGCGACCTCGCCGAGCGGCTCGGCGTCTCGCGCCCGAGCCTGCGGGAAGCCGTCGCCGAGCTGCAGCTGGCCGGGCTCCTCACCACCCGCGCCGGTGCCGGAATCTACGTGGCCGAAGTGCTGGGCTCGGCCTTCTCGCCCGCGCTGGTGCGGCTCTTCGAGCGGCACGACGAGGCGGTGAACGACTACCTCGCCTTCCGCCGCGATCTCGAGGCGCTGGCCGCCGAACGGGCGGCGCGGCGCGCCTCGGACACCGACCTGACGGTGATCGACACCATCTTTGCCAAGATGGAGGCCGCCCACCAGAAGCGCGACCCTGCCGACGAGGCGCGGCTGGACGCCGAGTTCCACATGGCGATCATCGAGGCCAGCCACAACGTGATCATGCTGCACATGATGCGGTCGATCTTCGACCTCTTGCGGCAGGGCGTGTTCTACAACCGACAGGTCGTGTTCCGCCAGAAGACCACGCGCGGCACGCTCCTCGACCAGCATCGCGCGATCCGCGACGCGCTCCTTGCACGCGATCCGGCCGGCGCGCGGGCGGCGGTCGAGAACCACCTCGACTTCGTGGCCCGCGCCCTCGACGACGACCGCCGGACCCAGCGCAACGAGGCCGTCGCGCGCCTCAGGATCGCCCAGGAGGACGCGCGCGGCTGAGGCCGGAACCTCGCTGCCGCCGCGTCAGCGCCGCCATCGTCGGCTTGACAGCCCATGCCCCGGCACGAGAGGCTTCAGGCGCGGGTGGTCTTCGCCCGCGCAACAGAGGTGGGACAGTGCGATGGAACAGATCCTTTCCCAGCTGATCGGCGGGGCGATCGGCGGACTCGGCGGCGGCAAGGTCGTCAAGGACGCCGACATGGGCAACATCGGCAACCTGATCGCCGGTGCGCTCGGCGGCATCGGCGGCGGCCAGCTCGTCGGCGGGCTTCTCGGCAGCGGCACCGACATCGCCGCAATCGCGGGGAACCTCGTCGGCGGTGGCGTCGCCGGCCTCATCGTGCAGGTCGTCGTCGGCCTCGTCCTGAAGAAGCTGCGCGGCTGAACCGGGGGGGCGCCGCGCCGGGCCCCTCGCGGCCGGGCCGCGCTTTCGGAAACGACAAAGGCCCGGCGCCTCGCCGGGCCTTTCCCTTATCTGCGCCGGCTCAGTGCAGCCGCGTCTCGACCTCGCCGATCGACGCCTCGATCAGCTTGTTCTTCTCGGCTGCGGACATCTTCGCCGCGATGAGATCGCCCGCGGCGGCCACCGCCACGCTCACCGCGCGGTCGCGCACCTCGCGCACGGCCGACGCCTCGGCCGAGGCGATCTGGTCCTCGGCAGCCGCAAGCCGCCGCTTGATCGCAGCCTTGAGATCGGCCTTCGCCTGTTCGGCCGCGGCCAGCGCCTCGCGCTTCGCGGTCTCGACGATGCGGTCGGCCTGCTCCTGCACTTCCTTCTGCTTGCGCTCGTAGGAGGCGAGGATCGACCGCGCCTCGTCATGCAGCGCACGCGCCTGGTCGAGTTCCGACTTGATCCCCGCGGCGCGCTTGTCGAGAAGCCCGCCGATCAGCGCCGGCACCTTGAAGTAGACGAGCACGCCGACGAAGATGAGGAAGGCCAGCAGCACGACGAAGTTCGTGTTGCGCAGCGAGAAGAAGGGACCGCCGGCCGCAAAGGCCGGGCTTGCCACGAGGACGGGCAGCGTCGAAAGCAGAATCCGGTTCATCGCATCACCCCTTCAGCCTGCTCGCCACCGCGTCGGCGACGGCGCCCACGTCCGCCTTGCCGCCCAGCGCAGCGACGATCGCCTCGGCGGTGTCCTTCGCCACGACCGCGACGTTCTCGGCCGCGCCGGCGCGGATCTCCTCGATCCGCTTCGCGCTTTCGGCCGCCTTGGCGGCGATTTCCGCATCGGCCTTGGCTGTGGCCTTGTCGAGATCCTTCTGGATCTCGGCCCGCGCCTCGGCGACGATCTTGTTCGCCTCGGCCCGCGCGTCGATCAGCGCCTGGTTATAGGCCTTCTCGGCCGCCTCGGCCTTCAACTTCAGCTCCTCGGCCGCGGCGATGTCGCTGGTGATCTTGCCCTGACGGTCGGCGAGGATGCCGCCGATCCGCGGCAGCGCCACGCGCGTCAGCACGAAATAGATCAGCGCGAGCGCGACGGCGAGCCAGAATATCTGGTTGCCGAAGGTCGAGAAATCGAGTTGCGGCATCCCGGCGGATTGCGCGGCGTGCCCCGCCGCCTCCGCGGCATGGCCGGTCGCCTCGGTCACCGCCCCGGCGGCCTCTGTTGTCGTGTTTGCCATCTCGGCCCCCTCGAAACCTTGATTACAACCCGGACGGGCGCAAGCCCTGCCCCCGTCCGGCCGTAAGGATGGTCAGGGAAGGCTCAGACGGCGAACATCAGCAGGAGCGCGACGAGGAACGAGAAGATCCCGAGCGCTTCGGCGAAGGCGATGCCGATGAAGAGCGTGGCGGTCTGGCCGGCCGCGGCCGAGGGGTTGCGGAGCGCGCCGGCGAGGAAGTTGCCCGCGACGTTGCCCACCCCCATGGCGGACCCGCCCATGCCGATGCAGGCGAGGCCCGCACCGATGAATTTGCCGAGAGCCGCTGCTGCTGCGATTTCCATGTTGATCTCCTTACGGTTGGATTTGCAGGTTCGTGGAAGACCGGCGTCAGTGGTGCGGATGCAGCGCATCCTTGAGGTAGACGCAGGTCAGGATGGTGAAGACATAGGCCTGGATGAAGGCCACGAGGATTTCGAGCGCGTACATCGCCACTATCGCCAGGATCGACAGCGGCGTCACCGCGATGCCGATGCCCGAGATGAGGACGAGCGGCGCGAAGGCGGCGAAGACCTTGATCACCGCGTGACCGGCCATCATGTTGCCGGCAAGTCGGATGGAGTGGCTGACCGGGCGCACGAAGTAGGAGATGACCTCGATCAGCGCCAGCACCGGACGGAGCGCAAGCGGCGCCGAGGAGACCCAGAAGAGGCCGAGGAACCCTGCCCCGTTCTTGACGAAGCCGACGAGCGTGACGGTCAGGAAGACCGCGACCGCCATGAAGGCGGTGACCGCGATGTGGCTCGTCGTCGTCAGCGCGCCGGGGATCAGCCCGAGGAAGTTCGAGAAGACGATGAAGCAGAAGAGCGTGAAGATGTAGGGGAAGAACTTCAGCCCGTCCTTGCCGGCGACGTCCTCGACCATCTTGTGGACGAAGCCGTAGCCGAGCTCGGCCACCGACTGGAGCCGCGAGGGGATTATCGCCCGGCCGCGGGTGCCAAGCACGAAGAGCGCGAAGATCGCCAGGAGCGTCAGGCCCATCCACAGAGTGGCGTTGGTTGGCTCGTACCATTTCAGGCAGCCGTGCACTATGTCTTCTGCCGGAACGCAACTTCCGGGCTCGATCTCCCGGAACAGCGGCTGGATCTTGAACTGGTCCATCGGATGGAACGTCAGGCCGTCGCTGTGCTCTTCCGTCGCCACGTCTATTCCCCTTCGTCACTGGCGGGCCGGCCCGCCTGCTTCCCGTCCTGGATTTCCCGGGCGGTGCGAAGCATGGTCTTCACCCCGGCCACGAAGCCCAGCAATGTGAACAGCACCAGAAAGAGGGGCAGCGTCCCCAGCAGGACGTCGAGCCCGTATCCGATGCCGAAGCCGATCCCGAGTCCCGCGACCAGCTCGATCACCATCCGCCAGCCTTGGCTCGCGGCCGAGAAATGCTCGTCCCCGCGCGGGGTCCGGGCCTGGTCCTTCCTCGCCGCCGCCAGCTTCTCCTCGAGCGCCTTCAGGCGGTCGGGATCGGGCTCGCCGGACATGGAAAGGCCCCCTCGGTCAGTTGCGCGATGACTAAGGCCGGCCCGGGCCCGAGTCAATCGGCGAAATCGCCAGGGCATTTTGGCGCAATAGATTGATATATATATATATTTCTCCAGACACTCGGCACTCCCCTGCCCCCGTGGCGGCGCCGGAGCCTCCCGTTCGCGCCCGCAGCCATATTCAACCTTCCGGTTGACGATCGCGGGCCGAGGCCGCAGGAAGGGGCATGATCCCGCGGCCCGCGCCCTCGCTCGACACGATCTTCGCCGCCCTCGCCGACCCGACGCGGCGGGCGATCCTGACGATGCTCCTCGAGGACGACATGGCCGTGACCGACGTCGCCTACCCATTCGCCATCTCGCTCGCCGCCGTCTCCAAGCACCTCGCGATCCTCGCCGAGGCCGGGCTCATCAGCCAGGAAAAGCGCGGCCGGGTGAAGTGGTGCAAGCTCGAGCCCGACGCGATGCGCGCCGCGACCGTGTGGATCCAGGGCTTCGGCCAGTTCGACCCGATGGACTTCGACGCCTTCGAGCGGTTCCTCGATGCCGAGCTTTCGTCGGCCGGCCCGCCGCCGCCGGCAGGGGACGGCTGATCGCACGCCCCCGTCTATTCGATCCAGACGCCCACGAAATGCGACAGGACGCGCCCGGCGCGGTCAAGGCAGGCGGTGATCTCCACGACGTTGCTGTTGAAGCCGACATGCCCTGCGACCTCACGCCCGCTGATCGCGGCCTTCGGATCGGGACAGTGCGACCGGCTCACGCCGTCCTCGCCCACCGTGACATAGGTGCCGCGCGCCGCGGGAATGCCCCTCCGCGCCAGGGACCGCTCGACTGCGTCGGCCGGGGCGCCTACCGGTGCCTCGTCGGCCAGGATGGCGCGCCATTCGTCGGCGCGGCGTTCGGCGATCGGCGTGACACAGGCGGCGAGCAGGACGGCAGGAACTGCTGCGAGGGCGGTGCGGCGCATGGTGATCTCCGTGTCCACGCTTCCGGGTACATAGGGACGGCCGCAGCTTCAAGCCTCATCCGGGCCGGGATTTCCCGCCCTGACGGCGGTGCCGCGCCGGTCGTCATCGCGGAGAAGCATGGCCAGCGCGACGACCGTCAGCGCCACCCCCGCGAAGACCAGTGCCGGCGGCGACGGCTGGCCGAGCGCCACCTGCCAGAGGATCACCCAGGCGGGCACCAGATAGGTATAGGCCATGACCTTCGCCGCCGGCACGCGCAGCGTGGCGTATTGCAGCAGGACGAAGGTCGCCGCCGAGGCGAAGACGGAGGTGTAGAGAAGCGTCACCCAGACGATGCCCGGCAGCGCGGTCCAGTCGGTCGCGCGGATGGCGCCCCACCCCCAGAGGGTCGTCACGGCGGTCCCCGCGACGGTCATGCCGAAGGTGAAGACGAGCGGATGCTCGCCCTGGTTCAGTTTCCGCACCATCGGCGTGTAGAGCGCATGGGCCACGCAGCCCGCGAAATAGATCGCCTCGCCCCTGCCGACGTGGAACCGGAGCATGGCCTGCCAGTCGCCGCGGAAGATGACCCAGAGCGCGCCGGCCGCGCCGATGGCCAGCGCCAGCGCGATCCGCGGCGTCGTCGGCTGGCGGAGGAGGAGGAAGCCGAACCCCGCCGTCACGATCGGCGTCAGCGTGAAGACGGCGGCCGCCGAGACCGGGGCGGCGGTCTTCAGCCCCTCGAACATCAGGACGAAATAGGCCGCGAAAAGACCGCCGAGCACCGCGTAGCGCCACGGCGCCCGCGCCGCCTGCCGCGGCAATCCTGTCGTCAGGAGCACCGCCACCCCGATGATCACACCGGACAGCAGGAACCGCAGCGCGGTGAAGGCCACGGGCGAGACCGCGTTCGCCATCATCGCGCCCAGCGGGAAGGAGCCGGCGACGAGCATCGAGAAAAGCGCCATCGCCAGATGGCCGCGCAAGGGCGCCCCGTGGAGTCCGCCGCCGCGCACCGGTCTCAGTCCATCCCGCAGCGTTTCGCGTCTTCCTTCACCGCCTTGAGAAAGAGCTGGATGCGCGGCGTGCGGTGCAGGTCGACATGGGTGACGAGCCAGAGCGGGGTCTCCCATTCCGGGCGGCCGGGCATCGCCACGACCAGCCCTTCGGCCGCGCGCTTCTGCATGGCCGGCAGGAAACCGAGCGCCGCGCCGGCGCGGATCGCGTCGGCCGCCACGTTCGCCTCGTTGGTGCGGAAGGTGATCGCCTCGTCGGGCACGCGCTCGGCCAGCCAGCGGTGGAAAGGGGCTCGGCTCTCCGGATCGGCCGGCCCGACGAAACGGTGGCGGCCGAGGTCGGTCTCGTCCTGCGGCAGGCCGTGCGCGGCGACGTAGTCCGGGCTCGCATAAAGCGCGACGCTGCGGATGCAGAAGGGCTGGACGACATTGTCGGGGTCCTGCGGCCGCCCGCCCGCGCGGATCGCGACATGGGCCTCGCCGTATTCCAGCCGGAAGAGGCGCGGGTCGCTGATGTAGCGGACGCGCAGTCCCGGATACTCCCCCTGCAGCCGGACGAGCGCCGGCGTGACCAGTTCCGAGAGGCCGGGGATCGAGGTGACGACCAGTTCGCCGGAGATTTCGGTCGTCGTGCCGCTGATCCGGGCGGCGAGATGGGCGAACTGGTCCTCGGTGGCCCGCGCCACCTTCAGGAGCTCCTGCCCCGCCTCGGTCGCCGTGTAGCCGCGCGGGTGCCGCTGGAAGAGCTTCGCGCCAAGCCGGGCCTCGAGCGCGTCGATGTGGCGGATGACCGTGGCGTGGTGGACCCCCAGCACCTCCGCCGCGCCCGAAACGGTGCCGATGCGCGCCACCTGGTAGGCCGTCCGCACCTCGTCCCAGCTCTCCATGGGGCAACTCCTTGAAATCACGAAAAAGATCACGGGGCGTTCACGAAGAAGTACTGTGCGTCCATGAACATACCGGCGTGTAGATTGGCCGTTTTCCCGGATTGTTCAACACCTATCTCAATCCTGCCGGCGCCGATCACGCTCCCTCGTATCGCCGCGACACCGGCCACGCCGGGTTCCATCCAGACGCGGGCTGCGGCCCGCAGAAACCGAAAGGACAGACCATGAAGACGAAACTCGCCCTCTCCGCCATCGCGCTCCTCGCCGCCGCGCCGGCCTTCGCCTCCTCGACCCAGCTCGAGCTCTCGGCCGGCGTGCCGGCAGGCGTCTACACCGTCGCCCAGGCCGGCGAGATCGCCTCGGCCGAGACCGCCGCCGACGCGCTGCGCCTGAAGAAGTTCTACGCCGCCCAGAACACGGGCGAAGTGGCGCGCAGCGATTTCTCGGTCGACGCCGCCGCCGCCACGGTGCGCCTCGGCGGGTCCGACCGCCGCTGACTGCCGGCAGCCGTTCCCTCCGGCAAGGGCACGCGGACACCCGCGTGCCCTTTCGATTCCGCCCCATGCCGCGGCGACCCGACACGCCCCGGCCCGCTGCGCAACCCGGGCCTCTCCCTTGACTCCGCGCGGCAAGGCGCGTAAGGCGCGGCCAATCCGGCAGCCCGAAAGAGCTTCCGGTCCCCGGCCCGACCGGGGATCGCCATCCGTCAGCGCGTCGCGCCCACGGGTGCGTTTTGCGTTTGGGCGGCCCCGTGCCTATCTCGGGGGCCAGAGGATCAACCGGCCAAGGAGGGCCCGCGATGTTCGAGAACCTGTCAGAACGCCTCGGCGGCGTCTTCGACCGGCTGACGAAGCAGGGCGCGCTTTCGGCCGAGGACGTGAAGACGGCGCTGCGCGAGGTCCGCGTGGCGCTTCTGGAGGCCGACGTCTCGCTTCCCGTCGCGCGGGATTTCGTCAAGGCGGTGGAAGCGAAGGCCACCGGCGCGGCGGTGACGAAGTCGGTCACCCCGGGCCAGCAGGTCGTGAAGATCGTACACGACGCGCTGGTGGATGTGCTGCGCGGCGCCGAGGATCCTGGCGCGCTCAAGATCGACAACCCGCCCGCGCCGATCCTGATGGTCGGCCTCCAGGGCTCGGGGAAGACGACGACGACGGCGAAACTCGCCAAGAGGCTCAAGGACCGCGAGAAGAAGCGCGTGCTGATGGCCTCGCTCGACACCAACCGCCCTGCGGCGATGGAACAGCTTCAGATCCTCGGCCAGCAGGTCGGCGTCGACACGCTGCCCATCGTCAAGGGCGAGACGGCCGTCCAGATCGCGAAGCGCGCCAAGCAGCAGGCGACATTGGGCGGCTACGACGTCTACATGCTCGACACCGCCGGGCGCCTCCACATCGACGAAGTCCTGATGGACGAGGTGCAGGCGGTCCGCGACGTGGCCAAGCCCCGCGAGACCCTGCTCGTGGTCGACGGCCTCACCGGGCAGGACGCCGTGAACGTCGCCACCGAGTTCGACGGCAAGGTCGGCATCACCGGCGTCGTCCTGACCCGGATGGACGGTGACGGCCGTGGCGGCGCGGCGCTTTCCATGCGCGCGGTCACCGGCAAGCCGATCCGCTTCGTCGGCCTCGGCGAGAAGATGGACGCGCTCGAGACCTTCGAGCCGGAGCGCGTGGCCGGGCGCATCCTCGGCATGGGCGACATCGTGGCCCTCGTCGAGAAGGCGCAACAGACGCTCGAAGCCGAGCAGGCCGAGCGGATGATGAAGCGCTTCCAGAAGGGTCTGTTCAACATGAACGACCTCAAGGGCCAGCTCGAACAGATGCTGAAGATGGGCGGCATGCAGGGGATCATGGGAATGATGCCCGGCATGGGGAAACTCTCCAAGCAGATGGACGAGGCCGGCTTCGACGACGGCGTCCTCCGCCGCCAGATCGCGCTCATCAACTCGATGACGAGGAAGGAACGCGCCAACCCCGACCTCCTCCAGGCGTCGCGCAAGAAGCGGATCGCGGCAGGGGCGGGGCTCGACGTGGCCGAACTCAACAAGCTCCTGAAGATGCACCGCCAGATGGCGGACATGATGAAGAAGATGGGCAAGATGGGCAAAGGCGGGATGCTGAAACAGGCCATGAAGGGCATGTTCGGCAAGGGCGGAATGCCCGACCCCTCGAAGATGAGCCCCGAGGAACTGGAGGCGATGGCCAAGGGCGTGCAGGAGGGCATGGGCGGTGGCAAGATGCCGGGCGGCCTGCCGGCGGCGCTCGGCCGCGGCGGCCTCGGCGGCCTGAACCTGCCGGCCGGGCTTTCCGGCCTCGGCGGCTTCGGGAAGAAGAAGTGATCGCACCCACGCTCCATACGGCGCGGCTGACCCTGCGCGGCCCGCGGCTCGCGGACTTCGAGCACTGGGCGGCGTTCTTCGCCTCGGACCGATCGCGCTTCGAGCGCGGGCCCCTCGGCCGGGCGGAGGGCTATCGCACCTGGGCGGCCGACGTGGCGCTCTGGCCCCTGCGCGGCTATGGCGCCTTCGGCCTCGACGACCGGACGACCGGCGCCTATGTCGGCGAGGTCGGCATCTACCAGCCCGAAGGCTTCCCCGAACCCGAGCTTGGCTGGTTCCTGGTGCCCGAAGCCGAAGGCAAGGGCTACGCGGCCGAGGCCGCCCGCGCCGTCATCGGCTGGGTGCGCGCGCGCTTCGGCTGGGACCGGCTCGTCTCGATCGTCGACCCCGCGAACGCGCGGTCCATCGCGCTCGGCCTGCGGCTCGGCGGGGTGATCGACCCGACGCTTCCCGGCGTCGATCCGGGCGACGTGGTGATCCGCCATGACCTCGGGGGGCGCCGATGACCGTGACCCTCGCCGGCACGCCCGTGCTCACGACCGAACGGCTGGTCCTCCGCGCGCCCCGCCAGGGCGATTTCGAGCCCTGGGCAGAGATGGCTGCCTCCGACCGCGCCCGCTTCATCGGTGGCCCGCTCGACCGCGCGCTGGCCTGGCGCGCGCTCGGCCATCTCACCGGGCACTGGATCCATCGCGGCTTCGGCATGTTCGTCTTCGCCGCGAAGACCGCTCCCGACGTGCCGCTCGGCATGGCCGGGCCGTGGTTTCCCGAAGGCTGGCCGGAACACGAGATCGGCTGGACCCTCTGGGCGGCCGGGGCCGAAGGCAGGGGCTATGCCTTCGAGGCGGCGACGGCGGCGCGCGCCCACGCCTTCCGCGATCTCGGCTGGCGCACCGCCGTCAGCTACATCGCGCCCGAGAACGCCCGCTCCATCGCGCTCGCCCTGCGCCTCGGCGCGGTGCGGGACGAAACCGCCGCCCACCCGGGCACCGAACCCTGCCTCGTCTATCGCCACCCTGTTCCGGAGGGGATGCGATGATCCGGCCCTGGGAAATGCCGCCGACCGGCCCGGCCGCCGCGCTCGCGGCGAGGTTCGCGGATCGCGTGCCGGTCCTCGTGACCCCGCGCCTGACGCTTCGCGCGCCGCAGGTCGGGGATTTCCAGCCCTATGCCGTGATCTTCATGTCCGACCGCGCCGCCGGGCTCGGGGGGCCCTTCGACCGCGAGGGGGCCTGGGCGGACTTCTGCCAGGCCGTCGCCGGCTGGATGCTGCGCGGCATGGGCGTCTGGACCATCGCGGCGCGCACAGGCGGCGAGGTGCTCGGCTTCGGCTACCTCTGGCAGGAGTACGGCGACCCCGAACCGGAGATCGGATGGGTGATGACCGAGGCGGCGGAAGGCATGGGCATGGCGCGGGAGGCCGCCGAGGCGATCCGGGCGCACGCCTTCGGCACGCTCGGCATGACGACCGTGGTCAGCTACATCGACCACGACAACGACCGCTCCATCGCGCTCGCCGAACGGCTGGGCGCGGTTCGCGACCGTGAGGCGGAGGCCGCGTTCGCCGAACCCGTCCGCGTCTACCGCCACCATCCGGAGGGCCGCGCATGACCCGGCCGCTTCGCCGCCGCCCGAAGACCCAAGGCCCCGTTACCGCCCCGCGCGCCCTGTCGGGACGGAAAACCGACGCGAACCCGACGCGGGCGGGACGGGAAACCGACGCCCGGAACCGCCCGAGGAGAGCCGCATGACCGACGCCACCGCCCGCGCCGCCGCGCTCCTGAAGGAGCACCGCGAGTCGATCGACCGGCTCGACGCCATCCTCGTCTACACGCTCGCCGAACGGTTCAAGCACACCCAGTCGGTGGGCCGGCTGAAGGCGACGCACGACCTTCCGCCCTCCGACCCGGTGCGCGAGGCCGAGCAGATCGCACGGCTGGAGAGGCTGGCCGAGGAGGCCGACCTCGATCCGGAATTTGCCAGGAAATTCCTGAACTTCGTCATCAGCGAAGTGATCAGGCACCACGAGAGACTGCAGAAGTAAGGCGGGGCTCGCTCTGCCACAACCACGCCATTTCAAAGGAGAAAACGACATGGCCATGAAGATCCGTCTCGCCCGCGGGGGTTCCAAGAAACGCCCCTACTACTCGATCGTCGCCGCCGACTCGCGCATGCCCCGCGATGGCCGCTTCATCGAGAAGCTCGGCACCTACAACCCGCTCCTGCCCAAGGACAGCGAGGACCGCGTCAAGATGAACATGGAGCGGGTGCAGCACTGGCTCACCCAAGGCGCCCAGCCGACCGACCGCATCGCGCGGATGCTGGAAGCCGCAGGGGTCAGGGAGAAGGCCACCCGCGCCAACATGAAGAAGGCCGAGCCGGGCGACAAGGCGAAGAAGCGCGCCGAGGAGAAGGCCGCGAAGTCGACGAAGGCCGCTGAAACCTCGGCCGAGTAAGGCAGCGCCATGCTGGTGGGCTTCCTCCTGCGCCGGACCGTGACCCTTGCGCTCTGCGCGGGGTCGTTCTGGCTCGGGCTGAAGGCCGACCGGATGGTCCGGCCCCCGCCGGCGGCCGCCCCCGCGGCCGCCCATTGCCCGGAGGCCGAAGGTGGCGGCTGACCGCATCTGTGTGGGCGCCATCGCGGGCGCCTTCGGTGTCAGGGGCGAGGTGCGGCTGAAGAGCTTCTGCGCCGAGCCCGAGGCGATCGCTTCCTACGCGCCGCTCTTCACCGAGGACGGGGCGCGGAGCTTCGCCGTGACCATCACCCGCGCGATCCCCGGCGGGCTTGCCGCGCGGCTTTCGGGCATCACCACGAAGGAGGAGGCCGACGCGCTGCGCGGCACCTCGCTTTACGCCGACCGCGGGAAACTGCCGAACCTGCCGGACGACGAGTTCTACCACGCCGACCTGATCGGGCTTCCGGTCTTCGACACCGGCGGCGTCCAGCTTGGCACCGTGCGGGCGATCTACAACCACGGCGCGGGCGACATCCTGGAGATCTTCGCGCCGGGGCGCCGCACCGCGCTCCTGCTGCCCTTCACGAAGGCGGCCGTCCCGACCGTGGATCTGACCGCCCGCCGCATCGTCGCCGACCCGCCCGAGGAGACGGGCGAATGACCGGGACGACAACCAAGTCCCACGGGCGGCTTTCCATTTCTACCTCGCTCCGCCCCCGCGACCTTCTGGCCGAGGCCGCGCGGGTGAAGGGGGCGTGGCTCGCGCGGATCATCACGCTTTTCCCCGAGGCCTTTCCCGGAACGCTCGGCCTGTCGCTCACCGGCAAGGCGCTGGCCGAGGGGCTCTGGGCGCTCGAGACCATCGACCTGCGGCCCTTCGGAATCGGCAGGCACAGAAACGTGGACGATACGCCCGCGGGCGGCGGCGCCGGCATGGTGCTGCGGGCCGATGTGGTGGCGAAGGCGCTGGATCAGGCCGCCATCGGCACCCCCCCCGACCGCGCCCGCTGGCCGGTGGTCTACCTCTCGCCGCGCGGCCGCCCCTTCGATCAGGCCACCGCCCGCCGCTGGGCCGGCGCGGAGGGGATCACGCTGCTCTGCGGACGGTTCGAGGGCGTCGATCAGCGCGTGCTGGATCACTACGTGGTCGAGGAGGTCAGCCTTGGCGACTTCGTGATGACCGGCGGCGAGATCGCCGCGCAGGCGATGATCGACGCCGTGGTGCGGCTTCTGCCGGGGGTGCTCGGGAATGCGAGTTCCACCGAGGAGGAAAGCCATTCGCACGGCCTCCTGGAGCATCCGCAATACACGAGGCCCGCGGTCTGGGAGGGGCGGGAAGTTCCCGCCGTCCTGACCTCGGGCAATCACGCCGAGGTGGAGAAATGGCGGCGCGCGGAGGCGGAGAGGCTGACGCGGGAGAGACGACCGGATTTGTGGAGCAGTCATAACGCCGTCGCAGAGGAATAGCCAACTGGCCGTGGTCATCGGGACTGTTCTGCGGTTCCGGTCAACGTGATCGCGACCCGCAGGATTTCGGCGGAATGACGAAATCCTGCTGTGCCCGCCCACCGGGCGGCGGGCACATTCGTGCCCACCTTGGGCGGACCCATCAGAATTTGGCATCCTCTGCGCAAGTTGATGGCCCCTCGCCCTGCGCCTTGCGCCTTCGGGCAACGGCACGGGTGTCCGTCCACTGGACGGCCACCTTGTCGTGCCGAGTCGCGCACCGGCCATCATCGGCCCCTTGACCCGTTCCCCCGACACTCCTATACCCCGCCCGTCCGGGGCTTTGACGAGTCGTCCGGGCTGTTGTCCGTTGGCCCACGTCCTTCGCATTCTTCGGCGAGGTCGGTCAGGGGCAGCACGAGAAGCGAATGTTGACCTGATCTCCGGCGGGCGCGAGATGCGGACCCGGTGAAGACGCGGAGCTCTCACGGCGCGCACACCATCGCGGAACCACCGCGAGCATTGGAAAGGATCACGCGATGAACCTGATCGCGGAACTGGAGGCCGAGCAGATCGCCGCTCTCGGCAAGTCCATCCCGGACTTCAAGGCGGGCGACACCGTCCGCGTCGGCTACAAGGTGACGGAAGGCACGCGCTCGCGCGTGCAGAACTACGAAGGCGTCTGCATCTCCCGCAAGGGCGGCAACACGCTCAGCGCGTCGTTCACCGTCCGCAAGATTTCCTTCGGCGAGGGCGTCGAGCGCGTCTTTCCGCTCTATTCGACCAACATCGATTCGATCGAGGTCGTCCGCCGCGGCCGCGTCCGCCGCGCCAAGCTCTATTACCTGCGCGACCGCCGCGGCAAATCCGCCCGGATCGCCGAAGTCACCAACTACAAAGAAAAAGCCGAGTGAGGAGCGGGACCATGCGCAAGAACATCCATCCCGACTACCACATGATCCAGGTGAAGATGACCGACGGATCGACCTACCAAACGCGCTCCACCTGGGGCAAGGAAGGCGAGACGCTGGCGCTCGACATCGACCCGCTCGCGCATCCCGCCTGGACCGGCGGCTCGGCCAAGCTGATGGACACCGGCGGCCGCGTGTCGAAGTTCAAGAACAAGTACGCGGGTCTCGGATTCTGAGCCTATTGCGCTTTGCAAGGCAAGGCGCACAACATATAGTAGAGGCGCGCTGGGAACAGCGCGCCTTTTGATTCCGGGCCTGCCGGGACTACGGACGGGGACGAGACGTGGCGCATATCATCGTCGTGGGCAACGAAAAGGGCGGGTCAGGCAAGTCCACGACCTGCATGCATGTCGCAACCGCGCTTGCCCGCATGGGCCACAAGGTCGGGGCGCTCGACCTCGACCTCCGCCAGAAGAGCTTCGCGCGCTACATCGAGAACCGTCGCGCCTTCGCGCGGAAGGAGGGGCTCGACCTGCCGATGCCGGACTACCGTGACCTGCCAGAAGTCGACCAGGCGAGCCTGGCCGCGGGCGAGAACATCCATGACCGGCGGCTTTCGGCAGCCGTCGCGGGGCTTGAAAGGGACGCAGAGTTCATCATCATCGACTGCCCCGGTTCCCACACCCGGCTGAGCCAGGTGGCGCATTCGCTGGCGGACACGCTGATCACGCCCCTCAACGACAGTTTCATTGACTTCGACCTGCTCGCCCGCGTCGATCCCGACACGAGCCGGGTGATCGGGCCCTCGATCTATTCCGAGATGGTCTGGCACGCGCGGCAGCTCAGGGCGCGGGCGGGGCTGAAGCCCATCGACTGGATCGTCTTGCGGAACCGGCTTGGCGCGCAGCAGATGCACAACAAGCGGAAGGTGGGCGGAGCGCTTGAGCAGCTTGCGAAGCGGATCGGCTTTCGCGTGGCGCCGGGCTTCTCGGAGCGGGTGATCTTCCGCGAGCTCTTTCCGCGGGGCCTCACGCTCCTTGACCTGAAGGATGTCGGCGTCGAAAGGCTCAACATCTCGAACGTGGCGGCCCGTCAGGAGGTGCGCGACCTGATGCGCGAACTGCGGTTGCCGGGAGTCGAGGCGGCGTTCTGAGCCGGCTCAGGCGGCGCGCGGCGCGCGGATGAAGAGCGAGGGCTGCGGCCGGCGGCCACGGCGCGCGGGCTGAGTACCGAGCGAGACGAGGCGCTTTTCGAAGGCGTCGGACTCCTGCGACCTGGCGCGGGAAAAGCGAGCGATGATGGCGGCTGCGAATTTCATCTGACGATCCTCACTCTCTCTCGTGTTCCGCCCCCGGTATTAAGAGTTAACCCAACATCCGTGACCGAAAGGCGGCGCGGTCGGGGATTTTTGACGGAGTTCTCGCGACGGTTGCGCCGCATGACCGGACATGTTGCGGGGGCAATCGCATCCTGGCGCGGCGATTGGTCACCAATCTGCGAACGATCCGCCGCCCGGGATCGCCCGGGCTCGCACCGACCCGCCGGATTGCGGCGGAACCAAGACAGGAACCGTCAGGTGCGCAGGACGCGGTAGACCGCCGGAATCACCAGCACCGTCAGAAGCGTGGAGGACGCGAGCCCGAAGAGGAGCGAGATCGCGAGGCCCTGGAAGATCGGGTCGGTCAGGATCACCGCCGCGCCGATCATGGCAGCCAGCGCGGTCAGCAGGATCGGCTTGAAGCGGATCGCCCCGGCCTCGATGACGACCTCGGTCAGCGGACGGTCGGGCGTCTTGGCGTGGCGGATGAAGTCGACGAGCAGGATCGAGTTCCGGACGATGATGCCCGCGAGCGCGATGAAGCCGATCATCGACGTGGCCGAGAAGGGCGCCCCGAAAAGCCAGTGGCCGAGGAGGATGCCGATGAAGGTGAGCGGGATCGGCGTCAGGATGACGAGCGGCACCTTGAACGAGCCGAACTGCGCCACGACGAGGATGTAGATGCCCAGGAGAGCCACGCCAAAGGCGGCGCCCATGTCGCGGAAGGTGACCCAGGTCACCTCCCACTCCCCGTCCCAGAGGAGCGAGGGCGCGGTCTCGTCGTCGGGCTGGCCGTGGAGCACGATCTGCGGTCTCGTGAGGCCGGTCCAGTCCTGCGCGTCGAGTGCGTCGGAAACGGCGAGCATCCCGTAGAGCGGCGCCTCGAAATCGCCGGCAAGCTCGGCCGTCACCATCTCGGCCGCGCGGCCGTTGTGACGGAAGATCGGGAACGAGCCGACCTCTTCGGTGACCTCGACGACATCGCCAAGCTCGACGACGCCGCGCGCGCCGGGAAGGACGTTCTGCGGCAGGGGCGTCGTCAGGAAGCGCTCGTCGAAGGTGCGTTCGCCCTTCGGCCGCTCGATCCGGATCGGAATCGGCTGGCGCCCCTCGCCCCGGTGGGAATAACCGATCGTGGCGCCGCCATTCAGGATCGCGATCGTGTCCAGCACGTCGCCCTCCTGCACCTGGAAGAACTCCGCCGCGTCGGTGGACACCGTGGTACGGATGCGCCGGGCGGGGTCGCCGTAGGAATTGTCCACATCGACGATGAAGGGCACGGAGCGGAACGCCTCCTCGACCTTCGCGGCCACGGACCGGCGGGTGTCCGCATCGGGCCCGTAGATCTCGGCCAGGAGCGTCGCCATCACCGGCGGACCCGGCGGCGGCTCGACCGTCTTCAGCACGGTGCCCTCCGGCAGGGGCAGCGCGAGGATCTTCTGGCGGATCTCCAGCGCGATCTCGTGGCTGGTGCGGTCCCGCTCGCCCTTGGGCAGGAGGTTGATGGCGACCTCGCCCATCTCGGGTGAGGCGCGCAGATAGGTGTGGCGCACGAGGCCGTTGAAATTGAAGGGCGCGGCCGTGCCGGCATGGGTCTGGACCGACCTTACCTCGGGCAGGTCGAGCACGGCCTTCGCCACCGCCTGCGCCACCGCGTCCGTCGCCTCCACCGGGGAGCCTTCGGGCAGGTCGATCGTGACCGAAAGCTCCGACTTGTTGTCGAAGGGCAGGAGCTTCACCGTGACATGCTTGGTATAGAAGAGCCCGAGCGACCCGAAGGTCAGCACGACAACCGCACCGATGAAGAGCCAGCTCCGCGTCTTGGAGGCCAGGATGGGCCGCGCGACGGCGGCATAGGCGCGGCCAAGTCCTCCTCCGGGATGGCCGTGGCCGCCGTCATGGCCGTGTGCCGACATGTCCGCCTTTCCAGCGACCTTCAGCATCAGCCAGGGGGTCACCATGACGGCGACGAAGAAGGAAAAGATCATCGCCGCCGAGGCGTTGGCCGGGATCGGCGACATGTAGGGGCCCATCAGCCCGGACACGAAGAGCATCGGCAGCAGCGCCGCGACCACGGTCAGCGTCGCGACGATGGTCGGGTTGCCGACCTCGGCCACCGCGTCGATGGCCGCCGTCTTGCGGTCGCGCCCGTCGGCCATGCCCCAGTGGCGCGCGATGTTCTCGATCACCACGATTGCGTCGTCGACGAGGATACCGATGGAGAAGATGAGCGCGAAGAGCGAGACGCGGTTCAGCGTGTAGCCCATCACGTTCGAGGCGAAGAGCGTGAGCAGGATCGTCACCGGGATGACGATGGCCACCACGAAGGCCTCGCGCCGGCCGATCGCGACCCAGACGAGGGCGATGATGGAGACCGTGGCGAGGGCAAGGTGATAGAGAAGCTCGTTTGCCTTCTCGTTGGCGCTTTCGCCGTAATCGCGGGTGATCTCCACCGCGATATCCTCGGGGATCAGCCGGCCTTCGAGCATGTGGACCCGGTGCAGGATCTCTTCGGCCACGGTGACGGCGTTCGAACCGGCGCGCTTGGCCACGGCGAGCGTCACAGCCGGAACCCGGCGGACCGCGCCATCCTCGCCCTTCGTGACCGTGGCGACCAGATGTTCCTCGCCGTCGTCGGCGAAGCTGACGTCGGCGACGTCGCGGACATAGACGGGCCGTCCGTCGCGCGCGGTCAGGAGCAGGTTGCCGATCTCTTCCGGCGAGCGCAGCGTCTCGCCGGCAACCAGCATGACCTGCTGGCCCGCGTCGCGCACGAAGCCCGTCGGAAAGGCGGTATTGGCCCCCGTGACCTTGCCGGCAAGCTGCTGCAAGGTCATGCCGTAGAGGGCGAGCCGCTCCGGATCGGGCGCGATCCGCAGCCGCTCGCTAGTCTCGCCGACGATGTAGGAAAGGCCCACGTCGGGGATCTTGGCGATTTCGGTCCTGAGTTCGCGGGCTATGCGGGTGAGGTCGTTGGCGGTGATCCGCTCCGCGGCCTCCGGCTTCGGCGCCAGCGTCAGGGACAGGATCGCCACGTCGTCGATGCCGCGGCCGACGATCTGCGGTTCCGGGATGCCGACGGGGATCTGGTCCATGTTGGCGCGGACCTTGTCGTGGACGCGCAGGATCGCATTGTCGGAGGGCGTGCCGACAAGGAACCGCGCCGTCACCATCACTCGGTCGTCGGCGGTCTGGGAATAGACGTGCTCCACCCCGTCGATGCCCTTGACGATGGTCTCGAGCGGCTCGGTGACGAGCTTCGCGGCATCCTCGGCCTTGAGCCCGCTGGCCTGGACGTGGATGTCCACCATCGGGACGGAGATCTGCGGCTCCTCCTCGCGCGGCAGCGCCAGGAGCGCCACCACGCCGAATACGAAGGCCGCCATCAGGAACAAGGGCGTCAGGGGCGAGGTGATGAAGGCGCGCGTCAGCCCTCCGGCGATGCCGAGGCTGTGGGGTTTCATCTCGTTCACGGCAGGACCACCATGTCGCCGGCGGCGAGGCCGCTCAGCACCTCGACCATCTCCTGTCCGTCCTGCCGCACGTCTTCACCCAGGACGACGGCCCGCTCGACCTCGGCGCCGGCTTCGGTCACGCGGACGAAATCGAGCCCGGCGCGGGTCGCCACCGCGCCCCGGGGGATCAGGAGCGCCTCGCGTTCGCCGACCGGCAGCGACACCAGCACGCGGGCGCTGACGAAATCGGTTTCCAGCCCCTCGACCTCCACGTCTGCCACCACCCGGCCGTTGCTGATCTGGGGGTAGAGCTTGGCGATCCGCCCGGCCGCCGCAGGGCCTGCGGCGGAGATGCGGATTTCCGCGCCTTCCTTCAGCGCGGAGGCGTGGCGTTCCGGCACCGAGAGCCGCAGGAAGACACCGCCCCCGCCGATGGTCGCCACGGGTTCCCCCGGCATGATGACGGCGCCGGGGGTGACCGGCACCGTCAGCACGAGCCCGTCGCCGGGTGCGAGGACGCGGCCCTCGGCGCCCTGCTGCTCGGCGATCGAGCGCTGCGCCTCGATCGTGGTGATCTGGCCCGACAGCACGTCCACGCTCGTCTGCAACTGGTCCAGCCGCTGCGCCGTGATGACGCCGCGCTCCACCAATGCCTGACCGCGCTCGAGGTCGGCCTGCGCGGTGGAAAGCTGCGCCTTCAGCGCCTCGATCTGCGCGTCGAGAGCAGCAACCTGGAAGGCGATCTTGTCGTCATGGACGACGGCGATCTCCTGCCCCGCCGTCACCATGTCGCCCTCCGTCACCGACAGCGACTGCACGATCCCGCCGATCCGGGCCCGGGCAGGCACCGTCTCGCGCGCCTCGACGGTGCCGTAGACCGACTTCCACTCGGTCACCGTGGCGGGGGCGAGCGAAACCGTCCCGGCGAAGGCGGGCGTGGCGGCGATAAGGCAGGAGAGCAGAAGCGCGCGCATGGGATGCGGCCTTTCAGAATGCGCAGCCGGGTTTCACGCCGATCTTGCGGAAGAACGAAGCGGCCGGGCAGAATCCGGTGAAGGCGGATTGCAGCAGGTTCAGGCCGACAAACACCGTCAGCCAGACGAAGTAGGGCGAGACCCACTGGGTCAGAGCGACGGAAAGTAGAACCATGGCGCCGGCAAAGGCAAAGATGGTGCGATCAAGGGACATGACAGCCTCCGTTGTGTTGTCACATTCATAATCGTGAATGTAAATTCCGAAATCAAGATGGCACCTTCAATTTTCCCGCTTTTCGCCAAATGGTCGCAGCCCGGCCATGACCCAGATCAACCGGGCAGCAGGAACCCGGCGGCGGACCGGGCAAGGTTGCAACGGTCAGACCCAGGGGCCGACCGGCGCGAAGCTTTCGGGGCGCGCCCGGCGCCAGCGCAAGAGGTAGCCGAAGCCGTCCTCCTCCTCGCGCAGGAGGAAGCCTTCGGGCAGGTAGGGATAGATTTCCTCGCCCGTCACCATGTCGCGGTCCTTCTCGCGCATCAGAAGGTGGTGGGGAAGGAAATCCCCCGGATGGGCCAGCCCCGCCGCGCCGGTCATCTCGGCCAGGGCCTTCAGCGTGTTCCGATGGAAGCGGAAGACCCGCTCCGCCTTGTCGCCGGGGTCGAGTGCGCGCGCCCTGAGCGGATCCTGCGTCGCCACGCCCACGGGACAGCGGTTGGTATGGCAGGCCTGCGCCTGGATGCAGCCGACGGCGAACATGAAGCCGCGCGCGGAATTGGCCCAGTCGGCGCCGAGCGCCAGGACGCGGGCGATGTCGAAGGCGCTGACGACCTTGCCCGAGGCACCGAGCTTCACGCGGTCGCGCAGGTTTGCCCCCCTGAGCGCGTTGTGGGCGAAGGTCAGCCCTTCCACCAGCGGCATCCCCATGTGGTTGGCGAATTCGACCGGCGCGGCCCCCGTGCCGCCTTCCTTGCCGTCGATGACGATGAAGTCGGGGGTGATGCCGGTCGCTCGCATTGCCTTGACGACGCACATGAATTCGCGCCTGTGGCCGATGCAGAGCTTGAACCCCACCGGCTTGCCCGCCGAAAGCTCCCTGAGCCGGCCAATGAACTCCATCAGCCCGATCGGCGTCGAGAACTCGGAATGCGCGGCCGGCGAGACGCAATCGACGCCCAGCGGCACGCCGCGCGACTCGGCGATCTCGCCTGTGACCTTGGCGCCGGGCAGGACACCGCCGTGGCCGGGCTTGGCGCCCTGGCTCAGCTTCAGTTCGATCATCTTCACCTGCGGATCGGCCGCCTGGTCGCGGAACCGCTCCGGGTCGAACCGACCCTCCGGCGTCCGGCAGCCGAAATAGCCCGAGCCGATTTCCCAGATGATGTCGCCGCCCCCCGCGCGGTGATGGCGGCTGATCCCGCCCTCGCCCGTGTCATGGGCGAAACCGCCCTTCCGCGCCCCCCGGTTCAGCGCGAGGATCGCATTGGCCGAAAGCGCGCCGAAGCTCATCGCCGAAATGTTGTAGATCGACGCGTCGTAGGGCTGGCGGCAGTCCGGCCCACCGATGCGGGTGCGGAAGTCGGCATTCTCGATCTGCACCGGCACGATCGAATGGGTGAGCCATTCGTAGCCGGCGTCGTAGACGCGCTCGCGCGTGCCGAAGGGCCTCTTGTCCTCCACCCCCTTGGCGCGCTGGTAGACGAGCGAGCGGTCGTCGCGCGAAAACGGCTCCTCGTCCTGGTCGCTTTCAATCAGGTACTGGCGGACCTCCGGCCGGATGCCTTCGAAGAGAAAGCGCATGTGGCCGATGAGGGGGTAGTTCCTGAGAATCGCGTGCCGATGCTGGAGGAGGTCGTAGGTCCCGAGCAGTGACAGGGACGCGAAGATCGCCGTCGGCAGCAGGAGCCAATCCTGCCATGTCGCCGCGACCGCGAAGACGACCGCAAGTGCGGCCGACAGCACCAAGGCCGAGTACCGTTCCATCGTTCACCGCCCCGCTGAGCAACGCGAGCATGATCCTGCCCGGGCGCGTTCCCCGAAGCAAATGCCAATGTCCGCAAAGGATCGGCACCAGGACTTGCGGCAGGGTTAACGCGCGCCGGTGGCGGCCGGGCGGTGCGCCCGGCCTCTGCCGGCCGGTCTCGTGGATGCCCGGCCGCTGGCCAGCGCAACAATCAGTCCGGTTCGCTCGGACGCCATCTCCGCGAACCGGGCGACGTGGAGCTGACGGACGCCCCGCCGAAATCGAGCCGGCAGATCGCGGATGACATCCGCCAGCGGGAACAGCCGGCATCGATTGTGGGGACTGCACCGATAGGGAGCGGATAACCCGCCTGAGGCACGCCGGGCGGATCCGCTTCGACTGGTGCAAGATGGCGCGCCCGAAGAGATTCGAACTCCTGACCCCCAGATTCGTAGTCTGGTGCTCTATCCAGCTGAGCTACGGGCGCGTAGGCACGGCATTTAGCGAGGCGGGCTGGCCAATGCAAGGGCAAAACCGCCCCGACGCAAGCGCTCGTCAGGCGGAGGCCTAGAGCGACGGCGTGGCGAGGTCGCGGGGAAGGTGGATGATGAACTCCGTCCCGTCCGGGCCCGTCTTCAGAAGCTCCAGCCGGCCGCCATGGCCGCGGACAAGCTCGGCCGCGATGGCAAGGCCGAGACCGGCACCGCCCTTGCGGACATTGCCCTGGAACGGCTGGAAAAGATGGTCGCGCGCACGCTCCGGCAGGCCGGGTCCGGTGTCGCCCACCCGGATCCACCACCCGGGCTCTTCCTCGCCCGCCCCGACCTCGATGGTGCCCGGGCGCTCCGTCGCCTCGATCGCCTGCCGGGCGTTGCGCACGAGGTTCGTCAGGACCCGATGCAATTGTTCCTGATCGGCGCGGATCGTCAGCGTGGCGGGCACGTCGGTCACGAAGTCCAGCGCGGTCTCGCCCGCCGCGAGCCGCTCGCTCTCCACGATGTCGCGGACGAGACCGGCGAGCATGAACCGAGCAAGCGTCGGCGGCGGCTCGTCGGCCTTGCCGAAGGCGAGCGTGGATTCGCAGAGCGCCACAGCCCGGCGGATGGAGCCGACGAGCTTCGGCGCGGAGCGCTTCACCATGGGATCGTCGCTGCCCTCGATGCGGTCGCCGAGAAGCTGCGCCGTCGTCAGGATGTTCCTCAGATCGTGGCTGACCTTGGCCACGCCGCTTCCAAGCTGCGCCAGCCGCTCCTTTTGCTTCAGCGCCCCGGTCAACTGGCGCTCCATCGACCTGAGCGCCTCTTCCGCCTCGCGCAGTTCGATCACCTCGGCATGGGGCTCGATCACCCGCCGGGCATCCTCCGGCGCCTCGGCGTAAAGCCGCATCTGCGCAACCAGCCGGCGGATCGGCGTCACCAGAACCTGCCGGACCGCCAGGAAGAGGAGCGCCGCCGTCACCGCCGAGATCAGCGCCGAAAGACCGAGGATGCGCAGGCCGTAGTCGATCATCGCCGCCCGCAGCGGAGCCGTGCTCATCGTCGCTTCGATCAGCAGTCCTGCCTGCCGGACCGGGTCGCCGATTACGCGAATGGTGCGGTCGGTCGGATCGACAAGGCAGGCCACGGCGTCACGGATGAGTTCGAAGGCGGAGGCCGCCCGCAGGTCGTAGCTTTTCCAGATCGGCGCGGGAATGGGCGAGGAGAGCACGAGCTGGCGGACCTCGTCGCGCCGGAGGACGACGTTGAAGACCTCGGCATTCTCGAGGAGTTCGCGTTCGAGGTTCTCGTCGATCATCTCGTCGGTGGCGAGGAGCGCGAGCGAGGCGATCTGCGCCCGTTCGAGGCGCGACAGGATGTAGTCCTCGCGGAAGCGCGCGACCGACGGGACGAAGATCAGCACTTCGGCGAGCATCACGAAGAGCATCGTCAGGAGAAGGAACCGGCCCGAAAGCGTGTTGAAGAGCTTCAATCGTCAGATCCCTTCCGCCCAACCGCGGCAGTTTCGCCGGGCGCTGGCCTGCCGCGGTCGACCCTAGGATAATCATTCGCCGCGGGCTGTTAAACCACCCGCCATGCCAGGGCCGCCGCGCCGCCTGCCGCATTGTGGTGCGAAAGGCGGAATTCCGGGCCAAGGCGAGTTGACTTGGCCCGCGAGGGCGTCTAAGAGCCGGGCTTCGAATGACAGCGGCCTTCGAATCCGTATCGGTTTGGGCTGCCCGAAAACGGAGTTGACGCGATGAAGCGCACCTACCAACCGTCGAACCTCGTCCGCGCCCGTCGCCACGGCTTCCGTGCGCGCATGGCGACCAAGGGCGGCCGCAAGGTTCTGGCCGCGCGCCGCGCCAAAGGCCGGAAGGTCCTGTCGGCCTGAGCGCCGACAACCAGGCACACGGCATGACACCGCCGGAGGCGCCCGTGCAAGGCCAGATGGGCCGGGGCACGGACACGCCTCCGGCGGTTTTCGTTTGCCTGACGCTGACGAAACGCGCCGACTTCCTCCGCGCCGCGCAGGGGCGCCGGCAGGGGATGCCGGGCTTCCTCCTCCAGGCGCGGCAGCGCCAGCCCGACGAGGCCGACCCGGCCGCGATCCGCGTGGGGTTCACCTGTTCGAAGAAGCTCGGCAACGCGGTCGCCCGCAACCGCGCCAAGCGGCGCCTGCGCGAGATCGCCCGCGTCATCCTGCCCCTTCACGCCCGCCCCGGCTGGGATTATGTCCTCGTCGGCCGCCCCGAGGCGACGGCGGCCGGCGATTTCGCCGAGATGAAGGCCGACCTCATGCGCGCACTCGACCGCATCCACGGACCGAAGGCATGAGCCCCCTCGCCCATGTCGTCGCCCTGCCTGTGCGGGCCTATCGGCTGATCCTCAGCCCCTGGGTCGGGCACTCCTGCCGCTACCAGCCGACCTGTTCGGCCTATGCGATCGAGGCGCTGGAGAAGCATGGGGCGGTCAAGGGAAGCTGGCTCGCCCTGCGCCGCATCGGACGCTGCCATCCCTGGGGCGGTTCGGGCTACGATCCGGTACCGAGCCACGCGCCGGACGCCGGCAATGGCGGGGATCAGTCCTCGAAGGGCTGAACGCGGACCAGCCGGAAAGGTGTGCCGCCGCCCGCCGCCGCCTCGACCTCGGTTCGGTCCAGGTTCTGGTAGACGAGATTGATCGCCATGACATCGTCGAGCGTCACCGGCTCTGCCCTGAACCGTTCGGGCACGAAGCTCCCCTCGGCGGCGGCAGCCGCAAGCTCGGCCAGAACGTCGCGACCGAAGACGATCGCGCCGTCGAGGTCGGTCGACTTCAGCTCTGCCCCCGCGAAGCTCGCCCCGACCAGAACCGCGCCCCGGAAGGTCGCCGCGCCGAGCGCCGCGCCGTCGAACCGTGCGCCGAGGAGAACCGCACCGTCAAAGCTCGCCGCCGTCAGGAGCGCGCCACCGAAGTCGGTGCCGAAGTGCACGGACCTGTCGAAATCCGCCCCGGCGAGGAAACTCGAATAGGGGGCGTTTTCCGGCAGGAAGGGCGCACGAGTCCGCTCTGGCCCGACCGCGGCAAAACTCGACCGGCGGAACTGCGCGTCCCGAAACCGGGCATTCTCCAGATAGGCCCCGCCGAGGTCCGCCTCGGTCAGGTAGCTGCCGGAGAGATCGGCGTAGGACAGCCGCGCACCGAGCCCGGTCAGAAGCGCGATGTCGGTGTTGTGCAGGTAGGCGAAGGACAGGTCGAGCCCGGCGAAGTTCAGCGCTTCGAGGTTGTGAATGCCTGCGCCGAGGAGAACGGTCAGAAGCTGACCCCGCTCGGGGCTGGCCGGCCGGTCGATGAGCCGGTTCTCCGCCTCCGCTTCCGGCCAGCGGAAGGCCGTCGCCATCCGCGCGTAGCTTTCCGGCAGATCGGCCCGCCGCCGCAGCATCGCGTGGCGCATCTTGTCACCGGAGTCCTCGGGTCGCACGCCGAGATCGAGGAAGCGGTAGGGCTGGGTTGCACGCGAGATCGACGTGATCCGCAGCATCAGTTCCCGGTCGAGCGTCGCGGGGTCGATCAGGTTGAAGATCCCGGAACCCGGCGCTGGCGCCCGATCGCGGTCTGCCGCGTCGAGCGCAGCGCCGAGCCGGGCGGCGATGCCCGTGATCTCGACCGCCAGCGCGGCGTTGCGGGAGGCTTCCGCAAGTTGCACATCCTGGATGAGAAGCATCGTCTGTTCGCCGATCCGTAGGTTCTGGTCGCGCAGGAGATCGGATTGCACGGCAAGGAGCTGGTTCTGCTTGAAGAGCAGCGCCGTCCCGGCGAGCGCCGCCATTGCGGCGATGAGCGCGGTGAGCGACGCGATGATCCAGCGGCGCGCGCTTATCCAGGCGTAGCGCGCGAGCGCAAGCGCCACAACCTCGCGCGCCGCCGCCGTGGCGCCAGCCGCATCGCGCTCGATCGTGCGTTCGGCCATCGCCGAAAGCGGCGCGGCGATCCGCTCGATCTCGGTTTCGGCATGGCCGAAGAGCCGCCGCAGGATCGGCCGGCGGGCGAGAAAGAGCATCGCGCCCAGGAGCGCCACGACGAAGAGCGCGGAGAGGAAGACGAGCACGATGAGCCCGGCGCCGTCCTCGAGGTAGGCAAGCCCCGAAAAGGCGACGAGGAAACCCGCCGCGGTGCCGAAACCAAAGACGAGCACACCCATCCACGGTCCGAGGCCCGGGCGCCCCGCCGGCGCCGAATCCGGCCGGCTAGTGTCGCGTTCCGCCATGTCCGACGACCCTCTGACGCGCGGTCTGCCGCTCTACGACTTGACGATGGCAAAGACCTGTCCTTATGGCAATCTGCGACCCATGCCGGAGCAGCGCCATGCTCGACGACGCCGACGACATCCACCCGCTGTTCCACGGGGCCCCCTCGACGACGGAGTTCCGCAAACTCCGCAAGCGCATCGTGCGCGAGGTGCGCGAGGCGATCGAGACCTATGGCATGGTCGAGCGCGGCGCGCGCTGGCTCGTCTGCCTATCGGGCGGCAAGGACAGCTATACGCTGCTTGCCGTGCTGCACGAGCTGAAGTGGCGCGGCCTTCTGCCCCTCGATCTGCTGGCCTGCAACCTCGACCAGGGCCAGCCGGGATTTCCGGCGACCGTGCTGCCCGAGTTCCTCACGAAGATGGGCGTCCCGCACCGGATCGAATACGCCGACACCTATTCCATCGTCACCGACAAGATCGCGCCCGGCGGCACGATGTGCTCGCTATGCTCGCGCCTGCGTCGCGGCAACCTCTACCGCATCGCGCGGGAAGAAGGCTGTTCGGCGGTCGTCCTCGGCCACCACCGCGACGACATCCTCGAGACCTTCTTCATGAACCTCTTTCACGGGGGACGGCTGGCCACCATGCCGCCGAAGCTCGTGAACGAGGATGGCGACCTTTTCGTCTGCCGGCCGCTCGCCTTCGTGGCCGAGGCGGACTGCGAGAAGTTTGCCCGCGCGATGAACTACCCGATCATTCCCTGCGACCTCTGCGGCAGCCAGGACGGACTGCAGCGCAAGCAGGTCAAGCAGATCCTCGACGGCTGGGAGGCGCGGAACCCCGGCCGACGGCAGGTGATGTTCCGCGCGCTGATGAATGCGCGGCCATCGCACCTTCTGGACCCGAAGCTCTTCGATTTCGCCGGACTCGCGCCGGGTCGCGCAGATTTTAGCGATGTTCCGCGGCTCACGGGCGGCCTGGATTAACCTCGCGGTCACCCCCAGCAGCCTAGCGTCCGTCGAAGCGCCGCGCACCGCGGCCGCAGATGGATGAGGCCCGCATGGTCCGGCACACCCCGATCACAGCCCTCCGCCGCGCCGCGGCCTGGCTTGCCGCGCCGGAATTCCTGGCGCTCTATCCCGCGCTTGGCCTGGCTCTCCTCTGGTTCGGCCCCAGGGGGGCGGTGATCACGGCGGTGGCGGGTGTGCCGATGGCGCTCCTGGCGCGGCAGCGGCCAGACGCGACAAGACGTATCCATGCCGAGCGTTTCGCCGTCGAGGCGCCGCCGCGGCACGTCATCGCGGCCGCGCTCGACGACGCCTACCAGACGCAGGAAGACACCGGCAGGTCCTCAGCGTGCCTCGTCGTCGGACTCGACGATCAGGACCGTTTCGTCGCGACCTACGGGCAGGAGGCCCATGACCGGACCATGGGCCGCGTCGGCGAGCGAATCGCCAGCGTTCTGCGCGAGCGGGATGTCGTCCGCCGGATCGACGCGGCCCGGTTCGCCGTCGCGCTCGCCCCTGCGCGGCGGATGGACCTCGAGGCGGCGATCCAGATCGCGGGCCGCATCCGCGCGGCGGTCGGCGAGCCCTTCTCGGTCGACGCGATGACCGTCTATGTCAGCGCGTCCGTCGGCTTCTGCCTGACGGCCCGCGCGCCCGAACGCGCGGGCGCAAGCGCGCTCGCCGCGGCCGAACTCGCGCAGGACGACGCACGGCGGAACGGACCGGGCGGCATCCGCGCCTATTCGGCGGACATGGGCCGTGCCGCGATGGAACGGGACGCGCTGCGCGACCAGGTGGACGCGGCGCTCGAGTCCGGAGAGATCGTCGCCTACTTCCAGCCGCAGCTCTCGACCGACACAGGCGATGTGGCCGGATTCGAGGCGCTAGCGCGCTGGCAGCACCCGGTCCGCGGCGTCCTCACGCCAGCCGACTTCCTGCCGGCGATCCTCTCGGCCGGGCTCGGCGAACGCCTCGGCGAGGTGATCCTCGGCCAGGCACTTTCGTCGCTCCGGTCCTGGGACCGGGCGGGTCTCCGCGTGCCGCGGGTCGCCGTCAACTTTTCCTCGGCCGAACTGCGCAACCCGAACCTCGCCGCTAAGCTCAGATGGGAACTCGACCGCTTCGACCTTTCGCCCGAGAGGCTGACCGTGGAGATACTCGAATCCGTGGTCGCAGAAACCGACAACGACCTGATCGTCCACAACATCAGCGCGCTGGCGAAGCTCGGCTGCAGCATCGACCTTGACGATTTCGGCACCGGCCACGCCTCTCTCTCCTCGATCCGCCGCTTCTCGGTCGGACGGATCAAGATCGACCGGACCTACGTCACGCGCGTCGATTCGGATACGTCGCAGCAGCGCATGGTGGCGGCGATACTCTCGATGGCCGAACGGCTCGGGATCGAGACGCTTGCCGAGGGCGTGGAGACGATCGGCGAACACGCCCATCTTGCCCAGCTCGGCTGCACCCATGTGCAGGGGTTCGCCATTGCCCGGCCGATGCCGATGCATCTGGTCCAGGACTGGCTCCTGAACCATCGCGCCAAGCTGAACGCCGCACCGGGAATCGCCCGCCGCACCGGCTAGGGGCCGCGGCCGGGCGACGGCGCAGGGGCGCAATCTCCCGAGCCCGACGAGGCCGACAGGAGGGGTCACGCCCGTTTCAGCGGGAGGCCGGGATGCCGGAGGCACCACTGGCGGCCCGATGCCGGGTGAGCGGACCCGGTCGCGCGCTCAGGTCACCCTCCGGCGCCGGCGAAACCGCTTGACCTTTGGCCCCCCGTTCTGTTGAACCAGCCGCAACCTCGGCAGGACGGGTGGTGGGTCCGAATGGACGATCAGAACAAGAATCTCATTCTCGCGACGGTGCTGTCGTTCCTCGTGATCCTCCTGTGG
>NZ_WBUS01000210.1 GCF_008933605.1 Albidovulum sp.
CCCCGCCCAGTCCGCCGCCGATGCCGGGAATCTGGATCGTGACGTTCGACGTATCGACCGGCTTGCCCTTGTAGTGCATCACCAGCTGCGGGAAGGCGATCACGACCCCGATCATGACGACCTGGATGCAGACGAAGGGAACGGCGCCCCAGTAGATCTGGCCCGTCGTCACCGGCGCCATCTGCCGGCCCGTGACCTTGTCGAGATAGGGCGCCTTCGCCGCGACGGACCGCAGGTAGAAGAGCGCGAAGCCGAACGGCGGGTGCATGAACGAGGTCTGCATGTTCACCCCGAGGATGACGCCGAACCAGATCAGGTCGATGCCCAGTCGTTCCGCCGCGGGGGCGAGAAGCGGCACGATGATGAAGGCGAGTTCGAAGAAGTCGAGGAAGAAGGCGAGGAGGAAGACCAGGATCGATACCGCGATCAGGAACCCGGTCTCGCCGCCCGGCAGCGAGGTCAGGAGATGCTCCACCCAGATATGGCCGTTCACGCCGTAGAAGGTGAGGGAGAACACCCGCGCGCCGACCAGGATGAACATGACGAAGGCCGAGAGCCGCGTGGTCGAGGTCAGCGCCTGGCTGATGACCGACAGGCTCAGCCGCCGTTTCATCGCCGCCAGCACCAGTGCGCCGACGGCGCCCATGGCCCCGCCTTCGGTCGGGGTGGCGATGCCGAGGAAGATCGTGCCGAGCACGAGGAAGATCAGCGCGAGCGGCGGGATGAGGACGATCACGACCTGCTGGGCCAGCCGCGACATCAGGTTCAGGCCGAGTGACCGGTCGAGCAGCGCCGCGACATAGATGGCCACGACCCCGAGGCTCGCCGCGAGAATGTCGGCGTTGGCGCCATGCGTCGGCTCGAGCCAGAGGTAGGCGGCATAGGCGACGCCGATGCCGGCCGCGAGCGCGACGAGAAGCGACATCACGCCCGAGCCCAGCGTCCGCGCCTCGGGCGGAAGCGCCGGAACCCAGGAGGGCCGGATGATCGAGATCAGCAGCACGTAGGACATGTAGATGCCGGTCAGCACCAGGCCGGGGATCAGCGCACCCTTGTACATGTCGCCCACCGACCGTCCGAGCTGGTCGGCAAGCACGATGAGCACGAGCGAGGGGGGAATGATCTGCGCCAGCGTGCCGGAGGCCGCGATCGCGCCCGAGGCAATCCGCCGGTCGTAGCCGTAGCGCAGCATGATCGGGAGCGAGATGAGCCCCATGGCGATGACGCTGGCCGCGACGACGCCGGTCGTGGCGGCGAGCAGGGCGCCGACGATGATCACCGCATAGGCAAGGCCACCGCGCACCGGCCCGAAGAGCTGGCCCACGGTGTCGAGCAGGTCCTCGGCCATGCCCGAGCGTTCGAGGACGATTCCCATGAAGGTGAAGAACGGGATGGCCAGCAGCGTCTCGTTGGACAGAAGCCCCCAGAGCCGGCCCGGCATCGTGTTCAGAAGCGGCCAGGACAGGTTGATCGCGCCTTCCGAAAGGGGGGCAAGCTCCACGCCGATGAAGAAGAACAGGAGGCCGTTGGCGGCCAGCGCGAAGGCCACCGGATAGCCGAGCAGCAGGAAGATGACGAGCGAGGCGAACATGATCGGCGCCATGTTCAGCGCGATGAACTCCATCATTTGCGGATCTCCGAGACCAGCGCCTCGCCTTCGCGTTCGGCCGCGGCGTGAGCGGAGACGAAGGGGTGGGGATCCTCGATCAGGCCGCGCATGACGGCGATCTTCTTGATGATTTCCGAAACCCCCTGAAGGGAGAGCTGGGCAAAGCCGATCAGCAGCAGCGTCTTGGCCGGCCAGATGATCAGCCCGCCGGCGTTGGTGGACACTTCCTGCGAGCGGAACGACTGCAGGGCATAGGGGGCGAAGAACCAGGTCATCAGCAGCACGAACGGCATCAGGAAGACGACGTGCCCGAAGAGGTCGATCCAGTGCTGCGTGCGCCGGGACCAGCGGCCATAGACGATGTCGATGCGGATATGTTCGTTCTGCTTCAGCGTGTAGGCGGCCGCCAGCATGAAGGCCGCGCCGTAGAGATACCACTGAAGCTCCAGCCAGGCGTTCGACGAGGTGTTGAACAGTTTCCTGACGCTCGCGTTCACCGCCGAGACGAAGATCGCGATCAGGATGAGCCAGGCAACGGACTTGCCTATCGCCTCGTTGATGCGGTCAATCAGGCGCGACAGCGCCAGCAATACGTCCATGTGGCCTCCCCTTCGCAATCCGGATTCGTCGGTCCGGTCCGGTTTTTATAGAGCGTCCGGCCGGATCGGTCTAACCGCGAGTGCGCCAACCCCAGATCTGCCGTTAGGGAAGTTTCCGGCCAGCGTCCGCAGAGCGGCGCAGGAGGCGTCGCTTTCGCCCGATGTCAGGCTCGGGTCGGGCGTGCTTCGGGAAGCGCGATGCGCGCAACCTGTTCGGCGATGGGATCGACCGACAGGGGATGGGTGTCGCCGGAATGGTCGGCCGGGTTGCCGATGTCCTGCCAGCGGCCGTTCTTGTAGATCTCGAGCGCGCCGAAACCCGCCTTGTAGCCCATCTTGCGGCTGCCGGGCACCCAGTAGCCGAGATAGACGTAGGGCAGCCCGGTGCGCCGGGCGAGGTCGACGTGGTCGAGGATGATGTAGGTGCCGAGGCTGTCGCCGGCCTTGTCGGGGTCGTAGAAGCTGTACACCATGCTCAGCCCGTCATCGAGGACGTCGGTCAGGCAGACGGCCGTGAGCTTCCGCCGTCCGCCCGGTTCGCCGGGCGCCGCGGAATATTCGATCACCCGGCTCTTGACCGGCGTCTCCTCGATCATCGCGGCGAACTCGAAGATGTCCATGTCGGCCATGCCGCCGTCTGAATGGCGGCTGTCGAGGTAGCGGCGGAAGAGCGCGTACTGGTCCTCGGTCGCCCAGGGGCTCGTCGCGTCGCGGCGCAGGTAGGCGTTCCGGCGGATGGTGCGGCGCTGGCTCCGGCTCGGCGCGAAGTCCGCCACCCGGATGCGGGCGGAAAGGCAGGCCGCGCATTCGGCGCAGGAGGGGCGGTAGAGCACGTTCTGCGACCGGCGGAAGCCTTGCTTGGACAGCGCGTCGTTCAGCCTTTCGGCATTGTCGCCCTGAAGGGCCGTGAACAATTTCCGCTCGGACCGGCCCTCTAGATAGGGGCAGGGCTGCGGGGCCGTCACGTAGAACTGGGGCGCGATGGGCAGCGTGTGGCGCATGGCCTGCGTCGGGAAAGGTTCTCGGGCTTCGGTTGGTCGGCAACGCCGACGTTAGCAAGCACGCCGAAATCCGCCAAGCCTTCTGTTCGATACAATGCGGACAATCCCGCCTTCCCCGCAAGCCATACGGCCCGGAAGGGTCCGGGCCGTTGCCGGCAAGGGGCAGCGAGGCTTCAGTACTGGCCGCGACCGGCCTCTCCGCCGCCGCTCTGGCTGTCCTCGGCCCGGCGCGCGCTTTCGTCGCGGGCGGCGCGGGCGCGCTCATCGAGGTACTGGTCGAACTCGGCCTTGTCCTTGCTTTCGCGCAGCCGCTTGAGGAAGGCCTCGAACTCCTCCTGCTCGCGCTCCAGCCGGTCGAGCGTGTCGGCCTTGTAGGCGTCGAAGGCGGTGTTGCCGGAGGAGCGGAACCCGTGGCGGTTCGCCCAGGTGCGGGCCATGTCGTGGTGGGCGTTGTGGCGGCCCCAGCCGCAGCCTTTCGAGAACATGCGTTTGCTCCAGATCATGTAGCCGAGGATGAAGAGGCCGACGGGCCAGAAGACGATGAAGCCGAGCACCATGGCGACAATCCAGGCGCCCTTGCCGCGGTCGTCGAGCCAAGCTTCGGCGCGACCGGGCCAGGCGGCGATGATGGACATGCGGGTTTCCTCCGTGGGGTTGATGTGAACGTGTTTCACATTGCGGAAGATCGGGGCGGGGGTGGCGGGCGTCAAGAGGTGATGTAAAAGAAATTCACATCATGCGCCGGCGGCCGTCTCCTCGGTGAATTCCGCAACCCTGGCGCCGGTGACGGACAGCAAGAGCGCCGGCGCGATCGGGAAGATGTGCCGCGGCGTTCCGGCGGCGGCCCAGACGGTGGCGAAGTCGAGAAGGCGGGGGTCGAGGAACGTCGGCACGGGAACGATG
>NZ_WBUS01000211.1 GCF_008933605.1 Albidovulum sp.
TCCCTGATGCGGAGATCCCCATGCGCCCCTTCGGTGCCGCCCTCGCCGCGCTCCTGCTCGCGGCCTGCGTGAATGCAGGGCCCGTCGTCATGCCGGTCGGAACGGTGACGGTCCTGACCGAGGCCTATCCGGTCGAGGCGCTGGCAGACGGCAGCTGGCGCGCCCGCGTGAACGGCGCCGTCGTGCCTTGTGCCAGACCGGACCTGACCGCCTGCTACTGGTCCGTGCGCCACCACCTCCAGGCGCGGGAACTTCTCGACGATCTCGGCTGACCTTCCTGTGCGTCCGTGCAGATTGCAGCGTCCCCTCCGGGTTCACAGATTGCCGGAGTGTCGCAGAAAGGATCCGCCATGCACGCGCCTGTCGAGTTCTATTATTGGCCCACCCCGAACGGCTGGAAGATCTCCATCGCGCTCGAGGAGATGGGGCTGCCCTACAGGCTCAACCTCGTCAACATCGGCCTCGGCGAACAGTTCCGGCCGGAGTTCCTGAAGATCGCGCCGAACAACCGGATGCCCGCCATCGTCGATCCCGAAGGCCCCGATGGCGCGCCCATCGCGATCTTCGAATCGGGGGCGATCCTGCAGTACCTCGCCCGCAAGACCGGCCTGTTCCACGGCGCGACCGAGCGCGACCGGGTGGCGGTCGACCAGTGGCTGATGTGGCAGATGGCGGGCGTCGGCCCGATGGCGGGCCAGGCGCACCACTTCCTGAAATACGCGCCCGCGCTCGATCCGCCGCAGGACCTGCCCTATGCCAAGGACCGCTACCGGCGCGAGGTGGCGCGGCTCTACGGCGTGCTCGATCGCCAGCTTGGCCGCAATCGCTACGTCGCCGGCGATTTCTACTCCATCGCCGACATGGCGATCTGGGGCTGGGCCTCGCTCTGGGAAGGCCAGGGCCAGACGCTCGACGACAAGCCGCACATGGCACGCTGGCTCGACGAGGTCGGCGCGCGCCCGGGCGTGCAGCGCGGCCGCGCGCTCGCCGCCGACAAGCGGTCGAACCTGCAGGCCGACCGCAAGGCGCAGGAGGTGCTGTTCCAGCGGTGAGGGGTCAGTCGGCCGACCGATCGCGGCGGCGGTCCTCGGCCACCTCGTAGCGCTTGAAGACGCCGCCCTGCGTCAGAAAGAAGAGGAAGATCGCCGCCGTCAGGCCGAAGGTCTTGAAGTTGACCCAGGCCTCGTCGGACATCGTCCGCCAGATCGCCTCGTTGAGAACCGCGAGCCCGACGAAGAAGGCGGTGAGCCTGCGGGTCAGGATCATCCAGCCCTCGTGCTCGAGCGGCATCACCTCGTCCATCACGAGCGCGAGGTAGCTTTTCCCCCTCAGGAGGCCGAAGCCGAGCAGCCCGGCGAAGAGGAGGTAGATGAGCGTCGGCTTCATCTTGAAGAAGCGTTCGTCGTTGAACCAGATCGAGAGACCGCCGAAGACGACGACGAGCACGAGTGTCGCCACCTGCATCGGCGAGAGCCGCCCGGTCAGCCGCCAGAGGATGAGGGTCGTCACGATCATCAGCGGCACGAATCCCGCCGTCGCCAGGATGAAACCGCCATACTCCGCCCCGCCGAGGGTGACGGTATGGTCCTTCAGCCGCGTGAATGCCACGAAGAAGGCGATGACGGGACCGAGTTCGAGCCCGATCTTCAGCCACGGATTGATCTTCCTGCCCGCCATGCCCCTCACCCCGCCAGTTTCACCGTGACCGCGCCCGCCGCGATCAACGCCATCAGCCCGAGCCGTCGCGGCCCCACACGCTCGCCAAGCACGGCCCAGGCGATGAGGGCGGCGAAGACGACGGAGGTTTCCCTCAGCACTGCCGCCTCGCCTACCCGCCCGATCCGCGTCGCGAGAAGGATCGAGCCGAAGCTCGCATAGGCGACAAGGGCCCCGATGCCCCCCCGCTTCAGGAGCAGCACCGCCTCGGACGCGGGCAGCCGCCGCCAGCGGCGCCACATATAGACCGGCATCGCGATGCCGTCGATGAGGAAGAACCAGGCGAGGAAGGTGAAGGGATCGGCGGTGGCGCGGATGCCGTAGGCGTCGTAGGTCGTGTAGAGGGCGACGAAGGCCCCGGTGACGACGGCCCAGACAAGCGCCGGCACCATCGTCTCGCGGTCAGCGGTGACCGTGCGCAGGTTGTAGGCCGCGAGGCCGAAGATCCCCGTCATCAGCACCGCGACGCCGGCCCACTGGCCGGCCGTGAAGTGCTCGCCGAAGATCAGCCCCGCCCCGATCACCGCGAAGAAGGGCCCCGTGCCGCGGACGACCGGATAGACGACGCCATAGGCGCCGCGGCTGTAGGTCATGGCCTGCGCGACCTTGTAGGCGGTGTGGATGACGAAGGCGCCGGCGAAGATCGGCCACATGTGCGGCTCGGGCCAGGGCACGACGAGGAGCGCGAAGGGCGCGGCCATCGTGGCATAGGCCGCATCGATCGCGGCGCGCGAAAGCCAGGGGTCGTGGCGCCCCTTCTGCAACGCGCCGAAGAGCGCATGGAGGAAGGCTGCCATCAGCGCCAGCCCCATCGCCACCTGCCGCCCGGCATCGGTGCCTTCGAGCGAGAGGAGCCATTCCGTCATGGCGGCCCGCCCCGGAACCCGTCGCGCCGGCCCGCGTTGGGAGGGACGCCAAAGGGGGCTCGCATGGATTTCCTGATTGCCGCGCGGCTCGAATTCGCGCCCGAGGTCACAGCGACCGCGCTGCCGATCGTTGTCCTCCGCCTGCTGGCCGCCGCGGTCCTCGGCGGGATCGTCGGGTTCGAGCGCGAACTCCACGCCCGCAACGCGGGCCTGCGCACGCACATGCTGATCTCGGTCGCCGCCTGCCTCTTCGCCCTCGTCGGGCTCGAGCTCATGGCCATCGCCGAGGCCGCAGGCGACGAGGCGAAGGCCGATCCGCTGCGCCTGATCGAGGCGGTGACGGCCGGGGTGGCGTTCCTCGTCGCCGGGTCGATCATCTCCTCGGGCGGCAGGGTGCAGGGGCTGACCACCGGCGCGGGAATGTGGCTCTCGGGGGCGACCGGCCTTGCCTGCGGCACCGGCCACCTCGCGCTTGCTACGGTCTCCTCGGCGCTCGGCGTCGTCATCCTGTGGTGTTTCCGCCCGGTCTCCGACCGGATCGGCGGCAAGTAGCGATCAGGCAGCCGCATCCGTCCCCACGAGCGCGCGGGCGAAATCCTCCGGGTCGAAGGGGGCAAGGTCGTCGATCTTCTCGCCCACCCCGATCGCGTGGATCGGCAGGCCGAACCTGTCGGCCAGCGCCACGAGGACGCCGCCCTTGGCGGTGCCGTCGAGCTTGGTCATGACGAGGCCCGAGACATCGGCGATCTTGCGGAATATCTCGACCTGGCTCAGCGCGTTCTGCCCGGTCGTGGCATCGAGCACCAGGAGCGTGTTGTGCGGCGCGTCGGGGTCCTTCTTGCGGATGACGCGGACGATCTTGGCGAGTTCTTCCATCAGGTCCTGGCGGTTCTGGAGCCGCCCCGCGGTGTCGATCATCAGAAGGTCGGCGCCCTCTTCCTGCGCCCGGGTCATCGCGTCGAAGGCAAGGCTCGCCGGGTCGGAGCCTTCTGGCGCGGTCATCACCGGCACGCCGGCGCGGTCGCCCCAGACCTGGAGCTGCTCGACCGCCGCCGCACGGAAGGTGTCGCCTGCCGCGATCACCACCTTCTTGCCGGCGGCGCGGAACTGGCTGGCGAGCTTGCCGATCGTCGTGGTCTTGCCCGAGCCGTTGACGCCGACGACAAGGACCACCTGCGGCTTCCGGGGATAGAGCGGCAGGGGCCGAGCCACCGGCTCCATGATCCGCGCGATCTCGGCGGCGAGGAGGCCCTTGATCTCCGCCACCGAAAGCCTGCGGCCCATGCGCCCCTCGGCGAGGTTGGCCGCGACGCGGAGCGCCGTGTCCACGCCCATGTCCGCGCGGATCAGAAGCTCCTCGAGGCTTTCGAGCATGGCATCGTCGAGTACCCGGCGCGGCGCGGCCCCGGCCGCGGTGCCCGGCGCGGCGCGACGGAAAATCCGGCCGAGGAAACCCGGCCTGTCGGCCAGCGGTGCGTCGGACACGGCCATGTACTCGCCGGGGATTTCCATCGGACCGGTGTCCGGC
>NZ_WBUS01000026.1 GCF_008933605.1 Albidovulum sp.
ACCAGCGCCGTCTGCGCCGGAACGGGCCGCTCGCGGCCCAGCAGCGCCTCGCCCGCCCCCGCGACGGCCCCCTGCGGAAGGTCTCCCGTGGTGAGAAGCGTGAAGGTCGCGCGCAACCCGGCTTGGCGAAGAACCGTGACGAGCGGGTCGTCCAGGGTCGCCGCGAGGTCGGTTGCCAGCACCTCGCCCGCCACGATCTCGGCTGCATCGGCGCCTTCGACCAGCGTCCGGCCGAGCACGACGAGCCCCCCCGGCAGCGCCAGAGACCGGCCGATCCCTTCGGGCACGACGAAGATTTCCCCCGCCGGGCCGAGGAGCCGTTCGTGCAGCCGCGCCAGCGCCTCCTGTCCCTCGGGACTTGCACAGGGCGTGCCGGTGAGCCGCGCGAGGTCAGCCAGCGCGGCGCGCCCGATCTCCTGCCGCTTCGCGAAGGGGAGCGAGGCGGCGGTATGGCGGACAAGCGCGTCCGGCATCCAGAAGACCAGCGCTCCCAACACGGCCGCGAGCGCGCCGCCGAGAAGCGCCCGCCGCAGCCGCCCGGGGTGCGGCCGGCGCGCCTCGATCAGGTGATGGACCTTGGCGATGGCGGCGACCATCGCCTCGTCCTCGATCTCCAGTTCCTCCTCGGCGTCGGCGGCGGGGGCGAAGCGGGCCGGCAGCGCCGGCCCCGGAAGGCGCACGACGGCGGGCAGCGACCAGTGGGTGAGCGCGCGGCCGCTGCGCGTCTCGGAGATCACCAGCGTGGCATCGCCGAAGGAGACGATGACCTCGCGGCGCTGCGCCTCGGGCCCGTCGCGCCACAGGCCGGTGCATTCCAGCCGCTGGTATTCCTGAAGCGCCGTCATTGGCGGGCGGGCCTGCTCGCTGCCTCGATTGCCGGGAAGGATAGCCGATGCCGCCCCCCCGGACAATGCGGCGGGCGGCTACATCAGCTTGGCCACCGCGCGCAGTTCGAATTTCTGGATCTTGCCGGTGGAGGTCTTCGGCAGCTCGGTGAAGACGACATGCTTCGGCGTCTTGAACCCGGCAAGCCGGGCACGGGTGAAGGCGATCAGGTCTGCCTCCGTCGCCGTCTGGCCCTCCTTCAGCTCGACGAAGGCGCAGGGCACCTCGCCCCATTTCTCGTCGGGCTTGGCGACGACGGCGCAGAGCAGCACCGCCGGGTGGTGCATAAGCACGCCCTCCACCTCCACCGAGGAGACGTTCTCGCCGCCCGAGATGATGATGTCCTTCGCGCGGTCGGTGATCTTGATGTAGCCGTCGCCGGTGAGATAGGCGATGTCGCCGGAATGGAACCAGCCGTCGCGGAACGCCTCGGCGGTGGCCTCCGGGTTGCGGTAATAGCCCTTCATCACCGCATTGCCGCGCAGCACCACCTCGCCGAGATGGTGGGAGTCGCGGGGGACTTCCGCGCCGTGGTCGTCCTGCACGGTCGCGGCCTCCATCATCGGCATCGCCACCCCGGTCCGTGCCTTCAGAGCGGCCCGCTCGTCGCCCTCCGCGCCCTCCCAACCCGGTTTCCAGAGGCATTCGGTGACGTGACCGAAGGTCTCCGTCAGCCCGTAGACCTGGGTGACGTTGAAGCCGAGCGGCTCGATCGCGGCGAGCGTCGCGGCGGCCGGCGGCGCACCGGCGGTGAAGACCTCCACGACGTGGCCGAAGGCACGACGGTCATCCGCCTTCGCGTTGATGATCGTGTTGAGCACGATCGGAGCGCCGCCGAAATGCGTCACCCCCTCGTCGGCGATGGCAGCGTAGATGTTCTTCGCGGTGATGTCGCGGCAGCAGACGAGCGTCCCGCCGAGCAGCGGGACCATCCAGGTGTGGCACCAGCCGTTGCAGTGAAAGAGCGGCACGATCGTCAGGTACACGGGCCGCAGGACCATGCGCCAACTCACCACCGTGCCCATGGTCATCAGATAGGCGCCGCGGTGGTGATAGACCACGCCCTTCGGCCGCCCGGTGGTGCCCGAGGTGTAGTTGAGCGCGATCGATTCCCATTCGTCCGTGGGCAGGTGCCAGGGCGCGCCCGGATCGCCCTGGGCGAGAAGGTCCTCGTATTCGGGGTAGCGGCCCGAGGCGGCGATCCCCGCCTCCGCGTCGGCCACCTCGATGATCTCGGGCGCGGCGCCGGTCATCGCCTTCACCGCCGCCTCGGCGAGCGGCAGGAAGGCGCTGTCCACCAGCACCACCTTCGCCTGCCCGTGATCGAGGATGTAGCACACCGTATCGGCATCGAGCCGGGTGTTGATCGTGTTGAGGATCGCGCCGGCCGCCGGCACGCCGAAATGCGCCTCGGCCTGGGCGGGGATATTGGGCAGGATCGTGGCCACCACGTCCCCCGGCGCAATGCCCCGGCGGGCGAGCGCGGAGGCGAGCCGGCTGACGCGCGCGTGGTACTCGGCGTAGGTCCGCCGCGTTCCGCCGTAGACCACGGCGGTCTCCGCGGCAAAGAGATCCGCCGCGCGGGAAAGATGGGAAAGGGGCGTCAGCGGCACGAAGTTCGCGCGGTTCTTCTCCAGCCCCGTCTCGTCGGCCAGCCAGCCCATGGTCTCCTCCCCGTCTCGCCACGTCGCTAACGGACGCGCAGTCTCATGGTTGCCCGGCTTTATGGGTTTGAGCAAGCGAGACACGGAGCGCAGATGACGACCCTTGCCGACCCCGCCCGGGACAGCCGCACGCTTGTCGCGGCGGGGCTGATATTCGTCTATGCCATGGTCATCGGCTTTACCGACAATTTCGTCCGGGTGATCGCCGAGGATGCCGGGCTCTGGCAGTTCCACGCCACGCGGATGGTCATGGCGATCGCAATCATCGCGGGTATCGCGCCGTTCCTCGGGCTCAGGCTCCGGCCGGTGCGTCCCGGCGCCGTCGCGCTGCGCAGTGCGGTCCACGGGACGGCGATGATGATCTACTTCGGCTGTCTCGCCTTCCTTCCGGTCGCGACCGTGGCCGCGGGCATGTTCACGGCGCCGATCTTCACCCTCCTCATCTCGCGCTTCGCCTACGGGCAGCGGATCGGGCCGTTCCGCATCGTCGCGGTCGCGGCGGGATTTCTCGGCGTGATCCTGGTCCTGAAGCCGGGACAGGCCGGCGATATCGGCCCGGCGACCGTGCTGCCGGTCGTGGCGGGGGTGCTCTACGCGCTCGGCAACATCGCCACCAGGACCTGGTGCGCGGGCGAACGCGCCGAGGTGTTGCTCGCGGGCTTCTTTCTGGCGCTCGGGTCCTTCGGGCTGATCGGCATGTCGGTCCTCGCACTCTGGCAGCCCGCGGTGCCGGAAGGGGTGGAGGGGTTCGTCCTGCGGGGGTCTGTCTGGCCCACCGGGCGCTTCCTCTTCTGGACCTTCGTGCAGGCGGCGGGATCGCTTCTCGGCGTCGGCATGATGATCCGCGCCTACCAGATCGCCGATGCGGGTCGGGTCGCGATCTTCGAATACGTGATCCTGCCGGCCTCGGCCTTCTGGACCTGGGTGCTTTGGGGCGAGACGCTCGGCCCGCTGGCTGTCGCCGGCATCCTGCTGATCTTCGCCGCCGGGCTCATCATCGCGCTGCGCGGCCGCTAGGGGGCGACCGTGATCCTGTCGCGCGGGCGCCGGTACATCTTCATCCACATCCCCAAGACTGGCGGCACGGCCCTGACCCTCGCGCTTGAGGGGCGGGCCATGCGCGACGACGTGATCCTGGCGGACACGCCGAAGGGACGCGCACGGCGGCACCGCATCAGGGACGTGGCCGCGGCCGGGCGGCTCTGGAAACACGCGACCCTCGCCGATATCCGCGGGCTCGCGAGCGACGACGAGATCGCCCGGTTCTTCACCTTCACGCTCGTCCGCAATCCCTGGGACCGGATGGTGAGCTACTACCACTGGCTCCGCGCCCAGAGCTTCGCCCACCCGGCGGTGGCGCTCGCCCGCGCGACCGATTTCCGGGGGTTCCTGGAGGATCCCGCGACCCGGGCGTCCCTCGCCGCGTATCCCTACGCAAGCTATGTCACCGACGCCGCCGGCAAGGAGCGCTGCGACCTCTTCCTCAGGCTCGAACACCTGGCCGAGGACGCGGGGCCGCTCGAAGCGCATCTCGGCTTTCGCCTGCCGGCCGTGCCCGTGGCCAATGCGTCCGAACGCGCGCGCGACTGGCGCCCCTACTACACGGACGCCGGCGCCGCGACCGTCGCCGCGATCTGTGCCGGGGACATCGCCCGCTTCGGCTACCGTTTCGATCCCGGCTAGGTGTCGTCGTCGCCCGGACGCCCCGCCGGCGCGCGGGGGCGCGAGGCCCCCGGCGATGGCGTCGTCACGCCGCCCGGGCGTCGGTTCCGAACCGTCCGTAGAAGCTCTGTCCCTTCGTCGCCATGTCGCGCAGGAGTTCGGGCGCGGCAAAGCGCGCGCCCTTGCCGGCGAGGCCCTCGCAGACCTCCACCGCCTTGCCGGCGCCGATCATGTCGAGCCAGGAGAAGGGCCCGCCCGACCAGGGCGCGAAGCCCCAGCCGAGGATCGCGCCGACATCGCCTTCGCGGATGTCGGTGAGTACGCCTTCCTCCAGAGCGCGGACGGCCTCCAGCACCTGCACCAGCATCAGCCGGTGCTGCACCTCGGCGAGGTCCGGCTGGGCCGCCGCCACCGGCCAGAGGCCCGCAAGACCCTCCCAGAGCCCGGTCCGGCCGCCCTTCTCGTCATAGGCGTAAAAGCCCGCGTTCGCCTTTCGTCCGAGCCGTCCCTTGTCGGCCATGGCGAAAAGCACCGCATCGACCGCCTCGTCGGGATAGGCAGCGCCCATCGCCGCCCTCGTGGCCTTGGCGATCTTCACGCCGAGGTCGATCGAGGTCTCGTCCACCAGTTGCAGGGGCCCGACCGGAAAGCCGAGGAGGCGTGCCGCGTTCTCGACAAGCGCGGGTTCCACGCCTTCGGCCACCATCCTGATCCCCTCGTTGATGTAGGGGATGATGCAGCGGTTGGCGTAGAAGAACCGCGCGTCGTTGACGACGATCGGCGTCTTGCGGATCTGGCGCACGAAGTCGAGCGCCTTGGCCACGGCCACGTCCCGGGTGCCTCGGCCCCGGATGATCTCCACGAGCATCATCTTGTCGACCGGGCTGAAGAAGTGGATGCCGATGAATTGCGCCGGGCGCCGCGAGGCTTTCGCCAGGTCGCTGATCGGAAGGGTGGAGGTGTTGGTGGCGAAGATCGCGCCCTCCGGCAGCACCGCCTCGGCCTTCGCGGTCACCTCGGCCTTCACCTTCATGTCCTCGAAGACGGCCTCGACGACAAGGTCGCAGCCCGCCAGCGCCGCGTAGTCGGTCGTCGCGGTGATCCGGCCAAGGACCTCCGCCTTCTTCGCCGCCGTCACCTTGCCGCGCTTCATCCCCTTGTCGAGAAGTCCCTCGGAATGGGACTTGCCCCTGTCGGCGGCCTCCTGCGTCGCGTCGATCAGCACGACCTCGATCCCTGCATTGGCGGCGACATAGGCGATGCCGGCGCCCATCATCCCGGCCCCGAGGACACCGAGTTTCCGCACGGTCTGGTCGGCGACCTGCGGCCGGTTCGCGCCCTTCTCGAGCGCCTCCTTGTTGAGGAAGAGAGAGCGGATCATCGCCGAGGACGACGGGTTCATCAGCACCGAGGTGAACCAGCGCGCCTCGATCGTCAGCGCGGTGTCGAAGGGCACGAGCGCGCCCTCGTAGACCGCCGCGAGAAGCGCCTTCGCTGCCGGATAGACGCCCTGGGTCTTGCCCAGCACCATCGCATTCGCCCCGACGAAGGTCATGAAGCCCGCCGGGTGATAGGGTGCGCCGCCGGGCATCTTCCAGCCCTTCTGGTCCCAGGGCTTGACGGTGTCGGCGTCGGTCGCGGCCAGCACCCATTCCTTCGCCCGGGCGAGGAGCTGGTCGGGCGCCACCACCTCGTCGACGAGCCCGGCCGCCTTCGCGGCCTTCGGCTCCAGCATCTTGCCTTCGAGCAGCACCGGGGCCGCGGCCATGGCGCCGACCATGCGCGAGTAGCGCGTGGTGCCGCCACCGCCCGGGAAGAGCCCGACGAGAATCTCGGGCAGGCCGATCTTCGCCCTGGGATTGTCCGCCATGATCCGCCTATGGCAGGCGAGCGCGATTTCCGTCCCGATCCCGGCGCAGGTGCCCGGGATCGCACAGACGACCGGCTTGGCCCCCTTCAGGGTCTTCGGATCCATCCCCGCGCGCTCCAGCTTGCGCAGGATGCGGTGGCCGGACATGGTGAAGTCGAAGAGCGCCTGCGCCGGATTCTCGCCCGCCTCCGCACGGATCGAGGCCAGCACGTTCAGGTCCATGCCGCCGGCGAAGTCCTTCTTGCCGGAGGTCACGACGATCCCCTTCACCGCCGGATCGGCAAGCGCCCCGTCCACCATGTCGGAGACGAGCGCGAAGCCCTCGCGGCTCATCACGTTCATCGACTTGCCTGGCACGTCCCAGGCGATCGTGGCGACGCCATCGGCATCGACGGAATAGGTGAAATCGGTCATCTCGGGTCTCCCTCGGCGGATCGGCGGGCGACATTCCGGCGCCCGACGGGAACGGTTGTTGACGAAGGGCGGGACTCAGCCGGTCCGGCTTGCGCCCGCGGAGTGGAAGGGAAGCCGGTCCGGGTTGGTTCCGGCTTCCGGGAAGGTGAAGGGCAGCGCGTCGTTGAGGATCGCATAGCGCGCCTCGCAGAACCGCCAGCCGCTGCCGTCGAAGACGAGCGTCTGGCTCGCGACATAGGGCGGCGCGATGCGCTCGCTGCCGCGCATGATATGCGTGTAGTGCGTGCCCTCGATCCGGTGGCGGGTCACATAGCGCGCCTCGCGCCCGAGCCGGAGGTAGTCAGTGACCCCTTGCCGCCGGAACCCGCCGGAGACGCACAGGAGCGTCGCACTCAGGGCGTCCGACGTGGAGAGGTCAAAGCGCTTCGTCTCGGTGTGGATCGTGTAGGGCAGGGTGACGGCGGAAAGATACTGCTCCACGTCGCCGCGCAGGACCGCGTCCGACACGAAGTCGAGCATCGTCTGGTAGATGTCGAGCGGATCGACCATTCCCTCCAGGCTCGGATGGCGTAGTGTCATGTGAGCGCGCTCCCGTCGCGGCGGGTCCGGGCGACCCGGCCGTTCTCGCGGACATAAAGCCTGTCGATATCGGAGTAGTGGACGCGGTCGGAGGCTGCGCGGGTTCCGACGACGAGGTAGGAACAGGGCGCGGCGGACCGGTTCTGGACATGGTGCCCGTTCGCCACGCCCGCCTTCCAGCAGGCGGCGTCGCCGGGCAGAAGGACATGCGCGCCGTCGTCCTCGATCACCGTCGCCTCGCCGGCGAGCATGTAGAGGAACTCGTCCTCCGCCTCGTGCCAGTGCCGGTCGGAGGAGAAGGCGCCGGGCGCGAGCGTATCGACGAAGGCGCCGAACTGGGTCAGCCCGCCGGAGTCCGAAAGAAGCTCGGCGTGGAAGTGGCCGTGCTGCGCCGCCTGTTCGGGCGTCGCCTCCTCAGTCCGCGAAGTGCCCTTGCGCAGGATCACCGCGGGCCCTCCCAGGGCGTGCCGTCCCTGTAGGTGAAGACCGCCTTGCCGTCCTTCATCTCCACCATCAAGTCCACGTCGGAGTAGGTCGCGACCTCGTGCTTCGCGCGCGTTCCGACGACGAGGAACTTCGCCACCCGGTCGGTGCGGTTGACGAAGTGATGCCCGTTCGTGTCGCCGGCCGGGAAGGCGGCGCAATCGCCCGGCCGCATCACGGTCACGCCTTCGTCCTGGATGAGGGTGCATTCGCCCTCGGTCACCATGACGAACTCGTCCTCGTTCCGGTGCCAGTGGCGGAGCGATGATTTCGCGCCGGGTTCGAGGATCACGAGGTTTGCGCCGAACTGCGTCAGCCCGCCCGCGTCGCCGAGGCGGAGCGACGAGCGGCCCCTCATCTCGGACGCATAGGGTTCGGGGTAGATAGACCCGGTCTTCACCGGGCATTTCGTCTGGTCGATGACGGGCATCACACCCTCTCGATGATCGTCGCCGCGCCCATGCCGGACGCGATGCAGAGCGTGGCAAGCCCGGTGCCCTTGCCGGTGCGCTCCAGCTCGTCGAGGAGCGTGCCGATGATGATCGCGCCAGTGGCGCCAAGGGGATGGCCCATGGCGATCGCGCCGCCGTTGACGTTGACGCGGTCGGGCGAGACGTCGAAGGCCTGCATGAAGCGCAGGACCACGCTCGCGAAGGCCTCGTTGACCTCGAAGAGGTCGATGTCGGAAATCGCCATCCCCGAGTCCTTGAGGATCTTCTCGGTCACCGGCACCGGGCCGGTCAGCATGATGGTCGGATCGGTGCCGATCTTCGCCGTCGCGCGGATGCGGGCGCGGGGCTTCAGGCCGTGCTTTTCGCCGAACGCCTTGTTGCCGATCAGCACGGCCGCCGCGCCATCGACGATGCCGGAGGAATTGCCGGCATGGTGGATGTGGTTGATCCGCTCAAGATGCGGATACTTCATCAGCGCGACCTTGTCGAAGCCCGGCATCACCTCGCCCATGTCCTTGAACGAGGGCTTCAACGCGCCGAGCGTCTGCATGTCGGTCCCCGGCCGCATGTATTCGTCGCGGTCGAGGATCGGCAGTCCGTTCTGGTCGCGGATGGTGATCACGGACTTCGCGAAACGCTTGTCTTCCCAAGCCTTTGCGGCACGTTTCTGCGATTCCACCGCAAGCGCGTCGGCATCGTCGCGGGTGAAGCCGTATTCGGTGGCGATGATGTCGGCCGAAATGCCCTGCGGCACGAAGTAGGTCTTCATGGCGAGGCTCGGGTCAACCGCGATCGCCGCGCCGTCCGAGCCCATGGCGACCCGACCCATCATCTCGACCCCGCCGGCGATGTACGCGCTGCCCGCGCCGCCCCGGACCTGGTTCGCGGCGAGGTTCACCGCCTCCATGCCGGAGGCGCAGAAGCGGTTGATGGCGAGGCCGGGAATGCGCTCGTCGAGGTCGGAGAGCAGGACGGCAGAGCGCGCGAGGCAGCCGCCCTGTTCGCCCACTTGCGTGACGTTGCCCCAGATCACGTCCTCGACCGCGTGGCCGTCGAGGTTGTTCCTTTCCTTCACCGCGTTCAGAACCCTGGCCGAGAGCGCGACGGAGGTCACCTCGTGCAGGCTGCCGTCGGGCCGACCCTTCCCGCGCGGAGAGCGGACGGCGTCGTAGATATAGGCCTCGGTCATCGTTGTCTCCGGATCATTCGGCAATCTGAACGCAGCTTGTCTTGGTGGTGATCACGCGCGTCTTCAGCTGCTCTTCCATCTTCACCCGCGCTGCCTCGCAGAGCGCCTCGGTGGCGAATTCCTGTTTCTCGACATGCACTTCGTGCCGCACGTTCTCCATCGTCACGGTATAGACGATGGCAATCAGCATCCACTTCATCGGGGGGTCTCCTCCACTCGGGCCCGGTCGGAGGGATTGCCGGGCATCAGGTCATAGGGATGTTTCCAGCCGGGCAGGACGGCGATGCGCCCGAGCCAGCGGTCGATGTTCGGCCAGTCGGCACGGGTGAAGCCGAAGGGCTCGGGGTAGTAGAGATAGCCGCAGCACGAGAGGTCGGCGATCGTGGGGTCTGTCCCCGCGATCCAGTCGCGGTCCTGAAGATGGCTCTCGAGCGTCTGGAGGGCGTTGCGGAGCCTGGCCTGCAGGAAGGCGATGACCTCCTTCGGGCGCTTGTCCTCGGGCAGGAAGTTCATCAGGAACCGCACGGTGCCGGCTTGCGAGGACATCTTGTGATTGTCCCAGAGCACCCAGCGCAGGACCTCGTCGCCGGCGCCCGCTGCGCCGCCGAGCCGGCCCGTCCGTTCCACGACGTGGTACATGATCGCGCCGGACTGGGTGAGGACCTTGCCCTCGTCCTCGAGTACCGGCACCTCGCCCATGACGTTGAGCCTGCGGAACTCCGCCGTGCGGGTGGCGCCGTTGAAGAAGTCGACGAAGACCGGCTCCCAGTCGTAGCCGGCCAGGGTCAGCGTCAGCGCCGCCTTGTAGGCATTGCCGCTCTCGCCGAAGCAGTGAAGGCGGGCGGTCATGTCGCGCTCCCTTGGTCGGCAGCCGGAGCGGGGGCTTCGCGCCCGGCCGTCATCGGCACCCCAGCCGATGGCGGACCGATGGCGACCCCTGCGGAGTGGTCCGGCGAGGAGGAGCAAGGATTTGTTAACCCTGTCCGGTGAAGATCCGACCTGCGGTACAGGCAGGAGTGCCGATGACCGCCCAAGGAGAAGCCGCTCCGGGCCTGACGAGAAGCACCCCGCGTTCGAGGGCCGGCGTCAGGTCCGGGGTGCATCTTCTTGTTCTTCCTGGCACAAATACTCATGTCTGCCCTCTCCGCCATCACGCCTTGCGGTCTTCGAGCTCGGCCTTGAAGAGCCGCAGCCGGTGGGTGAGGTTGTCGTGGTCGGTGACCGACGCGAAATGCTCGAAGAGGAAGGTCAGCGCCTCGTCGGTGCTCATGCCCGCCTCTTCCGCGAAACGGACGAGCGCGCGATAGGCGTCGTTCGTCAGCGCGACGGGGAAGCGGCGGGTCAGGCGCAGGCGTTTCGGCATCTCTCCTCCGGGTTGGCTCTCCCCGCTATGCGCGGGGTCGAGCCGTGCGCGGTTCGTCGGCGGAAGCTTAGAACGCCTCGGGCGACAGTGCCATCACGGGTTCGGCACCCGACTGGATGCGGGCGAGGTGGGTCGCGGTCATCGGCAGCTGGCGGGCCATGTAGTAGCGCCCGGTGGCGAGCTTCGTCTCGTAGAACGCGGTGTCGGAGGTGCCGGAAGCGAGCGCGGAAAGCGCCGCCTTCGCCATGCGCGCCCACATCAGGCCGAGGCAGGTCAGGCCGAAGAGGTGCATGAAGTCGTAGGAGCCGGCGAGTGCCGCGTTGGGGTTCTTCATGCCGTTCTGCATGAAGAACATGCCCGCCGCCTGAAGGTCCTTCGAAGCGGCCTTGAGGGGATCGAGGAAGTCCTTCTTCAGCGCCGCGTCGCCCTCGTTTTCCTTGATGAAGCCCTTTACCATCTCGAAGAAGGCCATGACAGGCTTGCCGCCCTCGGCTGCAAGCTTGCGGCCGACGAGGTCCAAGGCCTGCACCCCGTTCGCGCCTTCATAGATCATGGTGATGCGGGCGTCGCGGGTGAACTGCGACATGCCCTGTTCCTCGATATAGCCATGCCCGCCATAGACCTGCTGGGCATTGACGGCGGTCTCGAAGCCCTTGTCGGTGAGGAAGCCCTTGATGACCGGGGTGAGGAGCGAGATCATCCCGTCTGCCTCCCTGTCGCCCGCGCGGTGGGCGCGGTCGATCAGCGACGCGCCCCAGAAGGTGAAGGCGCGGGCGCCTTCGAGGAAGCTCTTCTGGTCCATCAGGTTGCGGCGGATGTCGGGGTGCACGATCAGCGGATCGGCGGGGCCTGCGGGGTTTTCCGCGCCGGTCACCGCGCGGCCCTGGAGCCGGTCCTTCGCATAGGCGACGGCGTTCTGATAGGCGGGTTCGGCCACCGCGTAGCCCTGCAGGCCGACGCCGAGCCGCGCCTCGTTCATCATCGTGAACATGTTGCGCATGCCCTTGTGCAGCTCGCCGAGCAGGTAGCCGGTGGCGCCGTCATAGTTCATCACGCAGGTGGCATTGCCGTGGATACCCATCTTCTCCTCGATCTTGCCGACCGAGACGGCGTTGCGCTCGCCGAGGGAACCATCTTCCTTCACCAGGAATTTCGGCACGATGAAGAGCGAGATGCCCTTCGTGCCTTCGCCGCCGCCCGGGGCCTTGGCCAGCACCAGGTGGATGACGTTCGACGCCAGGTCATGATCGCCGGCCGAGATGAAGATCTTCTGTCCGGTGATGCGGTAGGAGCGGTCCGGCTGCGGTTCGGCCTTTGTCCTCAGAAGCCCGAGGTCGGTGCCGCAATGCGGCTCGGTCAGGTTCATCGTGCCGGTCCAGTCGAGACTGACCATCTTCGGCAGGTATGTGGACTTCTGCTCTTCGGTCCCATGCGCGAGGATCGCCGAGATCGCGCCGTGGGTCAGGCCCTGGTACATGTTGAAGGCCATGTTGGCCGAGACGAAGATTTCGCCGACCGCGGTGCCCATGACATAGGGAAGGTTCTGCCCGCCGTATTCCTCGGGAAGGTCGAGGCCGTTCCAGCCGCCTTCCTTCATCGCCGCAAAGGCCTCCTTGAAGCCCTTCGGCGTGTAGACCACGCCGTTCTCCAGCCGGCAGCCCTCCCGGTCGCCGGAGGCGTTCAGGGGGGCGAGGACGTCGCGGGCGAGCCTGCCCGCCTCGTCAAGGATCGCCGAGGTGAAGCCGGGCTCTAGGTCGCCGTAGCCGGGCACGTCGCTTTTCGACACTTCCAGCACCTCGTCCAGGACGAACTGCAAGTCTCGGATCGGCGCGGCATAGCTCGGCATGGTCGGGTCTCCTCCGTCGGGTCGTGTCAGGCTGCGTGGGTCTTCTGTTCGGCCAGCATCTTGCGGCCGAGTGCGATCTGCTCGTCCAGCTCGGCGATCGTGGTCTCGAGTTCGTCCCGCTGGCGCCGCATCTCGGCCATCCGCCGTTCGGCCACGCCGAGCGTCCGCGCGAGCTGCGTCTGCCGCTGGTCGCCGAGGTCGTAGAGATCGAGAAGCTGGCGGATGTCTTCGAGGCTGAAGCCGAAGCGCTTGCCGCGCAGGATCAGCTTGAGCCGGCCGCGGTCGCGGCGGGTGAAGAGGCGTTTCTGTCCGTCGCGGATGGGAAACAGCAGTTCCTTCGCTTCGTAGAACCGGAGCGTGCGGGGCGTCACGTCGAAGGCGTCGCACATCTCGCGGATCGTCATCAGGTCATCGCTCATTCATGGCCCTTCCATGAGTTGCCGTTGCGTCATGGCCGGGCAGATCGGGGGTCTGCGGCGACCATACAAGGGAAGTTTACGTGCACGTCAGTGTAACGTAGCGTCACGAAATCGGTGACGTAATGTCCGTGAATTCCGCCTGCGGAGACGCGAAACTTCCGTTCGCCGCCGGAGCGGCGTTTCGCTTGCCGCCCGGCGTCTCGGGACGGGTCAGACCTTCAGCGACTCGGCCGTGCGGTCGCGCAGCGCCGTCAGGTCGGCGATGGTCGCGTCAAGCTCCGAGCGCTGGCGTTCCAGTTCCGCCAGCTGCCGGTTGGCGAGCTCGATCCAGACCTGGTACTGCTCGCGGGTGCCCTTCTGGGCGTAGAGGAGGAGCCACTGGCGGATTTCCTCGAGGCTGAAGCCGAAGCGGCGGCCGCGCAGGATCAGGGTCATCCGCGCGATCTCGCGCGGGCCGTAGAAGCGGGCGCGGCCGTCCTTCACGGGCGAGAGGAGTTCGATGTACTCATAGTAGCGCAAGGTGCGGGGCGTCACGTCGAAACGTGCGCACATGTCCTTGAACGAGATGAGTTCGTCCGCCATCCCGGGCCTCCTGGCCGGAGCCTAATCGCAGGCGCTGTCGGAGACAACTCGCTTGCGGGGGCGCTAGCTCAGGAATCCCGGGGCGAAGAAGTAGAGCGCGTAGGCGACGACGAGCGCGGGAATCGTCGAGAAGACGGTCGCCATGACCGCCGCGCGCGGGGCAAGCGCGATGGCCGGGAAAAGCGCGTCGCCGTCGTTCGAGATCGCGTTGGCGACGAGGGACGAGAAGGGAATCGCGCCATGCGTGTAGAGCGTGGCGACGAGGACCTGGGGACCGCAGCCCGGGACAAAGCCGATCGCCGCCGCGACGAGCGGCAGGACCGGGGCGATGGTCTGGAACATCGCCTTGAGGTCGAGCCCGGCATAGGCCGCGGCATAGTCGTAGGCGAGGTAGGCAAGGATCACCCAGACCGAGATGAACGAGGTTTCCTCGGCCATCCGGGTCAGCGGCGCGTCGCCCGGGTTGGTCATCGCGGTGACGGGCGAGACGGCCCAGATGGCGAGGCCGAGAAGGGCGCCGGCAAGCGCGATCGCGGCGACGGGCACGCCCAGAACATGGGTCAGGTCCACCGAGCCGATCTGCGCGGCGCCGACGATCAGGCCGGGAATGGCGGCGGCGAGGAAGGCGTAGTCGCGCGCCCGCGTGGCGCCGATGCGGGGCGCGATCTCGCAGGCGCCTCCCTGCGGCCGGTAGTCCACCTTGACGAAGCGATCGATGAGCCAGCCGGTCAGGATGCCGACGGCGAACTGCAACGGGAGCAGCACCAGCGCCGTGTCGGGCCGCGTGGCGATGAGCAGGAAGGCTGCATCCCCCATCGTCGCGGTCAGCGTGGCGACGACCGCGCCGAAGCTGACCTTGCCCGAGGCATAGGCGGCCACCACCACGACGGCGCCGCCGCAGCCCGGCGTCGCGCCGAGCAGGGCCGCGATCGGCACCTGGAACGCCCGCGCCTGTCCCATCGCCGTGCCGAGGTCGAAGCGGAAGAGCCGTTCGAGCCCGTAGAAGAGCAGGAGCGTGGCGGCGACGAAGGCGGAGACCTGGACGAACGCATCCTGCATCAGCCCGCGCGTCAGCGCTCCGAGCTCTCCGGGGGCGAGCGCCAGCGCCACAAGGACCCCGGCAAGGGCCAGACGGCGGGGCCGGAACGGGCCGAGCCGGGCGAGGAGCGGCAGGGACGCGAGGGATGCGGAGGAGTCCGTCGGCATGAGTTACATTACTGCATAAGATGAAGCCAAGGCTATAACCTACAATATTGGCCCTTGCGGCGGCTGTGTCAACTGGCAGATTGGCAGGGGATCGAGACAGCGGAGTCCAGCGGATGAACGAAAGGAAGCGCACCGCAGCACGGCAGTTCATCGAGGCGATCCCGCATTCGCGCGCACTCGGCATGGTGCTGGACGAGATCGGCGACGGCATGGCGGTGATCTCGATGCCCTGGGACGCGCGGCTCGTGGGCGACCCGCAGACCGGCGTCATCCACGGCGGCGCGGTTTCGGCGCTGATGGACACCTGCGGCGGGGCAGCAGTGATGAGCCACCCGACCGGCGCCGTCGGCACCGCGACGCTTGACCTCAGGATCGACTACATGCGGCCCGCGACGCCCGGCGCGCGGATCACCGCCCGGGCGGAGTGCTACCATGTCACCCGCTCGGTCGCCTTCGTGCGCGCCACGGCGCATGACGGCGACGAGGGGCGCCCCGTCGCCGCCGCGACCGGCGCCTTCACGCTGGAACGGCCGGAGGCGCGGAAATGACCCGGCGGCCGAAGCCCGAACCCGTGCAGGTGGTGAAGGAGCGCCGCGACGCGGCGCTTGCCGCGCTTGTCCATGGCGTGCCCTACATCCGGTTCCTCGGCATCGCGTTCGACCGCCGGGGCGACGAACTCACCGCGATCCTGCCCTACGACGAAAAGCACATCGGCAACCCGCTCCTGCCCGCGCTCCACGGCGGGGTGACGGCGGCCTTCCTCGAGGTGACCGCGATCATCGAACTGGCCTGGGCGCAGACCTGGGAAGAGATGGAGAGCGGCCGCCTCGACCCCCTGAGCCTCGCGCCCGGGCACCTCCCGCGGCTGCCGAAGACCATCGACCTGACGGTCGACTACCTCCGCTCCGGCCTGCCGCGTGACGCCTATGCGCGGGCGCGGATCAACCGGTCGGGCCGGCGCTATGCGAGCGTGCATGTCGAGGCCTGGCAGGACAACCGGTCGCGCCTTTTCGCCCAGGGAACGGGCCACTTCCTTATGCCCGAGCGCGGCTGGCCGCTCGATGCGGGCGGCGATGGCTGAGATCACCCATGCCCGCGTCCTGAGGATCGCGGCACCCATCGTCCTCTCGAATGCCACGGTGCCGCTGCTCGGGGCCGTCGATACCGGCGTCGTCGGCCAGATGGGGCAGGCGGCGCCGATCGGCGCGGTGGGCATGGGGGCGGTGATCCTCGCCTCGATCTACTGGATCTTCGGCTTCCTGCGGATGGGGACCTCGGGCCTTGTCGCCCAGGCGCACGGCGCCCGCGACCCGGCCGAGACCGGCGCGATCCTGATGCGGGCGCTGTTGATCGGGGGCGCGGCCGGCGCCGTCTTCATCCTCGCGCAGGCGCTTCTCTTCCGCGCCGCCTTCGCGCTCGCCCCGGCCTCGGCCGAGGTGGAGGCGCTGACCCGCACCTATCTCGCCATCCGCATCTGGGGGGCGCCGGCGACCATCGCGCTCTACGCCGTCACCGGCTGGCTCATCGCGGTGGAGCGGACGCGCGGGGTGCTGGCGCTCCAGCTCTGGATGAACGGGCTCAACATCGCGCTCGACCTCCTCTTCGTCCTCGGGCTCGGCTGGGGCGTGGCGGGGGTGGCGGTGGCGACGCTGATCGCGGAATGGACGGGGCTCCTCTTCGGTCTCTGGCTTTGCCGGGGGGCCTTCGCGGGCGGACAATGGCGTGACTGGGCACGGGTCTTCGACCGGGAACGGGTCGCGCGGATGATGCGGGTGAACGGCGACATCATGGTGCGCTCGGTCCTCCTGCAGGGGGCCTTCACCACCTTCGTCTTCTGGGGCGCGCATTTCGGCGACGTCACGCTTGCGGCCAACCAGGTGCTCCTGCAGTTCCTCGAGATCACCGCCTACGGCCTCGACGGCTTCGCCTTCGCGGCCGAGACGCTCGTCGGACAGGCGGTCGGGGCCCGGCACCCGGTCGCGGTCCGGCGCGCCTCGGTCGTGGCGAGCCAGTGGGGCGTGGCGGGCGCCGTTCTCCTCGGCGTCGGCTTTTGGATCGCCGGCCCCCTGCTCATCGACCTGATGGCGACCGAGCCGGAGGTGCGGGCGGCGGCGCGGGATTATCTGCCCTGGGTCGCGCTCGCGCCGGTGATCGGAATTGCAAGCTGGATGTTCGACGGCATCTTCATCGGCGCGACGCTGAGCCGCGAGATGCGCAACGCGATGGTCGTCTCGGTCACGATCTATCTCGTGGCGCTTCTCATGTTGCCGGGGACGCTGGGGAACCACGGGCTCTGGGCCTCGCTCATGGTACTCAACATCGCGCGCGGGGCGACGATGGCGCTGCGCTATCCGCGCGCGGAGGCCGTGGCGGGGGGCTAGCCGGCGATCCCCCGTCCGTGCGGATGCGCCCCGGGACGAACCTGCGCGGGTGGCGTCAGAAGAGGGCGAGCACGGATTCGGGCGGGCGACCGAGCGCGGCGCGGCCCGCGTGCAGCACCAGCGGACGCTCGATGAGCACGGGGTGCGCGGCTATGGCGGCGACAAGGGCGTCCCCGTCGGCGCTTGCGAGCCCGAGGTCGCGGAAGGCAGGCTCGCCCTTGCGGACAAGGTCGCGGACGGGGCGGCCAAGGGCGGCGAGGGCCGCGCGAATCTCGGTTTCGGAGGGCGGGTCCTGAAGGTAGAGCCGCACCTCGGGCGCGACGCCGCGCGCTTCGAGAAGCGCGAGTGTCGCGCGCGATTTGGAGCAGCGGGGATTGTGCCAGATCGTGGTCAGAGCCAGTCCCCCCGTCCGCTGCCGACTGCGTCCGACAGGGTCGCGAAGCCCTTCTCTTCCACCAGCACATCGAGCCCGCGGGCGATGTCGCCGACGAGCGACAGGCCGCCGTAGACCAGCGCCGAATAGAGTTGCACGGCCGAGGCGCCGGCGCGGATCTTCGCCCAGGCGTCCGCGGCCGAGGCGATCCCGCCGACGCCGATGAGCGGGATCCGGCCCTCCGTCAGGTGATGGAGCCGGGCGAGCACACGGGTCGAACGCTCGAAGAGCGGCGCGCCGGAAAGTCCGCCGGCCTCGCCGGCGTGGCGGCTCTTCAACCCGTCGCGCGCAAGTGTCGTGTTGGTGGCGATGACCGCGTCGATGCCCGAGGCGAGCGCGACCTCGGCCAATTCGGCCAGTTCGGCCTCCGCGAGGTCGGGCGCAATCTTGAGAAAGATGGGCACCTTCCAGGGCAGGGCGCCCCGCGTTTCCATCACGCCCGCGAGCAGTGCCGAAAGCGCCGCCTTGCCCTGAAGGTCGCGCAGCCGCTCGGTGTTGGGGGAGGAGACGTTGACCGTGGCGAAATCGACATGCGGCCCGGCCAGCGCGAGGACGCGGGCGAAATCGGCGGCGCGGTCGGCGGAGGTCTTGTTGGCGCCGAGGTTGAGGCCCACGGGCACCCGCCGGTCGGCCCGCGCGAGGCGTGCGGCGATCGCCTCGGCACCGTCGTTGTTGAAGCCGAAGCGGTTGATGACCGCGCGATCCTCGGGCAGGCGGAAGAGCCGGGGTTTCGGATTGCCGGGCTGCGGCAGGGGCGTGGCCGCGCCCACCTCGACAAAGCCGAAGCCGGCACGGGTGAGCGCGCCCACGGCTTCGGCGTTCTTGTCGTAGCCCGCGGCAAGGCCCACCGGGTTCGGCAGTTCCAGCCCGGCGAGGCGGGTGCGCAGGCGCGGCGAGGTGACGGGGCCGGGCAGCGGCACGAGGCCCCATGACAGCGCGCGAAGCGAGAGGCCGTGGGCCAGTTCCGGGTCGAGCCGGTGCAGCACCGCGAGGCCCGCGCGTTCGAGCGGCGTCACAGCAGCCCCTCGGGGAAGATGTGGCCGGTCGCGCCGAGCGGAAGGGATTTGTCCCAGACCACGTCGGCGAGGCGAAGGCGCCGGTAGAGATGCGGGAAAAGCGCGCCGCCCCGCGAGGGTTCCCACCTGAGCGCGGAGCCGAGCGCCGTCGGGGCGACGGCGACGAGGACGAGGTCGCTCTCCTCGGCGAAATGCCGGGCCGCCGTCTCGGCGACCTGCGCGGCGGTCGAGAAATGGATGAAGCCGTCGGCAAGGTCCACCGGCGCGCCGCCGGTTTCGCCCGCGGCGCGAAAGGCGTCCCACTCGGATCGGCGGAAGATCTTGTAGATCAGCATGGCGCCCTCATGCCTCGCGCCCGCCCCGCGGTCAATGGCCGGGGCATTTCACCCCGCTGATACCTGCGGGCGCGAGAAAGGTGAGGGCGAGGCGGCGAGGGGCTTTGACAGAAGCGCGGCCCCGCCGCAGTGTAGTGTCCTATCCGCGCCCCAGGGAGATTCAGACCATGACCATGACCATGCCCGTCCGTCGGCTCGCCGCGACGCTTCTCTCCGCGACCGCGCTTTCCCTTGCTGCGGCTCCGGTCCTTGCCGAGACGGTGAAGCTTACCCTTCTTGGCGTCGGCGACGCCTATGCCTTCGCCGAAGAGGATGGCCGCGGCGGCTTCGCCCGGCTGAACGCCGTTGCCAAGGCCGAGCGCGCGACGAATCCGAACACGCTCTATCTCTTCGACGGCGACATGCTCTCGCCCTCGCTCCTTTCCGGCTTCGACAAGGGGCAGAACACGATCGACCTGACCAACCTCGTGCCCTTCGATCTTGCCGTGCCCGGCAACCATGAATTCGACTTCGGGCCGGAGAACTTCTTCGAGAAGATGAAGGCGTCGAAGTATCCCTGGGCCGCGATCAACATCACCAATGCCGACGGCTCGCCCATCGAGGGGCTGGGCGGCGTCATGGTGAAGGAGGTCGGCGGGCTCAAGGTCGCGCTGATCCCCGTGGCGCAGGACACGACGCCCGAGGTGGCAAGTTCCGGCGACCTCAAGTTCCTGCCGACGGTGGACACGGCCGTCGCCGCCGCCAAGCAGGCCCGCGACGACGGCGCCGACATCGTCGTGGGCGTCGTGCAGACCGACATGACCAACGACCGCAAGCTCATCGCGTCCCACGCCTTCGACGTGATCCTGTCGGGGGACGACCATTCCTACGCCACGGCCTATGACGGCGTGACCGTCTATGTCGAAACCTCGATGGACGCGCGCTTCCTCTCGCCGGTCGATCTGATGGTGGAGATCGGCCAGGACGATGACGGCAAGCGCACGATTGACTGGGTGCCTGCCTTCCGCTTCATCGACACCGCCACGGTCACGCCCGACCCCGAGACGCAGGCGATGGTGGACGAGTTCCAGAAGAAGCTCGACGAGAGCCTGAACGTGGAGATCGGCACGACCGAAGTGCCGCTCGACAGCCGCAGGAACGTGGTCCGGGCCGAGGAATCGGCCATGGGCAACGTGATCGCCGACGCGATGCGCGCCGCGACCGGGGCGGACATCGGCTTTACCAACGGCGGCGGGATCCGCGCCGACCGCACCTATGACGCGGGCACCGTGCTGACGCGCCGCGACATCCTGACGGAGCTTCCCTTCGGCAACGTCACCGTGGTGACCGAGCTTCCGGGCAGCCAGATCCTCGCCGCGCTCGAAAACGGGGTGAGCCAGGTCGAGAAGGGCGCCGGCCGCTTCCCGCAGGTCTCGGGGATGAGCTTTGCCTTCGACGCCTCGGCCCCCGCGGGCAGCCGCGTCTCGGAAGTCATGGTGGGCGATCAGCCGCTCGACCCGAACAAGGTCTACAAGGTCGCGACCAACGACTACATGCTGGGCGGCGGCGACGGCTATGCGGCGCTCGGCGGCGGCAACGTGATCATCAACACGGGCAACGGCAACCTCATGGCCAATGACGTGATCGACTACATCGCCCAGTCCGGCAAGGTCACGACCGGGGTCGAGGGCCGGATCAAGAAGCTCGGCGCGAACTGACACGGCGGGCCCGGTGCGGGAAGCTTCCGCGCCGGGCCTTGTGACGAGGGGGCTTTTCCGCTATATGCAGAGCCGCGACGTTACCTCTTTCGACCACTGTCTCCGTCTTCGGCCTCAGTTTATCGATAGGACTGACTGCGCCGGGCCGCCGCATTCCGTGGGCGGCAGATGATAGGAGACATCACGATGGCTACGGGCTCCGTGAAGTGGTTCAACGCGACGAAGGGTTTCGGCTTCATCGCTCCCGATGGCGGCAAGAAGGACGTGTTCGTCCACATCTCCGCTGTCGAGCGCGCCGGTATCCGCGAACTGAAGGACGGCCAGAAGGTCACCTTCGACATCGAAGCCGGCCGCGACGGCCGTGAATCGGCGACGAACCTCGCGCTCGCCTGAGGCGGGACGGACGACATTATCGGGAAGGGCGGGGCGTAAGCCCCGCCCTTTTCGTTGGCGCGTCCGCGAGCGCCCGGTTTTCGTCCGGCGCATGGCATACGTCGCGACGGGCGCGCGCAGGGCTCGGTCTTCCGCAGGACTTGCACATCGAACGGCGCCCGCAACAACCGATTGATGAGTCGGCGTGGCCGATATATCGTGCCAGTAGAATTCGCGCGGACAGATTTCGTATATCGACTTGCGACTTGTGCAAATATGGAGGGTGGCATGTCCGCACTGCCGAAACCGGTATCCCCGGCACTCGCACCGATCTTCGGAACTCCTGGGAACGACACTCTGGCGGCGACGGCGGAAGGCCAGGCCCTCTTCGGGCGGGCAGGCCATGATGCGCTTTCAAGCCTTTACAACGACACCGCGCTTCATGGGGGGGCGGGGCATGACGCCCTATCGATCCTGCTCGACCTGACCATCTGGGAATGGGTGCCGGTCTACGAAGTCGCGGCCTCCGCCTTCGGTGGAGCCGGGGAGGACACGATCTCAATCGACATCATGGTCTACACGGACGTCGCGCCGGCCGACTTCTCGATCTTCGTCGACGGCGGGGCCGGGTCCGACCAGATCGACGTCTCCACCGTTTCCGATGCCTTCGGTGACAGCGTGGTGACGAGCACGATCCGCGGCGGCAGCGGGAACGACCGGATATCCGCGCTGGCGATCGGCGGCAATTTCTTCGGCAACTTCAGCACCGCGATCAACGAGATCTGGGGCGGCGCCGGTGACGATCACGTCACGGCGACGGCGGTCGTCTACTCGAACATGAGCCTGCTGGCGAGCAACTATCTGGACGGAGGTGCGGGCAACGACTACCTGTTCGCCAGCATATACGCCGACTCCAACGTTGCTGCGCCGCAGGGCCACAACGTCCTGATCGGCGGGGCCGGCAACGACACGCTCATCTCCGACAATTCCGCGTCCCTGGATGGCGAGAACGGCAGCAGCACAATGACCTCGGAACTGAGCGGCGGCAGCGGCAACGACAGCCTCGTCTCGACGATCTTCGCGTTTGCCGAGGACACGGCTGTCGGGATCAACGAACTCGCCGGCGGTTCGGGCAACGACGAGTTGACGGCCAGCATCGTGGCGGGCACGCTGTTTTCGTTTGTCGGCGCAAGCGCGAGCAACACGCTGTCGGGTGGTGCCGGAAATGACATCCTGTCCGCCTATGCCAACGCAGACTACCACGAGCCCTACTACGACGACCCGGAATACTACGGAACTGCGCACAACTTCCTCGACGGCGGCCACGGGAACGACGTCCTGATGGCCACGATCGAAACGGGCACCTACGGCGAAAGCGAACTCTACGGCGGCGGTGGTAACGACACGCTGACCGTGGTCGGCGGCGTCGACAATATCCTCGACGGCGGGGCCGGCCGCGACACGCTCACCGGAAGCGACGGCACCGACCTGATCCGCGGCGGCATCGGGGCCGACTGGCTCACCGGCGGCGCCGGAGCCGACCAGTTCATCTTCGCCACCGGCGACGGCGGCGACCGGCTCCTCGATTTCGAGGATGGTCTCGACCTCATCCGCATCGCCGCCGGGGCGGCGGGGTTCTCGGCGGTGACGGTCATCGACCATGGCCTCGACACGCTCGTGAGGTTCGCCAATGTCGCGGTGATCCTCGAAGGCGTGGACGCTGCGCTGATCGACGCGGGGGATTTCCTGTTCGGTTGAGTACGTCCCGTCCGGCAAGGGCACGTCGGGCGCCTTCCGCTTGGACTGCGACCGCGGGGCGACGCCGCCGGACCGCCGCTCCGGGCCTATTCCGCGGCGTGCTGCATTCTGTCCGTCACGCCGATTCCGAGGACGTAGGAGTCCGCGCCCGCACGGGCGAGGAGGTCGGCAAGCGTCGGCGGGCGCTCGAACAGCAGTTCTTCCATGTTCGTGCCGTCGCGGGTGACAAGAACCGCGATCCGTCCCCCGCCCGGCCAAGTGGCCGCTGTCTGCCGCTCTGCGGACGTTCCGGCGCGGGCGCGCACAAGCCCGATGAAATCCGTCGCCCCGACCATGTCCAAACCCCGCACCGACCGAATCACGAGCGCCCCGGGGGCGCCTGTCGCAACCGTCCCGCCTCGCGCGAATTGTGGCAAGTTTGTGGTGAAAGCGGCCGCCTTTGCGGGGGGCTGGCGGAACAATGCCCCGCCCGCCCTGTCATTGTCCTGCCGTCAAGCGACGACTATGGCCAGAGTTGGGCGCCCGCCCAGGCGTCATTCGGCCGCGAGCGCGAGCCGGATCCGTTCGCGCAGCGGCCGGCGCTTCATCGCGACGGAGACGACGTAGCAGTCCGGCCCGAGCTGCGCGACAAGCTGGCCTAGTGTCGGCGTCTGGTCGAAAAAGACCTCACGCGTCGTCTTTCCGTCGCTCGTCACGGTGACGCAGCACCGCGATATCCACGCCAGAGCGCGCCGCCGTCCCGCGCGCGCCTTGTCGCTCAGCCGGCGTCCGACCTCGGTTGACAGCCGGTCGACCAGTTCCTCGTTCACGGTCATATGCCCCCCTTGCGCGACCTGTGAGGGCAGGGCGCGCGGCCATGATTCGTTGTCGGTAAGGATCCCCGAAGGGAGAACTCGAAAGCAATGAGTTGGTGCTAAATCGCAACACCGGCGGGGTCAAGAAACCCCGAGCGCGTGCCCCGGGGGCCAATCGGAATTTCGCCGACGATGGACGGATTCCCGCCTATGTGGCCAAAACAAGGCAGGTCCCGCGGCGGGATTCCGCCGAGGTTGCAGCCGGGCCGACTGCGGCGGTACCAAGGAGCGGCATCGCAGGGGCGCGGCCGGGATGATCGTCTATGGAATCGCCAGCTGCGATACCTGCCGCAAGGCCCGCGCGGCGCTGGCGGCGGCGGGACATGACGTCACCTTCCGCGACATTCGGGCCGAGCCGCTTGCAAAGGGAGAGCGGGAGGAATTCGTGGCCGCGTTCGGGGACGCGATCCTCAACCGGGCCTCGGCGACCTGGCGGGGCCTCGCGGCGGAGGAGCGGTCGCGGCCGGCCGGGGAGCTGCTTGCCGCCCATCCCACCCTGATGAAGCGGCCGGTGATCCGCGCCGGGGATGCGCTCCATCTCGGCTGGGGTCTGGCGACGCAGAGGGCATTGCTGACATGACAAGCCCCGCCCGGGCGAACGGGCGGGGCGAAAGGATCGAGGTCCGCGAGGCTCAGAGAAGCTTGAGGTCGGACGCCGACGCCCGCCCATCCCGACCGGACTGCATCTCGTAGGCAACCTTCTGGTTGTCCGAGAGCGTCTTCAGCCCCGCCCGTTCGACCGCGGAGATGTGCACGAACACATCCTTGCCGCCGTCGTCGGGCGCGATGAAACCGTAGCCCTTCGTCGTGTTGAACCATTTCACGGTGCCCGTGGCCATCCGTTTACTCCCTTTCAGATCTCCCCAAGGCGACATTGCCCGGGGCCGTGCAGCCAGGTCTTTCGGTTCTTCCGGCTGCCCCGAGGAAGGGAGCGGTAGGAAAGTCTGCGTTCACGCCACCGAAATGATGCGTCATTCCGGGCAAAAATCAAGGATTTTGCGGAAACGATGTGCCGGGGCGGCGGGCGAGGAACCGGTCCACGGATAGCGGCCCGCCGCCGAGAACGGCGAGACTGGCGAGGAGGAAAACCCAGAGCGTCCTCTGGTCGAGCACGAGCGCCCCGGACGTCGCATCGAACCAGCGGCCGAGAACGTCGCCGCCGACACCGTGGCCGAGGACGTCGGTGAGACTCTGGACGACGACGAAACCGATCATGCCGAGCGCGGCGAGGCGGGTAAAGAGACCGATGACGATGAGCAGCGGCAGGAGAAACTCGGCCAGCGTGCCGGCGGTCACAACGGCCCAGTGAAAGAGCCCGAGCTGCGAGGAATCGTAGCCCGCGGCCTCGAAGGCCCTGGGAAAGATCTGGATATAGGCGCCGTCGCCGGGCCTGAGGATACCGAGCGGCCCGGGGCCAATCTTGGTCAGCGCCGAGGACCAGAAATAGACGAGCAGCACGGCGGCGAAGGTGGCCCGGGCGAGGGGCGGCAGGAGCGCGGGCGCAAGCCGGGAAAGCCCGCCGGCGAGGCGGTCGTAGAGCGCGAGCATGGACGTCAGTCTCCGGTCGAGAGGCCGGTGATGGCGTTGCCGCCGATCAGCAGGCCGAGCGTGGCGGTGAGGTCGAAGGCGGGGGCGGCCTCGAGCGCCTCGGCGACCGTCCTGCCGGCGAGAAGGGCCGCGACGAAGGGTGCGGCACCGATCGGAAGCAGCAGGGGCTCGGCGTCGAACTGCGGGCGCAGGATCAGCACGTCCTGCGCGTCAGCCGCGGTCGGCACGGGGGTGCCGCGCATGTTGGCGGACCAGATCGCATGGACCGGCCAGCGCGACGCGACGAGCCGGACGGCGGGAGCGAGGGTGAACCGCGCGGCGAGGACCGCCTCGGGCGCAAGGTCCTGGAGCGCGCCGGGGGGAAGGGCGGCGGCATCGGCGGCGTGGTAGCTTTCGCGCAGGGCCAGTTCCAGCCGGGCGACGTCCGCGAGATAGGGCAGTTGTCCGACCGGCGGGAACGTCTCGAGGAAGGCCGGCATCGCGCGGCCGTAGAACATCAGGACCGGCGAGGTCGGCGGATGGGCGCGCAGATGTTCGCGCGCCATGGCCGTGAAGAACTCGTCGCCGACGAGCTTGCGGACGACCGGGAAGGCCTGGCGAAGCGCCTCGGTGAGCGAGACGGTGACGTTGTTGCGATAGACGTCGAAGCGGCGCCCGGCGGGGCGGCCGTCGGGGTCCGTCAGGCCCGCAGGCGCCGGCCGGCCGGGGTCGAGGAGGGCGGCGCGAAACTCTGCCTGGCTCATGCCGTCACCCGATCGAGGATGCGGGCCGCGCGGGTCGCCTCGGCGGCGAGGACCGGCCAGTCGGGCACGTCGTTGTCCCATTCGATGAGCGTGGGCCGGGGGCCGGCCCTGCGGATCGTCCGCGCGTAGAGCTGCCAGACGGGATCGGTCACTTCCGAACCATGCGCGTCGATCAGCAGCGGCGCGCCGGTGTCGTCGCGGTCCTCGTCATGCCCGCCGAGGTGGATCTCGCCGACGAGGTCATGGGGGAAGCGGTCGATGTAATCTTCGGGGTCGGTCCTGCGGTTGGTGCAGGAGACGAAGACGTTGTTGACGTCGAGGAGCAGGCCGCAGCCGGTGCGTTTCACGACCTCGGTCAGGAAGTCGATCTCGTCGAGGTTGGTCTCGGTGAAGTCCAGATATACCGAGGGATTCTCGAGAAGCATCCGGCGGCCGACATGGTCCTGCACCTGGTCGATGTGGTCGGCGACGCGCGCCAGCGTCGCCTCGGTGTAGGGCAGGGGCAGGAGGTCGTTGAGGAAGGCCGCGTCATGGGTGGACCAGGCGAGGTGCTCGGAGAAGCTCGCCGGGTTCAGCCAGCCGCAAAGGCGGTGGAGCCGGGCGAGATGGTCGCGGTCCAGGGGGCCCTCGCCGCCGATGGAAAGGCCGACGCCATGCACCGAGAGCGGGAAGCGTTCGGCCAGGGCGCGAAGCTGGGCGAGCGGGCGGCCGCCCTCGCCCATGTAGTTTTCTGCGTGGATTTCGAGCCAGGCGACGGGGGCAGCGTCGGCAAGGATGTTCGAAAAATGCTGCGGCTTGTAGCCGACGCCCGGGCGGGCGGGAAGCCTGTCCATCGCGGTCCGGTCGAGCATCACGTCCCCCGTTACGGCTTGATGGCCTTCCCGGCGGGGCCGGGAAGACCGCGTGTCGGTTCAGCCCTGCGGCAGGTCGCGGTCGAGCGCCTCGAGCGAGCCCATCCGGCCGTCGGGGAGTTCCATCGTGGTGCAGGTGCCGGCGGGGACGAGTTTCCACGAATTGCCCTGGTAGTCCACCTTCGAGGTGCCGGCGCAGGTCGTGCCGGGGCCGGCGGCGCAGTCGTTCTGGCCGGCGAGCGCCACGCCGAAGCACTTCTCCTTGGCTTCCTGTGCCGCGGCCGGCGCCGCGAAATGGGCCGCGAGCGCGGTCGCGAGCGAGGTGGCGACGGCGAGCGTCTTCATGGAATGCGACATGACTGGTTCCCTTGCTTGGTTTCGAGCGTCGTTGGATCGACAGTGCCAAGCTAGCGGGCGCCGCTTGTCACGATCCACTCACGAACCTGTGGCCCACGGCGCCGTGAAACACTGAAACCCCGGGACCCGGTTCGGGCCGCGGACAGGCCGGCCGGGTGCTGCACCGCGGCGGTGCCCGAAAAGGCCGCCAGACAAGGCTATCTGAGGTCCGGCGGCGTCGCTTCGGCCGCGAATGCTGCGACTGCATCGGCAAGCGCCTGGGTTTCGGTTTGTGTCTCGCCGAGCCGCCGGATTGAAACACTCCGCTCCTCCACCTCCTTCATCCCGACGGCGAGGATCACGGGGACTTTTCCGACCGAATGTTCACGGACCTTGTAGTTGATCTTCTCGTTCCGCGTGTCGGCCTCGGCCCTGAGCCCGGCGGCGGTCAGTTTCGCCGTGACCTCGTTCACGTAGTCGTCGGCATCCGAGACGATCGAGGCGACGACGATCTGCCGGGGGGCGAGCCAGAAGGGCATCCGGCCGGCGTAGTTCTCGATCAGGATGCCGATGAAGCGCTCGAAAGACCCGAGGATCGCGCGATGGAGCATCACCGGGCGGTGCTTGGCCCCGTCCTCGCCGACATATTCCGCGCCGAGCCGGACGGGCAGGTTGAAGTCGGCCTGGAAGGTGCCGCACTGCCATTCCCGCCCGATCGCGTCGGTCAGCTTGAAGTCGAGCTTCGGTCCGTAGAAGGCGCCTTCGCCGGGGTCGATCTCGAAATCGTTGGTGACCTTGCGCACGGCGTTTTCAAGCGCGGCCTCGGCCTTGTCCCAGACCGCATCCGAGCCTACCCGCACCTCGGGCCGGGTCGAGAGCTTCACGTCGAACTTGGCGAAGCCGAGATCGCGGTAGATCGACGACAGAAGCCCGATGAAATTGGCGCATTCCGCCTCGATCTGGTCCTCGGTGCAGAAGATATGGGCGTCGTCCTGGGTGAAGCCCCTGACCCGCATCAGGCCGTGCATCGAGCCCGAGCTTTCGTAGCGGTGGCACGATCCGAACTCGGCCAGACGCAGCGGCAGGTCGCGGTAGGACTTGAGGCCCTGGTTGTAGACCTGCACATGGCAGGGGCAGTTCATCGGTTTCAGCGCGTTGATGCGCTTTTCCTTCGCGCCTTCCTCATCCACCTCGACGATGAACATGTTCTCGCGGTAGGCCTCCCAATGGCCCGACTTCTCCCAGAGGATGCGGTCCACGACTTGCGGGGTCTTGATCTCCTTGTACCCGGCGCGGCGCAGACGGCGGCGCATGTAGTCCTCGAGCGTGCGGTAGATCGTCCAGCCGTTCGGGTGCCAGAAGACCATGCCCGGCGCTTCTTCCTGCAGGTGGAAAAGCTCCATCTCGCGCCCCAACTTGCGGTGGTCGCGCTTCGCGGCTTCCTCCAGCATCGTCAGATAGGCCTTGAGGTCCTCGCGGTTCCTGAAGGCGACGCCGTAGATGCGCTGCAACTGCTTGTTGCGGTGGTCGCCCCGCCAGTAGGCGCCGGCGACGGACATCAGCTTGAAGGCATCGGCGGGAAGCTGGCCGGTATGCTGGAGATGGGGCCCCCGGCAGAGATCCTGCCAATGGCCGTGCCAGTACATCCGCAGGGGCTCGTCGCCGGGGATCGCCTCGATCAGCTCGACCTTGAAGGGCTCGTGCTTGCGGAGGTAGTGGTCGATGGCGCGGGCGCGGTCCCAGACCTCGGTGCGGACCGGGTCGCGCTCGTTGATGATCGCCTTCATCTCCTTCTCGATCGCGCCGAGATCCTCGGGCGTGAAGGGCTCGTCGCGATCGAAGTCGTAGTACCAGCCATTCTCCACCACCGGGCCGATGGTGACCTTGACCTCGGGCCAGAGCTTCTGCACGGCGCGGGCCATGACATGGGCGAAGTCGTGGCGGATGAGTTCGAGCGCCTGCGCCTCGTCCTTCATCGTGTGGATGGCGATCTGCGCGTCTGCCTCGATCGGCCACTGGAGATCCCAGTGCTTGCCATCGACCGAGGCCGAGATCGCCGCCTTGCCAAGCGACGGCGCGATGGATTGCGCCACGTCGGCGGCGGTCACGCCCTTGGCGTAGTCGCGGCTGTTGCCATCGGGGAATGTCAGGGAAATCTGGGTCATGGCCCATGCTCCTCGTCGGTCTGGCGCCCACGGAACGCCCGGTTGCGGGTATGTCGCGCCTTCTTCGGGGATCGCGCGGCGGAAGTCAACGGCCGGCGCCGGGGGTTCCACCCCCGGACCCCCGGAGGTATTTGTGGCAAGATGAAAGGGACGGTGAGCGCATGAGCGACTATCTGGTGACACCCGAAGGGCGGCGGATCGCCCATGACCGGCTGGAGGGCGCGGGGCCGGGCGTGGTGTTCCTCGGCGGTTTCCGGTCGGACAAGGAAGGCACCAAGGCGCTGGCGCTGGAAGCCTGGGCGCGGCGCCAGGGCCGCGCCTTCCTCCGGTTCGACTATTCGGGGCACGGGGCGTCCTCGGGCGATTTCCTCGCGGGCGCCATCGGCGACTGGTTCGAGGATGCGCGGGCGGCGATCCTGGCCCTGACCGTGGGGCCGCAGGTGCTGGTGGGCTCCTCGATGGGGGGATGGATCTCGCTCCTGATGGCGCGGGAGCATCCCGGCAAGGTGGCCGGCCTCGTCACCGTCGCCGCCGCGCCGGATTTCACGGAGGACATGTGGGCCCGGTTCACCGCGCAGGAGCGGCGCGCGCTCATGGCGGCGGGGCGCGTGGCGCAGCCCTCGGACTACTCGGACGAGCCCTACGTCATCACGCGGCGGCTGATCGAGGAGGGGCGGCGCCGGCTGGTGCTGACCGCGCCGCTTTCCCTGCCGATGCCGGTCAGGATGCTGCAGGGCACGGCGGACACCGACGTGAGCGTCGAGGTGGCGCTCAGGCTGCTTCACCATGCCGACGGGCCGGACATCCGTCTGACACTGGTGCGGGGCGCCGATCACCGGTTCTCGACGCCGGAGTGCCTGCGGCTGATCGAGGCCGCCGTGGCCGAGGTCCTTCAGCGGGCCCCGGGCGATGCCTAGGCGCCGGCGGATTCTCGGCGGGCTTGCACTCGTCCTCGTCGCGGCCGTCGCGCTTCTCTTTGCCTTCGGGCCGCGCGAACCGCTCGACCTCACGCCCGATTTCGACGCCGCGCTGCTGCCGGCCGATCTCGATGCCTATCTCGCGGCGCGCGAGGCCACCGTGGGCGGCATCGTGCCGGGCGCGGAGAAACGCATCCTCTGGGCCGGGCCGCCCGGGGTGCGGACCGACTGGGCGGTGGTCTATCTGCACGGATTCTCAGCCACCTCGGAGGAGATCAGGCCGGTTCCGGACCGCGTGGCGGCGGGGCTGGGCGCGAATCTCCACTTCACGCGCTTCGCCGGACATGGCCTCGGGCCCAGGCGCTTCGCCGGGCCGAGCGTGAACGACTGGATGATCGACGTCGCCGAGGCGCTGGCGATCGGCCGGCGGATCGGCCGGCGGGTCCTGGTGATCGCGACCTCGACCGGCGGGACGCTCGCGGCCGAGGCGGCGCTGCAACCGGACCTCGCGGCCAGGATGGACGCCATCGTCTTCGTCTCGCCCAATTTCGGCGTCCGCAACCCGGCGGCGGCGCTCCTCACCTGGCCCTTCGCGCGGGCCTGGGTGGGCGCGGTCGCGGGGCGGGAACGCTGCTTTCCGACGGTGAGCGCCGCCCATGCGCGCTTCTGGACGGCCTGCTATCCGACCGAGGCGCTGCTGCCCATGGCGGCGGTCGCGCGGCATGCCGCCGCGGC
>NZ_WBUS01000027.1 GCF_008933605.1 Albidovulum sp.
GCGGCCAGGTCCCGCGCGGCCGCCGCTGGTGTCGCGCTCGCCGAGGTCGCCGGTTCCGGTCCGGGGGGCGCCGTCCTCCTCGCCGATGTCGAGCGGCATGTCGCTTCCCGGCCCGCCGGGCCGCCTGCCGTCCCGAAGGCGGCCAAGCCGGGTCTCGACATGGCGGAGATGCGCCGCGCCATCGCCGCCGCCATGAAGCGGTCCAAGCGCGAGATCCCGCACTACTACCTGAGCCACGAGATCGACCTTCAGACCGCACAGGAGGGCCTTGGCGCGCTGAACGTCGCCCGTACGCCCGACCGGAGGCTTCTGATGGGCGCGCTTCTGGTGCGCGCCGCCGTGCGCGCGCTGGCCAAGGTCCCCGAACTGAATGGCCGCTGCGAGGCCGGGGCGGCCCCGGCACCCTCGGAGGCGGTGCATTGCGGGATCGCGGTTTCCCTGCGGGGCGGCGGTCTCATCGCCCCGGCGATCCTCGACGCGCACACGAAGGAGGCCGATGCCCTCATGGCGGCGATGCGCGACCTCGTCGCGCGGGCACGGTCCGGGCGTCTCAGGATGAGCGAGATCACGCAGGGAACGATCACCGTCTCGAGCCTTGGCGAGAACGGCGTGGACGCGCTTTTCGGCGTGATCTTCCCGCCGCAGGTGGCGCTGGTGGGCTTCGGCACGCCCCGGGTCCGGCCGATGATCCGGGACGGCGGGGTGGCGCCGCGGCTTGCCGTGACCGTCAGCCTCGCCGCCGACCACCGCGTGAGCGACGGCCGCCGCGGCGCGATGTTCCTGGCCGAGATCGACCGACTATTGCAGGAGCCACTGACCCCATGACCCGCAACGAGATCCGCATCGCCCTTATCGCCGACATCACCGCCGTGGCTCCCGATCTCGACCCCGGCGCGATCCGCGACTCCGATCGGTTCCAGGACGATCTCGGCCTCGACTCGATGGATTTCCTGAACCTCGTCAGCGCGCTCCACGATCGATTCGGCCTGCCGATCCCCGAGGCGGACTATCCTCGGCTTGCGACCCTCGCCATGGCGCTGGACTATCTGGAGGCGGCGCTGCGAGCGTGAGCGCCACCGCGCTGCGCCTGCGGCGCCGAAGGAGGACCGGCAGCGAGCGCCGGTTCTCATGGCTGTCGTCTGCCGCGGGCGGCGGCCCCTGCGGGCCACCCGTTTGACCGGGGCGGGCGGCTGCGCTATGGCCCGGCAAACGGGGGCGGTGATGATCTTCACGGTGGCGATCGACGGGCCGGCGGCGGCGGGAAAGGGGACGATCTCGCGCGCCGTCGCGGAGCGCTTCGGCCTTGCCCATCTCGATACGGGACTTCTCTACCGCGCCGTCGGCGCGAAGGGCGGCGATCCGGTCGAGGCCGCGCGACAGCTGACGGCGGCCGACCTTGCCCGCGACGATCTGCGGACGCTGGAGGCCGGACAGGCCGCCAGCCGCGTGGCGGTGATTGCGGAAGTGCGCGCGGCGCTCGTCGAGTTCCAACGCCGCTTCGCCCGGCGAGAGGGTGGCGCGGTGCTGGACGGCCGCGACATTGGCACAGTGATCTGCCCGGAGGCGGAGGTGAAGCTCTTCGTCACCGCGAGCCCCGAGGTCCGCGCGCGCCGGCGCTGGCTGGAGGTCGGCGGCGACGAGGCCAGGGTGCTGGCCGACGTGATCGCGAGGGACAAGCGCGATGCGGAACGGGCGGCCGCGCCGCTGAGACCGGCCGAGGATGCGGTCTTGCTAGATACGACGGAACTCTCTATAGACGCAGCCGTCCATAAGGCGATCGAAGCCATAGAAAAACGGATGGAGCAGGGTCGGGCTTGAAGCTCCGGCCCTTTGTCTTTCTCCGATGGCCGGTGCGCCGGAGGGACATGCAACCAAAGACCGGCGGAGCCAACCGCATGGCCAGTGAAACACGATGCAAAGGAAACTGAACACGCATGTGCGCTAAAGCCACGATGGAGGAATTCGAAGCCCTCCTGAAAGAAAGCTTCGAGATCGACACGCCCGACGAAGGGTCTGTCGTCAAGGGCAAGGTCATCGCCATCGAGGCGGGCCAGGCCATCATCGACGTCGGCTACAAGATGGAAGGCCGCGTCGATCTGAAGGAATTCGCGAACCCCGGCGAACAGCCCGACATCGCGATCGGCGATGAGGTCGAGGTCTATCTCGACCGCGTCGAGAACGTGCGCGGCGAAGCGGTGCTGAGCCGCGAGAAGGCCCGCCGGGAAGAGGCCTGGGACCGTCTCGAGCAGGCTTACGCCAAGGAAGAGCGCGTCGATGGCGCCATCTTCGGCCGCGTCAAGGGCGGCTTCACCGTCGACCTGGGCGGTGCGGTGGCGTTTCTGCCCGGCAGCCAGGTCGATGTCCGGCCGGTGCGCGACGCCGGCCCGCTCATGGGTCTCAAGCAGCCGTTCCAGATCCTCAAGATGGACCGCCGCCGGGGCAACATCGTCGTCTCGCGCCGCGCGATCCTCGAGGAATCCCGCGCCGAGCAGCGCGCCGAGGTCATCGGCAACCTCTCGGAAGGCCAGGTGGTGGACGGCGTGGTGAAGAACATCACCGAATACGGTGCCTTCGTTGACCTCGGCGGCGTTGACGGCCTGCTGCACGTCACCGACATGGCGTGGCGCCGCGTGAACCACCCCTCGGAGATCCTGAACATCGGCGAGACCGTGAAGGTCCAGGTGATCAAGATCAACAAGGAAACCCACCGGATCTCGCTCGGCATGAAGCAGCTTCTGTCCGATCCGTGGGATTCGGTCGAGGCGAAGTTCCCGCTCGGCTCGGTCCACAAGGGCCGCGTCACCAACATCACCGACTACGGCGCCTTCGTGGAGCTGGAGCCGGGGGTCGAGGGTCTCGTCCACGTCTCGGAAATGTCCTGGACCAAGAAGAACGTCCATCCCGGCAAGATCGTCTCCACGAGCCAGGAAGTCGACGTCATGGTGCTGGAGATCGACCAGTCCAAGCGGCGCGTGTCGCTCGGCCTGAAGCAGACGATGCGCAACCCGTGGGAAGTCTTCGCGGAGACCCACCCGGTCGGCACCGTCATCGAGGGAGAGGTCAAGAACATCACCGAATTCGGTCTGTTCGTCGGCCTCGACAACGACATCGACGGGATGGTGCACCTCTCCGACCTCAGCTGGGACCAGCGCGGCGAAGAGGCGATCCAGAACTACCGCAAGGGCGACGTCGTCAAGGCCGCGGTCACCGAGGTGGACATCGAGAAGGAGCGCATCTCGCTCTCCATCAAGGCGCTCGATGCCGACACCTTCTCGGATGCGGTTGATGGCGTGAAGCGCGGCTCGGTCATCACCGTGACCGTGACCGCGATCGAGGATGGCGGCATCGAGGTGGAGTACAGCGGCGCAAAGTCGTTCATCCGCCGTTCGGATCTCGCCCGCGACCGCGCCGACCAGCGGCCGGAGCGCTTCCAGGTGGGCGACCACGTGGACGTCCGCGTGACCAACATCGATCCGAAGACCCGCAAGCTCGGCCTGTCGATAAAGGCGCGCGAGATCGCCGAGGAGAAGGAGGCCGTGGAACAGTACGGTTCGTCCGACTCGGGCGCATCGCTCGGCGACATCCTCGGCGCCGCGCTGAAGGGCTCGAAGAGCTGAGACCGCGACCCGCGGTCTTGAACGGCCCCGCCTCGCGCGGGGCCGTTTCACTTTGCCGAATCGCCGTTGGCCTGCCGGACGCGGGCCGCGATCGGCAGCCACAGCCCCTGCGGATGCTGCATTGCAGTATCCCGCTTGCTGCGCAAAGCGCCGGTCGAAGCGCCCATCTCACGCAGAATTCCCCGCCTTTCCAATGGCTTTCCTGTTTGAGGCCGCGCCGAATGCGCCTATAGTCGGCGCACAACAACGCGGCCGCCATCCGGGGACGGCACGCACAGGGGGGCTCCGAATGATCCGGTCCGAACTCATTCAGAAGATCGCCGACGAGAATCCGCACCTTTACCAGCGCGACGTCGAGCGGATCGTGAACACGATCTTCGAAGAGATCATCGAGGCGCTGGCGCGTGGCGACCGGGTCGAACTCAGGGGCTTCGGCGCGTTTTCCGTGAAGAAGCGCGACGCCCGCACCGGCCGCAATCCGCGCACCGGCGAATCCGTCTCGGTCGAGGAGAAGCACGTGCCCTTCTTCAAGACCGGAAAGCTCTTGCGGGACCGCCTGAACGGGGGATAATCCTCGCTCATGCTCCGTTTCCTCCGCTTCGTCTTTCTCGCCGTCCTTGCCATCGTCCTCGTGGCCGTGGCCTCGGCCAATCTCGAGGTCGTGACGCTGCGGCTTCTGCCGGCCGAAATGGACGCCTTCCTCGGTGTCAGCTGGTCGATCGAGGTGCCGCTCTTCCTCGCGATCTTCGCCGGGATCGTCGCGGGGCTGGGCATCGGCTTCGTCTGGGAATGGTTCCGCGAGGCGAAGCACCGCGCCGCCGCAACAGAGCACCGGCGCGAGGCGGGGCGGCTGGAGCGCGAGGTGAAGCGCCTGAAGGATGCGCGCCCCGAGCCCGAGGACGAGGTTCTGGCGATCCTCGAGGGCCGCGGCACCGGCCGCTGACGTTCCGGTCCCGGGGGGAATCTTCGATGTCTGTTCGCGTCAAGATCTGCGGCCTGAAGGAGCCCGCCCATGTCGCGGCCGCGGTCGCGGCGGGGGCGGCCTACGTGGGCTTCGTCTTCTTCCCGAAATCCCCCCGCCACCTCGCCATCCCCGCCGCCACGGCGCTGGCCGCCGAGGTGCCGCCGGGCGTGGCCAAGGTGGCCCTTACCGTGAACGCGACTGACGCCGAGCTTGATGCCATAGCCGGCGCGGTGGCGATCGACATGCTGCAACTCCACGGCGCCGAAGGCCCCGACCGCGTGGCCGAGGTGCGCACCCGCTACGGCCTGCCGGTGATGAAGGCCGTGGGCGTCGCCGACGAGGCCGATCTGGCGGCGATCCGGACCTACGGGAAGGTCGCGGACCAGCTTCTCATCGACGCCAAGCCGCCGAAGGGCGCGGCGCTGCCGGGCGGCAACGGGCTTGCCTTCGACTGGCGGCTGGTGGCGCGGAAATACTGGCCTTGCCCCTGGATCCTCGCCGGCGGGCTCACGCCCGAGAATGTCGCCACGGCGATCCGCCTTACGGGGGCGCGGCAGGTCGATGTCTCCTCCGGCGTCGAAAGCGCACCCGGCGTGAAGGACGAAGCGCTCATCCGCGCCTTCATTGCCGCCGCCCGGGGCGCGGCATGATCCGCTTCCGCGAGGCACGGCGCGAGGATGTGCAGGACGTCGTGGCGCTTCTGGCCGACGACGCGCTTGGCGCCGCCCGCGAGGGGAGCGACCTTGCGCCCTATCTCGCCGCGTTCGATGCCATGCAGGCCGAGGCCGGAAATACCCTGATCGTGGGCGAGGAGGCGGGGCGGATCGTCGCGACCTACCAGCTCACCGTCATCTCGGGCCTGTCGCTTCGCGCCAGCCGCAGGGCGCAGGTGGAATCGGTGCGCGTGGCGGCGGACCTGAGGGGCCGCGGGATCGGCGCGGCGATGATGGCCGACGCCGAGACGCGCGCGCGGGCGGCGGGCTGCCGTCTGGTCCAGCTTACCTCCAACGCCGGGCGTGAGCGTGCGCGGAAGTTCTATGAAGGCCTCGGCTTTACGCCATCACACATTGGCTTTAAACGCGACCTGTCCTGAGAGGAGGCGCGAGAATGCCCGAAGACCGCATCAATTCCTTCATGACCGGTCCCGACGAGCGCGGCCGGTTCGGCGACTTCGGTGGGCGCTTCGTGTCAGAGACGCTGATGCCGCTCATCCTCGATCTCGAGGCCGAGTACGAGAAGGCCAAGACCGATCCGTCGTTCTGGGCCGAGATGGACTGGCTCTGGAAGCACTACGTCGGCCGGCCCTCACCGCTCTACTACGCGGAGCGGCTGACCAGGCACCTCGGCGGCGCGAAGATCTACATGAAGCGCGACGAGCTGAACCATACCGGCGCGCACAAGATCAACAACGTGCTGGGCCAGATCATCCTCGCCCGCCGCATGGGCAAGACCCGGATCATCGCGGAGACCGGCGCGGGCCAGCACGGGGTGGCTACGGCCACGGTCTGTGCCAAGTTCGGGCTGAAGTGCGTCGTCTACATGGGGGCGCACGACGTGGAGCGGCAGGCGCCCAACGTCTTCCGCATGCGCCTGCTGGGCGCCGAGGTCCATCCCGTGACCTCCGGCCGCGGCACGCTCAAGGACGCGATGAACGACGCGCTCAGGGACTGGGTCACGAACGTCCGTGACACCTTCTACTGCATCGGCACGGTGGCGGGCCCCCATCCCTATCCGGCGATGGTCCGCGACTTCCAGTCGATCATCGGCAAGGAGGTGCGCTGGCAACTGGCGGAACAGGAGGGCGAGGGCCGCCTTCCCGATACCGTCATTGCCGCCATCGGCGGTGGGTCGAACGCGATGGGTCTCTTCTTCCCCTTCCTCGACGACCCGTCCGTCCGCATCATCGGCGTCGAAGCCGGTGGCAAGGGCGTGGACGAGCGCATGGAGCACTGCGCCAGTCTCACCGGCGGGCGGCCGGGCGTGCTGCATGGCAACCGGACCTATCTGTTGCAGGACGCGGACGGCCAGATCCTCGAAGGTTTCTCGATCTCGGCCGGGCTCGACTATCCCGGCATCGGCCCGGAGCATTCCTGGCTGCACGAGACCGGGCGCGCGCAATATGTGTCGATCACGGACAAGGAGGCGCTGGAGGCGTTCAAGCTTTCCTGCGCCATGGAGGGGATCATCCCGGCGCTGGAGCCGAGCCATGCGCTCGCCCATGTCATGAAGATCGCACCCGACCTGCCGAGGGACCACATCGTCGTGATGAACATGTGCGGCCGGGGCGACAAGGACATCTTCACGGTGGCCAAGCACCTCGGGGTCGAGATCCGCACCTGATCGTCTGGCCCCGCGGCCGATTCGCAGCGGTCGCAGGGCCTGCGCCCGTCGACCGCTTTCGGCGGGCGATACGGTTCACGGCTGCCCCGATCCCGTCACCGGATTGCCGGATCGTCGCCCGATCGGCGCCAACACGGGGGCTCAGAAGTCATTGGTCACTGCCGCGCGCCGATCTTTTCTGCCATAAACCAGGGTTTATGCCCCTGTCTCGGCGGTTTATGGCGCCGGTCGGCGATTACTGTTCCTCTTCCCCCATGCGGCGGTCCGTGCCGAGGGGGTACGTCCGGGGCGCTGGCGACGGTGACAACCTGCACACAGGGGAACAGAAATGATGCACCACAAGGATCTCGCTTCGGCACCGCAACAGCGCCTTGCGATCATGCTTCCGCCCGCGAACCTCTCGGGCGTGGTCCGCGACCAGTTGCGAAGGATGACGTCGGAAGGGTTCGCCGACATCGACGTCCGCTGGAACGCGAACGTTCTGGCGATCGAGGCGCGCGGCGAGTCGGGCTACGTGCGCCGGGTCTTCAACTGCACGGGCGCCCGCGTGATGGAGAAGATCGACCGGGGCGGAATCGGTGTCGAGCGGTTCTATGACGCGGACGGGATTACCCTTCTTTCGGAAGCGATCTTCGACTCCTGGAACGATCGTTGACACGCGGGAAACCGCGGCTCCCGAATGCCGCAATTATCCTTGTGAACGCTTCGGGTTAGCCCAAATATCGCCACGTGGGGACGGTGTGTTGTGGGCATGACAAGACGCGGACTTCTCCTCTCTGTCGCGGCCGCAGCCGTGACATCGGCCTTCCCGGCCGCGGCGCGGAATGTCGAAAGCGACGTGACCGCCCGGCTGCGGCGTGAAGGCTTCCGCATCGTGAGCCGGAAACGCACCCTGCTCGGACGGGTCCGGGTCCTTGCGGCGAAAGGCAAGTTGCAGCGAGAGGTCGTTTTCGATCCGACCTCGGGCGACATCCTGCGCGACTACATCAGCGACGGCATCGACACCCGCGTGGCATCGCGCGAGGGCGGCGGCTCGGGCTCGGCAAGCTCCGGGACCGGCGACGGCACCGGGACCGATGGTGGAACCGGTCCGGACGGTGGAACGGGCACGGACGGTGACGCCGGCACGGGTGGCGGCACCGACGAGCCGACGAAGGAGCCCACCAAGGAGCCGTCGAAGGAACCCAGCAAGGAGCCGTCGGAGGAACCCTCCGAGGAGCCAACGCGGGACCCGCGCCGGGACCGGCGGTCGAAAACGAAAGAGACGTCCGGTGTCGGCGAATAGGCGCCTCCGCTGCCACGGCCCGCGAAGCTGCGGGCCGGGAGGTCGCCATGCGTGACCGGATCGCCGTGTTCCTCCTGCTTTTTCTCCAGGTGCTCTGCGCCGCCGTTCTCGTCGGTGGAACACTGCTGACGCTCCTTGGCATCCAGCATCGGCCGATCGACTGGGAGATCCGCGAACTCCTGGAGATCGGTGCCGTTCTCGGCCTCGTCTTTGGCGCGCTCCTCAGCGTGATCGTCCTCGGTCGCATGCTGAAACGCCAGAAGCGGGCCGAGGAACAGTTGCGACAGGTGTCCGGCGCCTTCATGGAGCTGATGCAGACGCGGTTCCGCGACTGGGGCCTGACCTCGGCCGAAAGGGACGTTGCGCTTTTTGCGATAAAGGGTCTGTCGACCCAGGAAATCGCCGTCCTGCGCGGTACCGCCGAGGGCACGGTGAAGGCGCAGACGAACGCGATCTATCGCAAGTCGGGCGTCAGCGGGCGTCCGCAACTCCTGAGCCTCTTCATCGAGGACCTGATGGATGACGAGATGCTGCCCGCGCCGGTCCCGGCCCCGCCGCCCGAGCCGGAGGAGGCGGTGCTTCGGGCGACCGGATAGGTCACTCCACCGCGTAGAGCCTCAGAACTTCGATCGGTACGACGTCGAGCGCGCTAAGGTGCGTCGCGGCCAGCCGCACGTTCGGCGCACAGCCTTCCTCGTGCGCTTGCAGGAACCGTCCGGCACAGAGGCACCAGTTCTCGCCGGGCCTGACCCCGGGAAACCGGAGTTCGGGCCGCGGGGTGGAGAGGTCGTTGCCGACGTATTTCGAATAGGCGAGGAATTCGGCGGTCATCACGGCGCAAACCGTGTGGCTGCCGCGGTCCTCGGCGCAGGTGTTGCAGTGCCCGTCGCGGAAAAACCCCGTAAGCGGCGCCGTGGAACAGGGTTCGAGCGGGCCGCCGAGGACATTGACAGCGTCGTATCTGGACGGATCGGTCATGCTTGTGGCACCTCGGATGGCTTGTCCCTTCCTCACGGGACGGCTGACAGAAGCAGGAAGATGCAGAAGATTACCAGATGGACGGCCCCTTGCAGCACGGTCGTGCGCCCGGTGCCGAGCGTGAGCCCGCCGACGAACAGGGTCAGGAGCAGAAGGATCATGTCTTCCGGCGAAATGCCAAGAACCAGCGGGTCGTCGCGCAGGAGCGACGCGATGGAGACGATGGGAATCGTCAGGCCGATGCTGGCGATTGCCGAGCCCAGCGCCAGGTTCATGCTGTTCTGAAGCTGGTTGGCCAGGGCCGCGCGCACCGAGGCGATGCCTTCGGGCAGAAGCACCAGCGCCGCGATCACGACGCCAAGGAAGCTCTGCGGCAGGCCCGCCGACAGGATCAGCGTCTCGATCGGCTTGGAGATCGCCTTGGCGAGGAGGATGACGGCGGTGAGCGACAGGAGGAGAAGCGCGAGCGACAGGAACGCGACGGTGCCCGAGGGCCTTTGGGCCGCGTGCGAGACCGGCGCCGTGCCAACGAAATAATCCCGGTGCCGCACCGTCTGCACGAAGACGAAGACCACGTAGAGCGCAAGCGACGCCACGCCGATGACGCCGAGTTGAACGGGGGCGTAGAACGGGCCGCGCACTGCACGCGTGAAGTTCGGAAGGATCAGGGCGAGGGTTGCCAGCGTGCCCAGCACCGCGAGCGCCGCCGCGGCACCCTCGATCCGGAAAACCTGCTCGCGGTGACGCCAGCCGCCGGTGATCAGGCAGAGGCCGACGACCCCGTTCAGGACGATCATCAGCGTCGCGTAGACCGTGTCGCGCGCGATCATGGTGCTTCCCGGCGTGTCGGTGCTGAGGATCGAGACGATCAGCGCAACCTCGATGATCGTCACCGCCACGGCCAGAAGGATGGAGCCGAAGGGCTCCCCGAGCCGGAGGGCAAGCAGCTCGGCGTGATGAACGGCCGCGAACACTGCCCCACCCAGTGCCACGGCGCAGATCATCAGCCCCGGAAGGTTCGACGTCTGGATGTGGTCGAAATGCTTGACGATCAGCACCGCGGCGGCGGCAAGCGGCATGAAGACCGGCCAGATGAGGGTTCTGCCGGTCGTATGGCCAGTCATCGGCGCTCCCTTTCGTCTGCAATCATGCTTCCCAAACCCCCGGCGCAGTCAATCGACGCGTCCCTCGGCGCTCACCGAAAGCGGTCGAGAAGGCGTTGAAGCGGCGAAGGCGCCGAAGCTTCGGCGGTGCCCGGTTCCGGTTGCCCCGGGCGCGGCACCGGGTTGCCTCCGTCTTGCGCCGGCGCGGACGAACGCGGTGGCGCGGTGCGCAGTGCGACTGCGTTCATGAACCGCGCCGCGGCGCCCTCGGCAAGCGCAGGCGCCCCGTCGGAAATGCCTTGCAGGACGTCGTCGAGCCAGTCCTGATCGGCCTTGGCGAAGTCCGAAAGCACATAGGCCGAGACGCGGTCCTTGTGGCCGGGGTGGCCGATGCCGATGCGGACGCGCACGTAGGCATCTCCGATGTGCTGGTGGAGCGAGCGGAGCCCGTTGTGACCGGCGTGGCCGCCGCCCTCCTTCACCCGGCACTTGCCCGGCGAGAGGTCCAGTTCGTCGTGGAACACGGTGATGTCGGCGGGCTCCAGCCTGAAGAAGCGCATGGCCTCGCCCACCGACTGGCCGGACAGGTTCATGAAGGTCATCGGTTTCAGCAGCACCACCCGCTCGGTGCCGAGCCGGCCTTCGCTGACCTCGCCCTGGAACTTGGCGCGCCAGGGCGCAAAGCCATGGTCGGCGGCGATGCGGTCCACCGCCATGAAACCGACGTTGTGCCGGTTCATCGCGTATCTGGCCCCGGGGTTCCCGAGGCCCACGAAAAGTCGCATGGCTCACCTCGCGCTGGCAGGGGAAAGGTAGATGCGGCCGGGGTCGTGGGCAAGCGTCCGCGCCGCCCGGAAACGAAAAGCGGGGCCCGAAGGCCCCGCCGGTCGGGCGCAAGGCGTGACGGGGATTATTCCCCGGTGCTCTCGCTCTCTTCCTCGGCCGAACGCAGGCCCGACGGGGCCGCGATGTTGGCAATGACGAAGTTCCGCTTGATCGTCGGCACGGCGCCCTTCGGCAGCTCGACATCGTTGATGTGGATGACATCGCCGATCTCGCGCCCCGTGAGGTCCACGGTGATGTGATCGGGAATGTCGCCCGCGGTCACTTCCAGTTCCACCTCGGGGCGCACGATTGTCAGCGTGCCGCCCTTCTTCAGCCCCGGCGCCTTCTCGTGGTTCTCGAAGGTGACGTGGATGAAGAGGTTGATGCGGCTCGCGCGGTGCAGGCGCATCAGGTCGATGTGCGTGGGGAGGTCCTTCACGACGTCGCGCTGGACGCTGCGGCAGATCACGCGCACGTCGTCCTGGCCTTCGACCTTCAGGTTGAAGAGCGTGGACAGGAAGCGGCCGGCCTTCAGCCGCTTCAGCAGCGCGTGGTAGTGGATGTTGATCGGCTGCGGCTCCTTGCCGTCGCCGTAGACGATGCCGGGTACGTAGCCTTCGCGACGGGCTTGACGGGCGGCCCCCTTGCCTGTCCCCGTCCGTACCTCGGCGATAAGATCGGGGATCTCACCAGCCATTGGTCTCTCCATGGTGTTTAAGGGCATCCTCCAAGGGTGCATGCCCATGAAGGCGGGCCTATAGGATGGATCGGGCGCGAAGGGAAGCGGATTCTGCGCGTCCGGGCTTTTCGGCGCCGGGTCCGGCTTCAGCGGTAGCGGTCAAGGAAGTCCGCGGGCAGCAGCACGTTATGACGCCCGAGCGAGCCTGCCTTCGTCTCGCCGCAGAGCGCCATGGAGACGTCGAGCTCCTTGTGGATGACCTGAAGCGCCTTCATCACCCCCGCCTCGCCCATCGCACCGAGCCCGTAGACGAAGGCGCGGCCGATCATCACGCCCTTCGCGCCGAGCGCGAGCGCCTTCAGCACGTCCTGCCCGGACCGGATACCGCCATCCATCCAGACTTCCGTCCTGCCGCCGACCGCCGCCGCGATCGCAGGCAGCATCCGGATCGACGAGAGCGCGCCGTCGAGCTGCCGCCCGCCATGGTTCGACACGACGATGGCGTCGGCGCCGATGGCCGCCGCCTTCTCGGCATCCTCGACGTCGAGGATCCCCTTCAGGATCACCTTGCCGCCCCACATGTCCATCAGCTTGCGGATCTTGTCCCAGTTCAGCGCCGGGTCGAACTTCTCCGCCGTCCAGGCCGAGAGCGAGGAGGGGTCCGAGACGCCCTCGACATGGCCGACGATGTTGCCGAAGAAGCGCCGCTTCGTCTGCAGCATCTCGATGCCCCAGGCCCATTTCGTGGCCAGGTTCAACATCGTCGGGATCGTGAGTTTCGGCGGGGCCGAGAGGCCGTTCTTCAGGTCCTTGTGGCGCTGCCCGAGGACCTGCAGGTCCACCGTGATGACGAGCGCCGAGCAGCCAGCCGCCTTCGCCCGGCCGATGATCGCCCGGTTGAAGGTGTCGTCGTTCAGCGTGTAGATCTGGAACCAGAAGGGCTTCGACGTGTGCGCCGCCACGTCCTCGATCGAGCAGATCGACATGGTGGACAGGGTGAAGGGCACGCCGAACGCCTCGGCCGCGCGGGCTGCCTTGATCTCTCCATCCGCGTTCTGCATTCCCGTCAGCCCCACGGGGGCAAGCGCGACGGGCATGGCAACCGGCTGTCCGATCATCTCCGTCGCGGTGGAGCGACCGGTCATGTCGACGGCGATCTTCTGCCGCAGGCGGATCTCGGCGAAGTCCGTGACGTTCTCGCGGAAGGTCTGTTCGGTCCAGCTTCCTGATTCCGCGTAGTCGTAGAACATCCGCGGGACGCGCCGGCGGTAGCGGCGCTTCAGGTCGTCGATGCAGGTGATGACGGGCATGGCACCCCCTCGATTGATCCCCGGATTGGTCATTCCACCTTACCAATTTGGCGTTGCCCTGGCAATGCGCATTCCGACCTGCACTCGTCCGCCGCGGCCGCGGTCCCGGCAGACCCGGGCCGCTTGCCCTAGGATCCGACCTTCGCGGCCGATGCCACGATCCGCATCATCTGCCACGAGATCCTGCGGGAACCTGCCGCAGGACCGGGCGAAGGCGGGGCACGTCCTCATGATGATCCTCGACGTGACGCTGGACCGACTGCGCGCGGAGAGGTCTCTACAGGGCGCCCGCCGCGTGCTAGGGCAGCGCCCATGACCGATGCCAGCTATGCCCCGCCCGACGCGCCGCTCAGCGTGATCCACGCCGATCACGCGATCATCGTCCTCGACAAGCCCGCCGGCCTCCTGACCGTGCCGGGCAAGGGCGAGCATCTGGCCGATTGCCTGATCTCCCGGCTCCAGAAGCTGCACCCCGAGGCGCTTCTGGTCCACCGGCTGGACCGCGACACCTCGGGCGTGATCGTCTTCGCGCTCACCCGTCACGCGCAGCGCGTCCTGTCGGCGCAGTTCGAGGACCGCAAGACGAAGAAATCCTATCGCGCCCGGCTCTGGGGGCACCTGATGCCGAAGGAGGGGCGGGTCGACCTGCCGCTGATCGTCGACTGGCCGAACCGGCCGCGCCAGCATGTGGACAGGGTGAACGGCAAGCCGGCGCAAACCGACTGGAAGGTGCTCGGCCATGATCCGGACGGGACCACGCGCGTGCGCCTGTTCCCGCTGACCGGACGCAGTCACCAGCTCCGTGTCCACATGGCCGAGCTTGGCCATCCGATCCTCGGCGACCCGCTCTACGCCGAAGGCACGGCGCGCGATTTTCCGCGGATGATGCTCCACGCCGAGAGCCTGAGGTTTTCCCATCCCGAGACGGGGAAGGGGGTTACCTTTGCCGCGCCCTGTCCCTTCCGATGATCGAGCGTCATCACCAGGCACGGGGGCTCCGTTCGTGGGCGCGCTGGTCCCCCTGCGGGGCCTATCGCTATCTGCTGGAGCGCGCCTGGGGAGAGGGTGGCACGCTTCTCTACATCCTTCTCAATCCCTCGACGGCGACCGAGGCGGAGAACGATCCGACGGTGGCGCGTTGCGACCGGCGGGCGCGGGCGCTGGGCTACGGCGGCTTCGCGGTGGCGAACCTCTTTGCCTGGCGCGCCACCCGGCCCGCCGACCTCAGGCACGCGGCCGATCCCGTGGGACCGGAGAACGACGCGGCCCTGATGGAGGCGGTGGCCGGGGCGTCCGCGGTCCTGTGCGGCTGGGGCGCGCATGGCGCCCTTCTGGGGCGGGGGCCGGCGGTGGCGGCGAGGCTTCGGACCGCAGATGTCGCGGTCTGCCATCTCGGGCTTACCCGCGACGGCCAGCCACGCCATCCGCTCTACGTTGCTTATGCCGTGGCTCCGCAGCCCTGGCGGGAATGACGCCGCAAACTGTCGAAAAGTCTCCGGGTCGGCGCCGGCATTGGCGCCGAATTAACGCATCTGCCCTCCAATCCGGGTCGGGGTGCGCCGGCTGTGGGAGGCCGGCGTCAAATTGCGGGGTGCGTCATGTTGATGCTGGCTGGCCTGATGGGCCTCCTCATGGTGGGTCTGGCCGTCGATTTCACCGGGGGCGTGAAGCCTGACGAGGACGAGGGCGAAGCGGAGGGCGGCGGCGGCAGCGAAACGCAGGCAAGCGAACCGTCCCTCGACGGGAACCCGCTGGCCGAGGTGATCGGCGGAAGCGACGGGGGCGACATCCTCGCCGGAGGCGAGGGCGCCGACGCCATCGCCGGCCTCGGCGGCGACGATCAGATCGGCGGCTACGCAGGCGACGATACGCTCCTTGGCGGCGAGGGCGCCGACGCGGTGCACGGCGGGGCGGGCGACGACGTGATCGGAGGCGACGCCGGCAACGACACGCTGACGGGCGCCGCGGGGGCCGACACGCTCCTTGGCGGGGCAGGCGACGACATGCTTGCCGGATGGGACGGCGACGACACGCTGTCGGGCGACGACGGCGATGACAGCCTCGTCGGCGGCGGCGGAGCCGATGCGCTGCTCGGCGGCGCGGGCAATGACGCGCTCGAGGGGGGGCTCGGCGACGACACGCTTCTCGGCGGGCTCGGGCAGGATACGCTGATGGGCGGCGACGGGCATGACGTGCTGGATGGCGCGGAACCACAGTGGGACGGCACGGACATGGACCTGCGCGACTTCCTGAACGGCGGCGCCGGAAACGACACGATCACCGTCGGGCAAGGCGACTGGGCCAATGGCGGAACCGGGGCCGACAGCTTCCTTCTGCACGACTGGCTGGCAACCGGGACCGGGCCCGCGACCATCGAGGACTACACGCCGGCCGAGGATCAGCTGGTGATCCTCTACGATCCCGTCATCCACCCCGCCCCCGAGGTCACGGTGGAACCCGATCCGGCGCCCGGCGATGCCGTCCGGGTGCTGATTGACGGGGTCCTCATCGCGCGGGTTCTCGGCAATCCGGATCTGACGGCGGACCAGATCGAGCTGGTGGCCGAGAACGAGGTGCGGGCAGGCTGACTCCGGAAAGGACTTCCCTTCGGCCACGATTCCTTCTATAGGCCCGCATCCGCACTTGCGGAAACCTCCAGGGGCCCTGCTGGACGACATCCCGGCTTGCGCCATGACCCTCTTGCGAAAGGAGACCCCGATGTCGATCACCGCCGAAGAAAAAGCCCGCGTGATGAAGGAATTTGCGACCAAGGCCGGTGACACCGGTTCGCCCGAGGTCCAGGTCGCCATCCTGTCCTCGCGCATCGCCACGCTGACCGAGCATTTCAAGAGCCACGCGAAGGACAACCATTCGCGCCGGGGCCTCCTGAAGCTCGTCGCCCAGCGCCGCAAGCTGCTCGACTACCTCAAGCGCTCGGACGAAGGCCGCTACGCCAAGCTCATCGAGCGCCTCGGCCTGCGCCGCTGAGTTCGGTCTCACCGACGGATCGGAACGCCCGTGCCGCAAGGCGCGGGCGTTTTGGTTTACGCATTCTCAGTTGGACAGCTTGACCCGGCTCACCTTCATCCCACGAGACGTCATTACGTATTCGAACATTCGCTGCGAATAGACGCCGTGCTTGAGGTAGAATTTCTTCGACTTGAATGCGTCGGGCTGCTTCAACGGATCGTAGCGGCCAGAAATCTGGGCAACGCCGTCGATCCAGACCTGAACCGCGAATCCGCCCTTGCCATCAAAATCGACCAGAACGGTCAACTTCTGCTCCGTTCCGTCGCGCCGAACCGTGCCGCGCGAGAGCTTTTCGTTCAGGGCGCCGCGAATACAGTTCTCGCCCTCTCCCGTCTTGATGTCACTTTTCAACAAGAGCCTGCCGTTCGGCGTGACATCGATACTGAACGGCGGCGCGCAGCCGAAACGCCCATCGTGCACCTGAAAGATCGTGAACTGCTGGATTGAGCCGCTTGTCATGGTGACGTTCGTTTCGAAAAGATACGCTCCCTTCGCGGATGGCGAGATACTGTCTGTATTCACCTCGGCGCGCTGCGCGAATGTTCCGCCCTTGCAGCGGTTCCGGCTCGTCCTGAAGGTCCACACCCCGCCGCTTCTGGAAATGGCGCCGGGATCGGCACCGCAAGAGATGGTCCAATTGTTCAACGGATTGGCCGCCACCGGATCTCCGCTCAATCCCGTGAAGGTCGCAACGAGTATCACCACGAGCAGTATTTGCAGAGTGATTGCATCCCTCATTCGTCACTCCCGGGTATCACCCTTCCGACTACACCCAATCAACCGCACCGGATTTCCAGCCGTTGTTCAAGTCTAACAGATGGCCCACCGCCCGCTACATCCCCGCTTCCCAACCGCCCCCTTTTCCTGTATGGCCCCCGTCCATCTGTGACGTGAGCCCATGCCCCCGGGCGCATGCGAAGGATTGGGGGCGGCGGCAATGGGGCCGCCATAGGAACGGGAGACACGGGGAAGGGCCCCGTCGGTGCTCCCTTGAGGAAACGACATATGTTCAACATCACCAAGAAATCCATCCAGTGGGGCCAGGAAACGCTCACACTGGAAACGGGGAAGGTTGCCCGTCAGGCTGACGGTTCGGTTATCGCCACGCTCGGCGAGACCTCCGTCATGGCCAACGTGACCTTCGCCAGGCAGGCGAAGCCGGGGCAGGACTTCTTCCCGCTGACCGTCCACTACCAGGAAAAGACCTACGCCGCCGGCAAGATCCCGGGCGGCTTCTTCAAGCGCGAGGGTCGTCCTTCCGAAAAGGAAACGCTGACCTCGCGCCTGATCGACCGGCCGATCCGCCCGCTCTTCGTCGAGGGCTTCAAGAACGAGGTGCTGATCATCTGCACCGTTCTTTCGCATGACCTCGTCAACGATCCCGACATCGTCGCGATGATCGCGGCCTCGGCGGCGCTGACGATTTCCGGTGTGCCCTTCATGGGGCCGATCGGCGCGGCGCGCGTGGGCTTCTCGAACGGCGCCTATGTGCTGAACCCCGAAGTCGCCGACATGGACAACCTGCGCTCGAACCCCGAGCAGCGGCTCGACCTCGTCGTCGCGGGCACCAAGGACGCCGTGATGATGGTGGAATCGGAGGCCTATGAGCTTTCGGAGGCCGAGATGCTGGGTGCGGTGAAGTTCGGCCACGAGCAGATGCAGCCGGTGATCGACCTCATCATCGACTTCGCCGAGGATGCCGCTAAGGAGCCGTTCGACTTCACGCCCCCGGATTATTCCGCGCTTTACGCCAAGGTGAAGGCCGCCGGTGAGGCGCAGATGCGTGCCGCCTTCGCGATCAAGGACAAGCAGGAGCGGACGAACGCCATCTCGGCCGCCGCCGCCGCCATTGTCGCCGCGTTGTCTGAAGAAGATCAGGCCGACGCCAACCTCGGCTCCGCGATCAAGAAGCTGGAATCCTCGATCCTGCGCGGCGACGTCGTGTCGAACGGCATCCGCATCGACGGCCGGGACACCCGGACGGTCCGCCCGATCGTCTCGGAAGTCGGCATCCTGCCTCGGACGCACGGCTCGGCGCTCTTCACCCGCGGCGAGACGCAGGGCCTTGTGGTCACGACCCTCGGCACCGGCGAGGACGAGCAGATCATCGACGCGCTGCACGGCAACTTCCGGTCCAACTTCCTGCTGCACTACAACTTCCCGCCCTATTCGGTCGGCGAGGTTGGACGCTTCGGGCCTCCGGGCCGGCGCGAGATCGGCCACGGCAAGCTTGCCTGGCGCGCGCTGCAGGCGGTGCTGCCGGCGCCGACCGACTTCCCCTACACGATCCGCGTCGTCAGCGAGATCACCGAGTCGAACGGCTCCTCCTCGATGGCCACGGTCTGCGGTTCGTCCTTGTCCATGATGGATGCAGGTGTGCCGCTCAAGGCGCCGGTCGCCGGTGTGGCGATGGGCCTCATCCTCGAAGCGGACGGCAAATGGGCGGTGCTTACCGACATCCTCGGCGACGAGGATCACCTCGGCGACATGGACTTCAAGGTCGCGGGCACGTCGAACGGTATCACCTCGCTCCAGATGGACATCAAGGTCGCGGGCATCACCCCCGCGATCATGGAGCAGGCGCTGGCGCAGGCGAGGGACGGGCGGATGCACATCCTCGGCGAGATGGCGAAGGCGATCTCGGCGGGCCGCGCCGAGTTCTCCGCCCACGCGCCCCGCATCGAGACGATGACCATCCCGACCGACAAGATCCGCGAAGTGATCGGTTCGGGCGGCAAGGTCATCCGCGAGATCGTGGAAGTCTCTGGCGCCAAGGTCGACATCAACGACGACGGCGTGATCAAGATCGCCTCGGCCAACGCCGACTCGATCAAGAAGGCCTACGACATGATCTACTCGATCGTGGCCGAGCCCGAGGAAGGCAAGATCTACACCGGCAAGGTGGTGAAGCTCGTCGACTTCGGCGCCTTCGTGAACTTCTTCGGCAAGCGTGACGGCCTGGTGCATGTCAGCCAGATCTCCGGCAAGCGCCTGACCCATCCGAACGAGCTTCTGAAGGAAGGCCAGGAAGTGAAGGTCAAGCTTCTCGGCTTCGACGATCGCGGCAAGGTCCGGCTCGGCATGAAGATGGTCGACCAGGAGACCGGGCAGGAAATCGTGCCGGAGAAGAAGGAAAAGGAAGAGCCCGCCGAGGGCTGATCCTGCGGGGCCCCCGTCCGCAGGGCGGGGGCACTTTCACATTGGCGGCGCTGCGTCGCGCCGATAGAAAGCGTGAAACGCTCCTGCGACGCGAGCCCGCATGGACTACACCTTCATCGACCCACCTAAGCCCAGCCTCGCGCGCTGGTGGCATGTCAGCCGATCCTTCCGGGGAGAGTCGGTGCTTCGCATGCTCGAGTACGAGCATCTTTCGAGCCTGGACATCTCGGGACGCGTGCTCGACATGGGCGGAGGGAGGAAGGCACGCTACCTCCGGCTTCTTCCCGCCGGTCTGACGGTGGAGTCGGTCAACATCGACCCCGGTATCGAGCCGACGCATCTGGTACGTCCCGGCGAACCGCTGCCGCTTCCGGACGACAGCTTTGACGCGGTGATCTGCTTCAACACGCTCGAGCACATCTACGATGCCGTCCCGGTGCTCGAGGAACTGTACCGGGTCGTCAAGCCCGGCGGGGCCGTGCATGTCATCGTGCCGTTCATGTTCCGCATCCATGGCCATCCGGACGATTATTTCCGCGCGACGCCAAGCTGGTGGCGGGAGACTTTCGACCGCACGGGATTCGCGCGGCTCGATCTGATGCCGCTGGTCTGGGGGCGCGGGGCGACGCGGGCGGTCGTGCCAGGCCTGCATGGCGCCTTCCCACGGGCGCGGATGCACCTGGCAATGCTGTTCGACGTGCTATTCGCGGCATTGATGCTGAAGGGCGATCGAATCTCCGGGCGGCGCGGAGCCAGCATCTGCGGCACCGCGCCGGGCTGGTTCATGACGGGATGGAAAGGCAAGGCATGACCGAAAGGCAGAAGTCGCCGTTTCGTGGCCTGAAGCTGGTGCTGTTCCGGCTGCTGCGCCGCACGACGGTCACCCTTGACGGACTGACCATCAGTTGCGACCCGTCGCTGGTGCCCCGCTCGGTGGCGACGGCGCTGATCAAGGGAAGCTACGAGGCGCCTGAACGCCAACTGGTCGCCGATGCCATACGCCCCGGTGACAGGGTGGTCGAGATTGGCACCGGCGTCGGTCTGGTCAGCCTGTTGTGCAACCGCCTTGCCGGCCCCGGGAACGTCCTGTCCTTCGAGGCGAACGCGGCGCTGGAACCGGTGATCCGTGCCAATTTCAACCTGAACGAAATGACGCCACGGCTACGGCTCAAGGCGGTGACGGCCGACGGTGCGCCCGTCACCTTCTTCCGGAACGAGAACATCGTCTCCTCCTCGGTGTTTGACCGCGGGCTCGCGGCCGAACGCGTGACCGTTGAAAGCGAACCGATCGACTCCGTGCTGGAGGAGGAGCGCGCGACAGTCCTGGTGATCGATGTCGAGGGCGCCGAGGTCGGTCTTCTCGCTGCGCGTGGCATGGACCGGCTGCGCGAGATCATTGTCGAGACCCATCCCCATATCGTCGGCGATGCGGAGACGGAGGCAATGATCGCGGGACTGGAGGCGCGCGGGTTTACGGTGACAGGGCGGATCCACAAGAACGTGCGGCTCACGCGAAAAGTCTGATGCGGTGCAACGTTTCTCACGCGCTGCGGCGCCGTCGACCCCGGAAGGCGCTTCCGCTGCCCAGCCAGGAGGCGGGCGCGTGACCGACACCCCCCTCCGCGTGATCCACTTCCATTTCGGCAAGGAAGGCGGGGCCGAGCGGTTCTTCGTCAAGCTGGCGCAGGCGCTCGCCCGGCGCGGCGTGGAGCAGCGCTTCATCATCCGTCCGAACCGCAGCTGGGACGCAGAGATCGCGGCGCTCGGCCCGGTGATCCGCAACAACTTCCGCGTCACCTCGCTCCTGACGCCGCTTCTGCATTGGCAGGCGGATCGCTGGGTGAAAACCTGGAAACCCAACGCCGTGATGTCATGGATGCCGCGGGCGGCGCGGCTCGTGCACAGGTGGCCGGGCGTGGTCAAGCTCAACCGGATGGGTGATTTCCCCCAGAACCTGAAGCATTTCGACAATTGCGACCTGCTGGTCGGCAACGTGCCGGGCATCGCCCAGACTTGCCGCAAGCTCGGCTGGACAAAGCCCGCGATCACGATTTCCAACTTCACCCCGATCGTCACGCCAGTGCCGGTTCCCCGCGCGTCCCATGACACGCCCGAAGGCGTATTTCTCGTCGCGGCCGGCGGTCGCTTCCAGCCGCGCAAGGCGCTCGACACCGCGATCCGCGCCATCGCGCGCATCCCCGGCGCCTGGCTCTGGCTGATCGGCGACGGCCGGCTGCGGCCCGACCTGGAAAAGCTCGCTGCGGATTTGGGTGTCGCCGACCGCATCCGCTTCGTCGGCTGGGTGGAGAACCCCGTTCATCACATCGCCTCGGCCGACGCATTCCTGCTGCCCTCGCGCCACGAGCCCCTGGGCAATATCCTGCTCGAGGCCTGGGCGGCGGGCGTGCCATCCGTTTCCACCCGGTGCGACGGACCATCCTGGTTCATGCGCGACGGGATCGACGGCTTGATGGCCGACATCGACGACGACGAACAGATCGCCACCGCCCTGATGGCGCTGCGCGACGACCCCGCGGCCGCGCGCGTCTTTGCCGCCAACGCGCGCGCGCGGCTCGACGAGTTCTTCTCGGAAGACGCTATCTGCAACGACTATATGCGGGTGTTCCGCGGTGAGTTCTGAGGGGAGCCCGGCATGAAACTGCCCCTGTCCGCCTTCATCATCTGCCAGGACGAAGAGCACTTCATAGGGCCCTGCATCCGCAGCCTCGGGATGTGTTCCGAGATCGTGGTGGTGGACAGCGGGTCGCGGGACCGCACGCTCGAACTGCTCGAGGCCCTCAAGGCCGAGGGTTATCCCCTCGTGATCCTGAAGGAGAAGTGGCGCGGATATGGCGGGCAGAAACAGTTCGCGATGGAACAGTGCACGCAACCCTGGTGCCTCTCGATCGACAGCGACGAACGGGTGAGCCCGCTCCTCGCCGCCGAATTGCCCCGCCTGATCGCCGTGCCGGATGTCGCCGGCTGGCGCGTCACGCGGTACCCGTATCTCGACGGTTTCGGCTATGCCCCGCCCCAGGCGAAGGAACGTTACAATCTGCGCATCCTGCGAAATGGAGCGGGGGCCTTCGATCCGGCCGACAAGGTGCACGAAGGTCTCAGGATGACCGGCGAGGTCCGGAACTCGCCGCGCGGCGGGCTTCTGCACTTCCGGCCGATCACGCTCCACGAGCAGTTTCTCAAGGAAAACAAGTACTCCACGCTGAAGGCCGAGATGCGGGCCGAACAGGGCCGCCGGGCGCAGCCCTGGAAGATGGCCGTGAACCCGTGGCTCTATTTCCTGCGACTATACTTCCACAACGGCCTGTGGCGCTGCGGCTGGGCGGGCTTCATCCGGGCGGCGACCGGCGGAGTCTACGCCTTTCTCACCGAAGCCAAGCGCTGGGAACGCGAGGCCATTGCGCGCGTACCACCGGTGGAGCCGAAGGATCCGCAAGGCTACTGAGGCGCGTCACCCCGTCAGCTTGGCATACCGCAGGTAGGGCAGGACCTTGTTGATCTTGCCGAACTTCGCCTCGGCCGCCGCGTCGTCAAGCGCGAGCGGCACGATCACATCCTGTCCTTCGGTCCAGTTGGCGGGCATCGCCACGCCCCGCGCCGCGGCGGTCTGCAGGGCGTCGAGGGCGCGCAGCACCTCGGCGAAGTTGCGGCCGACATTCATCGGGTAGGTCATGGACAGCTTCAGCTTCTTGTCCGGCCCGATGATGAAGACCGAGCGCACCGTCTGGCTGTCGTTCGGCGTGGGGTTGTCGGGCAGGTAGGCCTCGGCCGGCAGCATGTCGAAGGCCTTCGACACTTCCAGCCCGGTGTCGGCGATGATCGGGAAGGCGGCGACGGCATCCGCCGTTTTCTCGATGTCGCGCTTCCAGCGCTTGTGCTCCTCGACGCCGTCGACGGAGATGCCGATGACCTTCGTGTTGCGCTTCGACCATTCCTTGGCAAGCTGCGCCACCGCGCCGAACTCCGTCGTGCAGACCGGCGTGAAGTCTTTCGGGTGCGAGAAGAGGATCGCCCAAGTGTCGCCGATCCAGTCATGGAACCGAATCAGGCCCTGGTCGGTCTGGGCGGTGAAATCGGGAACCGTATCGTTGATCCGCAGGCCCATGGCAGTCTCCTTTTCGGTCGATGGCAGTCCGGGTATCGCTGGGAAACATACTGCGTCGCGTGCCGGATTGCATCCGCCATCCTCGGCGCGCGACAAATCGCCGGACGCGGAACGGAAGTTTTGATCAAATTATCGCGCCGCCCTTGCAGGGCCCCATGTCGCCTGTCACAGTCCGGCGCGACACGCTCCGACACGACGCGAGGTGAGACATGATCGAGAGACGCGAATTCTACATCGGCGGAGCCTGGGTGCCGCCCAAAGTGCCACGAGATTGCGCCGTCATCGACCCCTCGACCGAAGACCCCTGCGCGGTCATCTCGCTCGGAGCGGAGGCGGATGCCGACGCCGCTGTGGCCGCCGCGAAGGCGGCCTTCCCGTCCTGGGCGGAGACGGCGCCGGCGGACCGTCGCGCTGTCGTCGTGCGCATCCTCGACCAGTATGAGCGCCGCAAGGAGGACCTCGCGCAGGCGATCTCGATGGAGATGGGCGCGCCGATCGACATGGCGCGGGACAGCCAGGCGCCCTGCCTGCCCTGGCATCTGAAGAACTTCCTCACCGCCTTCGACGAAATCGAGTGGATCCGTCCGCTCGGCCCGCATGCGCCCGACGACCGCATCGTGCTTGAGCCGATCGGGGTCGTGGGGCTCATCACGCCCTGGAACTGGCCAATGAACCAGATCGCGCTGAAGGTGGTCCCGGCGCTTCTGGCGGGTTGCACCTGCGTGCTGAAGCCCTCCGAGGAGAGCCCGCTCGACGCGATGATCTTCGCCGAGATGTGTCATGATGCCGGCGTCCCACCGGGCGTCTTCAACCTCGTCAACGGCGACGGCGCGGGGGTGGGCGCCCGGCTGTCGAGCCACCCGGACGTGGAGATGATCTCCTTCACCGGCTCGACGCGGGCCGGCCGCGCGATTTCCAAGGCGGCGGCTGAGACGCTGAAGCGCGTGACGCTCGAACTTGGCGGCAAGGGCGCGAACATCATCTTCGCCGACGCCGACGACAAGGCGGTGAAGCGCGGCGTGCTTCACATGATGAACAACTCGGGGCAAAGCTGCAACGCGCCCAGCCGGATGCTGGTGGAACGGTCGATCTACGACCGCGTGGTGGATGAAGCGGCCGAGGTCGCGAAGTCGGTGAAGGTTGGGCCGGCGTCCGAGCCCGGCCGCCACATCGGCCCGGTGGTGAACAAACGCCAGTGGGAGCAGATCCAGGGCTATATCCAGAAGGGTATCGACGAGGGGGCCCGACTGGTGGCGGGCGGCCTCGGCCTGCCCGAGGGGATGAACAAGGGTTACTTCGTTCGGCCGACGGTCTTTGCCGACGTCACGCCAGGCATGGCCATCGAACGGGAGGAGATCTTCGGGCCGGTGCTCTCGATCATCGCGTTCGAGGGCGAGGACGAGGCGGTCAGGATCGCCAACGACACGCCCTATGGCCTTACCAACTACGTCCAGAGCCAGGATGCGGCGCGGCGGAACCGCCTCGCGCTCAGGCTCAAGTCGGGCATGGTCGAGATGAACGGCAGGTCGCGTGGCGCGGGTTCCCCCTTCGGCGGCGTCAAGGCGAGCGGGCGCGCGCGCGAAGGCGGGCACTGGGGGATCGAGGAGTTCCTGGAGGTCAAGGCCGTCTCGGGCTGGGCGTCGGACCTCGCCGCGGAATAGGTCTGAACCGGGTGCGGTCCGGCCGGTCCGGCGGGTCCCTCGGGATCGCGCAACCGGCGGGGCGCTGGGCCGCGGCTCAGAGGTTGAACACCCGGCTCGGATGCAATTCGCCCGACCGGTAGGTGCCGACCGCGACGGCGCGGCCCTGCCAGCTTGCCCAGGCCTCCTCGCCCCACCCGACGTCCGAGGCGAGGACCAGCCCCGGGTTGCCGTTGCGCAGCCGCGCCGCGCCCTCGGCAGTCGTCCTCAGTTCCGGCAGGTCGGCAAGGCCCACCTCCAAGGGCAGGAGGCGCGCGTCGAGCGCGGGCGTCCTCGCCTCGGCCTCGATCGTCTCGAGGCTCACCCCGTCGGAAGCCTCGAAGGGTCCCGACCATTCCCGACGCAGCCAGAGCACATGGCCGAGGCAGCCGAGCGCCGCCCCGAGGTCGCGGGCAATGGACCGGACGTATCCACCCTTGCCGCAGACCAGTTCGAGCTCGATCGTGTCGGCATCGGGCCGCCCGGTCATCTCGAGGCTCTCGACCCAGAGAGGGCGGGCCGCAAGGTCCATCTCCTCACCGGAGCGGGCGCGTGCATAGGCGCGCTCGCCATCCACCTTCAAGGCCGAGAACTGCGGCGGAACCTGCAGGATCTCGCCCCGGAACGGGCCGAGCGCGGCGCGGACCTCCGCGTCCGAGGGACGCAGGTCGCGGGTCGCGATCACCTCGCCCTCGGCGTCGTCGGTGTTGGTCTGCGCCCCGAGCCGCACGGCGAAGCGGTAGCATTTCAGCGCGTCGGTGATGTAGGGCACCGTCTTCGTCGCCTCGCCGAGTGCCACCGCCAGCACCCCGGTCGCCGCCGGGTCGAGCGTGCCCGCATGTCCCGCCTTCTTCGCGCCGAGGGCCCAGCGGACCTTGTTCACGACGGCGGTCGAGGTGAGGCCGGCGGGTTTGTCGACGACCAGCCATCCGGAAATGTCGCGGCCCTTCGTGCGTGCCATGTCTTGCCCTGTCGGAAGTGGAGGCCGCCTGCTAGCGAATAGGCTCCCGCGCGTCAATCCGCGGGCGCGGCGAGCGCCACGATCGGCCCCATCGGAAAGCCGAAATCGTCGCGGCCGAGCGCAGGAGCATTCAGCCGCGAGATGTTGCCGTCGAAATAGAGCGCATCGGGCAGGCCGAGCCCGTCGCGGAAGAGGCGCGCGAAGGTGTGGAAGTTGACCGGCCCGGAGGAAATGACGAAGACGGCGCGGCGCCCGTCGGCGGACACACCCACGCCGTTGCGGATGTAGCGGCTGTCGGAATCGGCGAGGAACCGGGGATGCAGCGCGCCGCCGATCACCAGCATGGGCCCGGACTGCGTGGCGAACCGGCAGGCCGGCGGATCGGCCGCGAAGGCGCGCGACTCGACGACACCAAAGCCTTCGTCCCGGATACAGAAGACGCCGTTCGGGACCAGGCCGAAATTGCCCGGTCCGGACGAGGTGACGAGGCGCGAGACCTCGCGCCCCTCCTCGACGTAGAGCCCCACGGGACGGCGGTCGGGGTGATACATGCCCGCGTTCATGGCGAACACGATGGCGCGACCATCCTCGGCCAGCAGCCTGCCGAGCCGCTCGAAGGTGCCGATGCGCGCGCCCCCGGCGTCGTCGAGGTAGAGCCGGAGGTCCTCGCCCGCGACCGCCTCGCAGACGGCGTAGCCGCTGCCCTCGAAGACCAGTTCGCGGCAGCCGCCGGCAAGCGCCGCGCCCGCCGTGGCGAGGAGGAAGAGAACGCTAGCGCTGATCGCCGTCATCGTCGCGCTTGGCGATGTCGCGCTGCACCCTCTCGTCGGCCAAGAGTTCGCGCGTGCGGTCCATCCGGTCGTAGCTCTCGTCGATGAGGAACCTCAGTTCCGGCGCGAAGCGGAGCTTTACGGCCTGTGCCACATGATGTCTGAGTTCCCCCTTTGCCCGGTTCAGCGCCGCAAGCGCCTCCTCCTGGCCCTTGCCGCCGAGGGGCAGCACATAGGCCGTGGCAATCCGCAGGTCGGGCGACACCTTTACCTCACCAACAGTGATCGACATGGCCCTGAGCGCGTCGGAATGGATCTCGCCGCGGTGGAGGACCTCGCTCAGGGTCCGCCGGATCAACTCGCCCACGCGGAGCTGACGCTGGGAGGGGTCGGCGCCCCCCGGATGTCGGTTCTGTGCCATGCCCTTCCTCTAAGCCAGCCGGACCGAGGCCGCAACGGGGGCTTTGCCGCGGGGCAGACACCGGCTAAAGGAAGCCGACCGGTCGCAGGAGGCGCGCATGACCCAACTTACCGACAATCCCGGCCTTGTCGTCACGGGCGTCTCGGGCCGGATGGGCCAGATGCTCGTCGGCACCATCGCCGCTTCCGGCCGCGCGCGGCTCACCGGAGCGGTGGAGCGCGCGGGCCATCCCTGGATCGGCCGCGACCTTGGCGAGGCCATGGGCGGGGCGTCCACGGGCGTGACGGTCACCGACGATCCGCTGGAGGCCTTCGCCAGCGCGCAGGGCGTCATCGACTTCACCGCGCCCGCGGCGACGGTGGACTTCGCGGCGCTCGCGGCCCAGGCGCGGCTGGTCCACGTGATCGGCACCACGGGGCTCGAGCCCGGCCATCTCGAAAAGATCCGCGCCGCCGCGCGCCATGCGGTCATCGTCCGCGCCGGCAACATGAGCCTCGGCGTCAACCTGCTGACCCGGCTGACGCAGAAGGTGGCGGCCGCGCTCGATGCCGACTGGGACATCGAGATCGTCGAGGCCCACCACCGCATGAAGGTCGACGCGCCTTCCGGCACCGCGCTGATGCTCGGCGCGGCGGCGGCGCAAGGCCGGGGACTTAACCTGCCCGACATCCGCGACGCCGCGCGCGAGGGGGTCACCGGGCGGCGCGAACGCGGCCGCATCGGCTTCTCGGCCATCCGCGGCGGCGACATCGTCGGCGAACACGACGTCATCTTCGCCGCGGACGGCGAGAGGATCGTCCTGCGCCACATCGCCACCGACCGCGCGATCTTCGCCCGCGGCGCACTCCGGGCCGCCCTCTGGGGCCAGGACCAGAAGCCCGGCGAATACGACATGCTGGACGTGCTCGGGCTCTGACGCCGTTGCGCTTCATTGCGGCCGAAATCCTCCGGGGTCCGGGTCACCGGCCCGGCCGATCTCAGAAATCGACGGCGATGCCCTTCTTTTCCCAGTCGCCGAAGCGCACGGGCTCGGGGCCCTCGCGCCCCCCCAGTTCCGTCGGCAGGGCAGCGGGTTTCGCGGCGCGCCGACGCGCCTCGGCCTCGACCAGCGCGCGTCTTGCGGCTTCGGGCAGGTCGTCGCGCGGTGTGTCGGGCATGGCCGGGTTCCTTGTCACGAGGTCGCCGTTGATATAGGCCGCGCCGGACAGCAGGGCAACCGGAGGCGCCATGAAGGATGCGACGGCTCGCGGTGCCGCGGCGGCGCTCGTTCTCGGCGTGACCGGGGCACGCATCTCGCTTGCCGACCAGATCGCCGGCGGTGCCCTCGATGCGCTTGCGCCGCCCGACCGGGCGCGGGCGCAGAGGCTTGCACTTGCGGCGCTGCGCAACCTCGCGCGCGCCGACACGATCCTGAAGCCGCACCTGCGCAAGCTGCCGCCGGACCCGGTCGGGGCAATCCTGCGCGTCGCGGTGGCCGAGATCTTCGCCGAGGCGGCGCCTGCCCATGGCGTCGTCTCCGCGGCCGTGACCGAGACCCGCCGGCTCGGGCGGCTCGGCGAAAGCTTCGCGGGCCTCGTCAACGCTGTCCTGCGTCGCGCCGCCGGCACACCCGCCGCGACCTGGGCCGCCCTGCCGCCCGATCCGTTGCCCGGCTGGCTGCGCGGGCGGCTGATGTCGGCCTGGGGCAAGCCCGCGACGATCGCGATGGAAGCCGCGCATGCGAAGGGCGCGCCGCTTGACCTGTCGCCGAAGGATGGCGATGCCGAGACGCTGGCACGGCGGCTCGGGGCCGAGGCGCTGCCCACGGGATCGGTCCGCCTGGCCGGCCCGGCGCAGGTGTCCGAGCTTCCGGGCTACGCGACGGGCGACTGGTGGGTTCAGGACGCGGCCGCCGCCCTCGCGGCGAAAGTCCTCGCTCCGTGTCGCGGCGAGCGGGTGCTCGACCTCTGCGCGGCACCGGGCGGCAAGACGCTGCAACTGGCCGCCGCGGGCGCAGGGGTCACGGCGCTCGATCTCTCGCCATCGCGGATGACCCGCGTGCGGGAGAACCTCGCGCGCTGCGGGCTCAAGGCCGAGACCGTCGTGGCCGACGCCCTCGTCTGGGAGGGTGCCGGGCCCTTCGACGCCGTTCTCCTTGATGCGCCCTGTTCCGCAACCGGCACGATCCGCCGCCACCCCGACCTGCCTCATGTCCGCGACGCCAGCGGTCTGAAGGAGATTTTCGCGCTCCAAGCAGCGCTGCTCGACCGCGCTCTGACCCATCTCCGTCCCGGCGGGCGGCTCGTCTTCGCCACCTGCTCGCTTCTGCCGGATGAGGGCGAACGGCAGGTTTCCGCCGCCCTGTCGCGCCACCCCGGCCTGATGGCCGATCACGGCGCGCTCGCGCGCGACGGTGTCGATACCGGCTGGATTTCGGCCGAGGGCGGCCTGCGCCTGAGGCCCGACTACTGGCCCGGACGGGGCGGCATGGACGGCTTCTACATCGCCTGCCTGCGCCTTGCCCCGGTCGTTGCGGGCCATTAGCCGGTGACAGGGCCGGGGCCTGCCGGTAATCTTCCGGCCGGGCAGATTCCCGGCGCCGCGGACGCGCGGCAGCACGGCAAGAAAACGACGAGGACCTGAGGCGTGGGGCGTTCGGAAACCGGACAGATGGGGCTCATGCACCGGGTCCATGCCCGCCTGGCGGCACTTGCACGGCCCGCCGCCGGATTCGTGAGCCAGCCCGAACCGAAGACGATCGGTTCCTTCGCGCGCGGTCGCCAGCTCGTCGCCGGGAACTTCCTTTTCGCGGGCTTCCTGATCGAGGGCAAGAACGCCTCGATCTGGGACCTGCCGGTCCCCGACCCGAGGTTCGAGGAGGAGATCCACGGTTGCGCCTGGCTCGACGACCTCGCCGCCGTTGCGGATGGGCCCGCCCGCCAGCGCGCGCAGGACTGGATCTTCGACTGGATCCGCCGCTACCGCTGGGGCGGCGGACCGGGCTGGACGCCCGACCTGACGGGGCGGCGGCTCATCCGCTGGATCAACCACGCGATCCTCCTGCTCAACGGCCGGTCGCGGGCGGACTCCGACGCCTATTTCCGCTGCCTCGGCCAGCAGACGATCTTCCTCGCGCGGCGCTGGCGCAAGGCGGCACCCGGCCTGCCGCGGTTCGAGGCACTGACAGGCCTCGTCTACGCGGGCCTTGCCCTGACCGGGATGGAGCGGCACGTCGGCCCGGCCGCGGCCGCCCTGGCGCTCGAGTGCGAGCGCGAGATCGACGCCGAGGGTGGCATTCCCACCCGCAACCCGGAGGAACTCCTCGAGGTCTTCACGCTGCTGACCTGGGCGGCTGCGGCGCTTGCCGATGCGGGGCGCAGCCCCCAGCCGGCGCATCTCGACGCGATCGACCGGATCGCGCCGACGCTGAGGGCGCTGCGCCATGCGGATGGCGGGCTCGCGCGGTTCCACGG
>NZ_WBUS01000212.1 GCF_008933605.1 Albidovulum sp.
CGCACCTGCGCCCCACCTCCGACCGCGTGCGCGAGGCGGTCTTCAACCTCCTGATGAACGGTCCCTACGGCAACCCGGTCGAGGGCGCGCGCGTGCTCGACCTCTTTGCCGGCACCGGCGCGCTCGGGCTCGAGGCGCTTTCCCGCGGCGCCGCGCGGGTGGCCTTCGTCGATGACGGCGCGGCGGCGCGCGCGCTCCTGCGCGCCAACATCGAAAAGATGCAGGCGATGGGCGCGACCGACGTCTGGCGCCGCGACGCCACCCGCATGGGTCCGAACCGGGGGCCGGGCTACAGCCTCGCCTTCCTCGACCCGCCCTACGGCAAGGGTCTCGGCGAACGCGCGCTCGCCTCGCTCGCCGAAGGCGGCTGGCTCGCTCCCGGCGCGCTCATCGTCTGGGAGGAAAGCGCGCCCCCGCTGCCGCCCGAGGGCTTCACCCTTCTCGACCAGCGCCGCTACGGCGACACCACCATCACCCTTCTCAGGGCCCCGGCATGAGACCCGCCGCCGTCCTTTTCGACTGCGACGGCGTCCTCGTCGACAGCGAGCCGATCACCGACCGGGTGATCGCGGCGAACCTCACCCGCCACGGCCTTGCCCTCGCCGCCACCGAGATCCACGCGCTCTTCCTCGGCGGCACCATGGCGGGCGTCGCGGAAGAGGCCCGCCGCCGCGGCGCCGCGCTTCCGCCCGACTGGGTGGATGCGGTCTATCAGGAGATGTTCGCGGAACTTGCGAAGGGCACGCCGCTGATCCCCGGAATCCCCGAGGTACTCGATGCGCTCGACGCCGCCGCCATCCCCTATGCCGTCGGCTCCAACGGCCCCCACCGCAAGATGCAGATCACCCTCGGCCAGCATCCCGCTCTTCATGGCCGGCTCCACGGCCGCATCTTCTCCCGCCACGACGTCGCGCGGCCGAAGCCGGCGCCGGACCTCTACCTTCACGCCGCCGCCGCGCTGAATGCCCCGCCCGCCGCCTGCGTCGTCGTGGAAGACAGCGCCACCGGTGTCCGCGCCGCCCGCGCCGCCGGCATGGCCTGTCTCGGCTACGCGCCGCAGGGCGACGGTGCCCGGCTCGCCGCCGAAGGCGCCCGCCCCTTCCGCCGCATGGACGACCTGCCGGCCCTGCTCGGCCTCTGACGCCACGGCAATGCACGACAAGTTCACCTGCCGGACTTACCCTCGCGGCGAGACCTCTGCTATGCTTTCGCCATGCCCCGCTTCACCGCCCGCACCGATTACTCCGCGACCGAGCGCCTTTCGGATGCCGTCATCCATGTCGCGGGCCTCGTCGTCGTGCTCGCCGCGGTGCCCGTGCTCATCACCGTCGCGGCCTTCCTCAGGGGCGACCTCACCGCGGTCCTCGCCGTCTCGGTCTACGGTGCCGCGCTCGTCGCCATGATCCTCTGCTCGGCGCTCTACAACATGATCGCCGATCCCGGCTGGTCCCGCTTCCTGAAGCGGCTCGACCACTCGGCCATCTACGTGAAGATCGCCGGCACCTACACACCCTTCACGCTGCTCTCCGGCCAGGGGCTCTGGCTCCTCGCGGGGCTCTGGGCGGCGGCGCTGGCGGGCGTCGGGATCAAGCTCGTCTCACCCGACCGCTTCCGCCCGCTCGGGCTCGCACTCTACCTCGGCATGGGCTGGGCCGGCCTTGCCGCCGGCGGCACCTTCCTCGCCACGCTCTCGGGGCCGGTCGTGGCGCTCATCCTCGCCGGCGGGATCCTCTACACCGTCGGCGTCGCCTTCTATCTCTTCGAGCGCCTGCCCTTCCACTACACGATCTGGCACGGGTTCGTGCTGACGGCGAGCCTCGTCTTCTACGCCGCCGTCACGCTCCATCTCGTCCAGACGGCCTGAGCGCGCCCGCGGCGATCACATCGCCGCCCGGCGGCTTTCCTCCAGGTAGATTTCGCGAAGCCGCGTCGCCACCGGCCCGGGCCGGCCGGTCCCGATCGCCGCTCCGTCGATTTCCACCACGGGCATGACGAAGGCCGAGGCCGAGGTGACGAAGGCCTCCTCGGCCGCCTTCGCCTCGTCGAGGGTGAAGGGCCGTTCCTCCACCACCATCTGCGCCTCGCGGGCGAAGCGCAGGACGGCCGCCCGGGTGATCCCGTGCAGGATGTCCGCCGAGAGCTGTCGGGTGACGATCCGCCCGTCCGTGACGATATAGGCGTTGTTCGAGGTGCCCTCCGTCACCACGCCGCCCTCCTCGGTGAACCAGGCGTCGTCCACGCCCGCCTTCTTCGCCATCATCTTGCCCATCGAGGGGTAGAGAAGCTGCACCGTCTTGATGTCGCGCCGACCCCAGCGGATGTCGGGGATGCCGATGACCTTGATGCCGGCCTTCGCCGCCGGACTGTCGGCCAGCCCCGGCTTCGACTGGGTGAAGAGGACGACGGACCCCTTCACCCTTGCCGGATCGGGGAAGGCGAAATCCCGGTCGCCGGGGTTGCCGCGGGTGATCTGGAGGTAGACGAGCCCCTCGTCTATCCCGTTCCGCGCGACCAGTTCGCGGTGGATCGCCAGAAGCTCCGCCTCCGTCACCGGGCTTTCCATGTCGAGTTCCGCCATCGACCGCGCGAGCCGCGCCGCGTGGCCGGGAAAGTCGATGAGCCGGCCATCCAGCACGCTCGTCACCTCGTAGACCGCGTCCGCCATCAGGAAGCCGCGATCGAAGACCGAGACCTTCGCCTCGTCCTCGGGGACGTAGTCGCCGTTGACATAGACGATGCGGGAGGCGGGGCGGTTCATGGGCGGTCTCCTTGGTGGGCTCGCCCGGTGTCATCGGCCCTTGGCGGCGCCGCGTCAAGGCTGCTCGGCGCTCAGCCCCAGAGCGCCCGGTCCGGTGCCTGCATCACGGAACCTGCGTAGCGCACCGGCGGCTTCCGGTCCTCCGCCAGGATGAGCGGCCCGTCGAGGTCGGCGACCGCCGCCCTCTGCGCGACGAGAAAGGCCGGCGCCATCGAGAGCGAGGAGGAGACCATGCAGCCGACCATGATCCCGAACCCCTCCGCCTTCGCAGCCTCCCGCAGCGCCAGCGCCTCGGTGAGCCCGCCCGCCTTGTCGAGCTTGATGTTGACCATGTCGTACTTGCCGCGAAGGCCGGCCAGCGAGGCGCGGTCGTGGCAGCTCTCGTCGGCGCAGACCGGAACGGGGCGGGCGATCTCGGCCAGCATTCCGTCCGCGCCTGCGGGCAAGGGCTGCTCCACCAGCGCCACGCCCAGCCGCTTCAGGTGCGGCGCGAGCGCGGAATAGACCTCCGCCGTCCAGCCCTCGTTCGCGTCGACCACGATCCTCGCCTTCGGCGCACCCGCGCGCACCGCCTCCAGTCGCGCCATGTCCTCCTCGGTGCCAAGCTTGATCTTCAGGATCGGCCGGCCCGCCGCCCGCGCCGCCGCCGCCCGCATCCGCTCCGGCGTGTCGAGCGAAAGGGTGAAGCAGGTCGTGACGGGCGCCGGCGCCGGAAGGCCCGCGAGTTGCCAGACCGGCCGGCCGGCCCGCTTCGCCTCCCGGTCCCAGAGCGCGCAGTCGACCGCGTTGCGCGCCGCGCCGGCAGGCAGCAGGTTCTGGAGCGTCGCGCGGTCGATGACCTCTGGCAGCGCGGAGATCTCTGCCGCGACACTGTCGAGGCTTTCTCCGTAGCGCGCGTAGGGCACACATTCGCCCCGGCCGGTCGCGCCCTCGCGGGAAAGCGCGACCGTCAGCACGGCGGCTTCCGTCTTCGACCCGCGCGAGATGGTGAAGACCTCCCTGAGCGGGAAACGGTCGCGGGTGACGGTCAGGCTCATCGGCGCGGCTCCCTCGGTTCTGCTCCGGTTCTCCCTGTCCCGCGGGTCCGGGTCAAGGCCGCCCTCTGTCGGGACGGATGCCCGACGGAAAACCGACGCAAGACCGACGCGATCCCGACGTCCCGTCCGGCGCTGTTTTCTGCACCTGCAAAGCCCGCTTGCGCAGCGCAGCGCAATATTCTATCCGGGCCTTGATCCGCCACGAAACTTCCTTGCCTGAGGAATCCGCCATGAGC
>NZ_WBUS01000213.1 GCF_008933605.1 Albidovulum sp.
CGAGAGCGTCACGGTGATCGCCGCCGGCCCGGCTTCCTGCGCCGCCACCGTCGTCGCCGGCAGGTGGGTGATTCGGGGCTCCGCCCGCATCGCATCGAGGAAGGCCGCATAGAGGTGGCGGTCCTCGACCATGAACCCCATCGGGCCTTCCTCGATCTCGGCCGCGTCGAAATGCAGGAAGAAGCGTGACGGCCCCTCTCCCGGCCGCCCGTCCGAGGTCTTGATCTCCAGGATCGGCTGCGCGTTCGCCGCTACCCGGTCCCAGACCCCCACCGCCTCCAGAAGCCGCTTCGACGCGAGGGCGAGCGCATAGGCCCGGCCGTCGAAACCCGCCTCCGCCCGCGCCGTCGCGGGCTGCGCGTCGATCACGGTGACGGTCAGCCCCGCCCGCGCCAGCGCCAGCGCCAGCGCCGGGCCATTCAGCCCGCCGCCCGTGACGATCACATCCGCATCATATCGCATGACCTCCACTATCCCCGCCCGGCCGGGATTGTCCATGCGGTCGCCTGCCGCTACCGTCTTGCCCGAAGCAGCGGAGGCGGGCATGGCGGAATGGCGGCAGATGAGCGCGGGCGACCTGGGCCGCGCGATCGGGCGGGGCGAGATCGACCCCGAGGAACTCACCGCCGCCTTCCTCGACGCGATCCGGGCGCACCCCCTCTGGGACAGCATCTACGCGCGCCTCACCGAGGACCGCGCGCTCGAGGAAGCCGCCGCCGCCGCCCGCCGCGCGAAGGCCGGGCTCCGGCTCTCGCCCCTCGACGGGGTGCCGGTCTCGTGGAAGGACCTCTTCGATACCGGAGGCGTGGCGACTGAGGCGGGCTCGCGGCTCCTTGCCGGCCGAGTGCCGGCAGGGGACGCCGAGGTGCTCCGGAACGCGGCGATGCAGGGCCTCGTCTGCCTCGGCAAGACCCACATGACCGAGCTTGCCTTCTCCGGTCTCGGCCTCAACCCGATGACGGCGACGCCACCCAACGTGAACGATCCCGCCCGCGCGCCCGGCGGTTCCTCCTCCGGCGCTGCGGCCTCCGTGGCCTTCGGACTGGCCGCCGCCGGGATCGGATCGGACACGGGCGGCTCGGTTCGCCTGCCGGCCGCATGGAACGATCTCGTCGGGCTCAAGACCACCTCTGGCCGGCTCTCCCTCAAGGGTGTCGTCCCCCTCGCCGAAAGCTTCGACACGGTCGGGCCGATCTGCCGCACGGTGGAGGATGCCGCGCTCCTTCTCGCCGCGCTCGAGGGCGGCAAGCCCGCAGACGTCGCCGGCGCGACGCTCAAGGGGACCCGCTTCCTCGTGCTCGAAACTGTCGCCCATGACGACATCCGCCCCGAACCGGCCGCCGGTTTCGCCCATGCGCTCGAACGGCTGACGGACGCCGGCGCGACGCTCGACCGCGGCGCGGTGCCGGAGCTTGCCGATGCCATGGGTCTCTCCGGTGTCCTCTTCACGACCGAGGCCTACGCCACCTGGCGGGCAGAGATCGAGGCCGCGCCGCAGCGGATGTACCCGCCGATCCTCGAACGCTTCCGCGCCGGCGCCCAGCACTCGGGGGTCGATTTCGTCGCCGCCTGGCGCTGGCTCCGCGCGCTGCGCGAGGTTTGGGCGGATCGGACGGCCGCCTATGACGCCGTTTTCGTCCCTACCGTGGCGAACCTCCCGCCCGAGACGGATCGGCTTCTTGCCGACCAGGCATACTTCGCCGCCGAGAATCTGCTGGCGCTTCGCAATACCCGGATCGGCAACCTGATGGGCCTCTGCGCCCTGACCCTTCCCACCGGCCTGCCGATGACCGGGATAACGCTCATGGGTCGGCCGATGGGCGAGGAGCGGCTTCTCCGCCTCGGCGCGGCGGCGGAACGGGCGCTGGCCTGACGGGGTCCCGCGGCGGTCCCCGGGCAGTCCCGGCGGCGCAGGGGCCGAAAAGCCACAATTCCCCCGCGCCAGCCCCCGGAAAGCATTGCTTTTTCTGGACCGGGCGCGCGCGGCCCGCTAGATTGCGGTCAAACGGGGCGGAACGACTCCGACGATTGAGGCAGCAATGACGTTTCCCGAGCGGTTCTCGAACCTTCCGGAATATGCTTTTCCGCGCCTGCGGAAACTCCTCGACCCGCATCCGGCGGGGGGCGAGCCCGTCACCATGACGATCGGCGAGCCGCAGCACGCCATTCCCGACTTCGTCGCGCCGGTCCTCAATGCCCATATGGCGGAGTTTAACCGCTATCCGCCCAACGAGGGCACGCCCGGCCTCCTCGCCGCCATCGCCGGCTGGATCAGGCTCCGCTACGGCGCCGAAATTGGCCCCGAACGGATCATGGTGCTGAACGGCACGCGCGAAGGGCTCTTCGACGCCTGCCTCGCGCTCTGCCCCGAAGTGAAGCAGGGCCAGCAGCCTGTCGTTCTCATGCCGAACCCGTTCTACCAGCCCTATGCCGCGGCTGCGCTCGCCGTCGGGGCGGAGCCTGTCTTCGTCCCCGCGACCGCGGCAACCGGCTTCCTGCCGGACTACGAGGGCCTGCCGACGGCGCTCCTCGACCGGGTGGGTGTGGCCTACGTCTGTTCGCCCGCGAACCCGCAGGGCGCGGTCGCGCCGCGCGACTACCTCGCCGGGCTCATCCGGCTCGCGGAACGGCACGACTTCGTCCTCCTTTCCGACGAATGCTATTCCGAGATCTGGCGCGACCATCCGCCGGTCGGCGCGCTTGAGGTCGCCTCCGAGATCGGCGCCGACCCCGAGCGGGTCGTGGTGATGAACTCGCTCTCCAAGCGGTCGAACCTCGCCGGGCTCCGCTCCGGCTTCGTGGCGGGCGGACGTGAGGCCATCGCCCGGTTCCGCCAGCTTCGCGCCTACGGCGGCGCGCCCTTGCCGCTGCCGGTCCAGCATGTCTCGGAACGGGCCTGGGGCGACGAGGCGCATGTGGAGGCGAACCGCGCGCTCTATCAGGAAAAGTTCCGCCTGGCCGACCGGGTCTTCGCGGGCGTGCAGGGCTACCAGTGTCCCGAGGGCGGCTTCTTCCTCTGGCTTCCGGTCGACGACGGCGAGGCCGCGGCGATCAGGGTCTGGCGCGAGACGGGGGTCCGGGTGCTGCCTGGCGCCTATCTCGCCCGCGAGGTCGGCGGCCACAATCCGGGCAAGGGCTACATCCGCGTGGCGATGGTGGCCCCCAAAGAAGAGATGCAGCGGGGGCTGCGGAAGATCCGCGCCTGCCTGTACGGTTGAGGGACGAGGGAATGGCATCTTACCAGGCACGCCAGCGCGATCCGCTTCTGGACCAGAACATCCAGGCGGCGCTCGAACGGCGCGGCAAGGAGCTTCTGGGCGTAGTGCTTCTGGGGCTCGGGCTCCTGACTGCGATGATGCTCCTGAGCTATTCGCCCGACGACCCCTCCTGGCTCGCCGCGACGGACGAGCCGGCGCGCAACCTCCTCGGCCGCTTCGGCGCCGCGCTGGCCTCGCCGCTCTTCGTCATCGCCGGTCACGGCGCCTGGATGATCGCCGTGATCTTCGCGGCCTGGGGCGCCCGCTTCGTCGCCCACCGCGGCGAGGACCGCGCGCTGTCGCGCGTCATCTTCGCGCCGATCGCCGTCGCCCTGATGTCGGTCTATGCCTCGACCCATGTGGCCGGGCCCGCCTGGGCGCACAGCTTCGGCCTCGGCGGGCTCTTTGGCGACACCGTCCTCGGCGCCATCCTCGGCATCGCACCGGTATCGGCGACGCTCGGGCTGAAGCTGCTCGCGTTTCTCGTGGGCATGGCGACGGTCGCCATGGCGCTCTTCGTGCTCGGTTTCGATCGGGACGAACTGAAGGCCACGGGGCGCTTCCTCCTCCTCGGCACCGTGGTCGCCTACGACGGGCTGATGCGGGCGCTCGGTCGCGGCGCCGCCGCCTCGATCCGGAGCGCGCCGAGATCTGGCTCAATGACTCAAGCGTCTTCGCCGGCATCAAGCTGATGCTCGGCATGGATCCAAAGAAGGACTACAAGAACAAGGTCGCCGAAGTGGCCCTGGA
>NZ_WBUS01000028.1 GCF_008933605.1 Albidovulum sp.
GCCAGGGGCGCCGGGAGGGAGGGGCCAGAAGCCTGATTTCAAAAAGAAAAGGGCGCGTCCCCGGACGCGCCCCTTTGCCGGGCACAACTTGCGGCCGGATCACCGCCCGCCAAGCTTCGCGCGGCTCGACACGAAGGCGATCGGGACGGAGTGACGGGCCACGGTATCGCGGCCACAGCCATGCCCCATCCGGGTGCCGGCGGAAATATGGGCAAGTGCGCTGGTGCGGCCAAGGCGGGCTTTCTCGACGAGATCGGTCATTGGGATGTGCCTCCGGGTGCGGGGATTGTGGTTTTTTTACGTTCAAACTCGTGACCTGAGGCCCATTTTTGAGCGCAGAATTGTCGGAAACATGACGGAATTGCGCCGGAATCGCGCCGCGAGAGTGCCATTTTTCGGACAACCACTGGTTGCCATGAACGATACCGGCCCACGCCGCGCTCATCGTTAACCAAGCGGAAATAAACCGCCGCAGCTCCGCCCGTGCCTGTCCCTTCCGATTCGCGCCCTTGAGGCCGTTGCGGTGCGCAATGCCGCCGCCAGCCTCACACCGGCTTGAAGATCAAGCCCTTCGCCTGCGCCGGGGGGGACGGCTCCGCCAGGATCACTCGGCCGCCAGGGCCGGCTTGACGCTTCCGGCAGGTTTCTTGACCTCGAATTCCTCGTGGTAGGAGCGTTCGACGTTGACGTTCCAGACGTCGTTCTTCTCGCCCAGGATGTTGCGCGCGGCATACATCGCCGAGAGCATCGAGTGATCCTGGTTGTTGTAGCGGTGCAGGCCGTTGCGGCCGACCGTCTGGAAGTTCTCGAGGCCGAGGAGCCAGTCCTCCAGCACGTCGAGCGCGGCGCGGTATTCGCCGTCGTAGACCGGATAGGCCTTTGGCTGGCGGATGATCGCGGCGCCGACCACGTCGGTCGCCTTGGCAAGACCGAGCTGCTCCAGTTCCTGCGAGGCGAGCTTGCGCAGATCCTCGTCCGACATGGTCCAGAGACCGTCACCCTGCTGGCAGAAATACTCCATCCCGATCGAAGCGGTGTTCTGGTCGGGCAGCATCTCCTTCGACCAGGCCCGGAAATTCTGGATGCGGCCGACCTTCACCTTCGGCGAATGGATGTAGATCCAGTTGTCCTTGAACGGGTCGGCGTGGTCGAGAACCAGCGTGACGATCAGGAAGTCGCGGTACTTCAGCTTGTCGGCCGCCTCCACGACCTCGGGCGGCGGCGGCGGGTCGAAGGCGTGGATCAGGTCGCGCAGCGCCATCGTGTTGACGAAGTGCTCGCCCTCCACGCGCTCCGTCACCGGCGCCCGGCCGTCCTCGTGCCAGTGCTTCACGTCGACGGAGATCACGCGATTGCCCTTGCGGTTCACGCGGATGACCTCCGAACGCAGATGTACCTCGCCACCGCGCTCCTCCACCAGTTCGGCCGTGCGCTCCCACATCATGCCGGGGCCAAGGCGCGGATACTGGAATTCCTCGATCAGGCTCGTCGTGTCGTTCGCGCCGGAAATCGCGTTCCACACCGCCTTGAAGAGCGAGAGGTTCTTGATCCGCTGGGCGGCCCAGTCCGCACGGATTTCCTTCGGATTGATGCCCCAGACCTTCTGCGTGTAGCTGCGGAAGAAGTGCATGTAGAGCCGCCCGCCGAAGCGGTTGATCACCCACTCCTCGAAGCTTTCCTCCTTCTTGTAGGGACGGACCTGCCACTTGAAGTAGCTGAGAAGGATGCGCATCGACTCGTAGGGACCGATGTTGGTGAGCGCATTGAACAGCTTCAGCGGGTAGTCGAAGAACTTTTCGCGGTAGTAGATGCGGCTGAGGCGCGGCACGGTGATGAAATCGTCCTGCAGCACTTCGTGCCACATGTCCTCGACCTCCTTCACCTTCGTGAAGAAGCGGTGGCCGCCGATGTCAAACCGGTAGCCGTTGTTGGACTCGGTGCGCGAAATGCCACCGACCATGGTCCCGCCCTCGTAGACCATCGGCTTGTGCTTTGCCGAGCGCTTCTGCAACTCGTAGGCTGCGGTCAGCCCGGCAGGGCCGCCGCCGATCACCACGACGGGACAAAGCTCTTCCTTCTGCATTCCGACCACCACCGTTCCCGAAAAATCGCTCTAACTTCAAATCCACCCTACGCCGGCAACTATACAGTCTGGCGCCGCAGGGGCAAAATCATCTTCGTCTCAGTGCGTGACAAGCGCGCCATGAACGGAACCAATCCGGGGTTTCACCGTCGCTTCGTTGCCTTTCGCACCTGCAGCGGAACGGCGACAGGACCGAAACTCAACCAAGGGTTGAAAGTCGTCACTCGCAACACACTAAGAAGAAAAAACATCCGAATCGCTCCTCCAACACTCATGACGCCGCAGCGCGGCACACTCAGATCTTGACGAAGCGGCCCGCCGGCGGCAGCAGGCCGCGGGCCGCGAACACGTTGCGCGTATCGAGCAGAAGCCGGGCCACGCGGGCCACCAGCGCATAGTCTACAAGACTGTGGTCGGTGGCCACCAGGACGGCGTCATAGCCGGCCACGACCTCTTCCGTCAGCGGCACGGACCTGCGGCCCGCCAGGTCCGGGTCGTCGCGCGTCAACGGCATCACAGGGAAATAGGGATCGTGGAAGTCGCACGTTGCCCCCATCGCCTCAAGCCGCTTGAGGATTGCGAGCGCCGGACTGACACGGGTGTCCTCGACGTCCTTCTTGTAGGCGATGCCGAGAATCAGGACCCGCGCGCCCGTAACCGGCACCCTGGAGTGCTTCGACAGTTCCACCGCGACGCGCCCGGCGATCATGTCGGGGGCGTTTTCGTTGTTCGTCCGCGCCAGATCGACGATCGGCATGGCCGAACCCACGTCCTTTGCCCGCCACGAAAGGTATGCCGGCGAGACCGGGATGCAGTCGCCGCCAATTCCGGGACCCGGAAAGAACGGCATGTAGCCGAAGGGCTTTGTGGCGGCTGCCTGCACGACCTCCCAGACATCGACGCCCATCGCCTCCATCGCCACCTTCATCTCGTTGACGAGCGCAATGTTCACGGTGCGGAAGCTGTTCTCGGCGAGCTTCACCGCCTCGGCCGTGGCGAGCGAGCTGACGGGCACGGTCTTCGTCACGATCTGCGAATAGAAGAGGTCGATCAGTTCGCGCGACCGGGCGTCATCGGCACCCACGACCTTCGGGATCGACCGCGTGTCGAACTTGTGGTTGCCGGGATCCTCGCGCTCGGGCGAGAAGGCGAGGAAGAAGTCCTCGCCGGCGCGCAGTCCTCGGCTTTCGAGGATCGGTTTCACCACGGTCGCCGTCGCGCCCGGCCAGACGGTGCTTTCCAGCACGACGAGCTGGCCGGGCTGCAGCCATTCGGCGATGCTCTCGGCCGCGCGGAGGACATAGCTCAGGTCCGGCTCCCGCCGGGGTGACAGGGGGGTCGGCACGCAGATCAGGATCACGTCGACCCCGGCAAGGGACGTGCGGTCATGCGTCGCCGAGAACCGGCCGCCGGCGACGGCGTTGCGGATCCGGTCCTCGGGAAAATAGGAGATCACGCGCTCGCCGGCGTTGATCGCGGCGACACGTGCCTCGTTCAGGTCGAGTCCCGTCGTCGGAAACCCTGCCTCGCTGATCGTCAGAGCCAGCGGCAGACCGACGTAGCCGAGCCCCACGGTGGCGACACGGGCCTCGTGGCGGGCAATCCGGTCCTTCAGGGACGAGAACAGCGAAAAGGCATTCGTCATGGTCAAACTCGCACCAACGCGTCCGAAGCGGCCGCCAAATAACACGGTCCTACGGTAACATGCACGTATCGGTTTAGACAGGCAAACGCCCGATGGACAGTCCGGAATGTTGTACCTTCGGAGCGGACAATCACACCTGCCTGCCGGTTTTGGAGCGATTTGCCTGCCGTAAGGTCATGACCGGATGGAAAAACGATTCTGTGGCACGGCGCGGCTGGACGGAATGTCCGCGCGCGCGAGTGTTCGCGCCTCCGGTCCACCGGGCGCCGCGCCGCAGAACTGTTTCCGGCCGCGAGCAAAGTGGGGATATCCGCATGGCCGAGGCCCGGGCCCCATGCTAGGATCGCGGCCGGATTGGCGGGCGGAATTTCACGCGAGGGGATATGAAGATACTCATTACGGGCGGTGCCGGCTTCATCGGCTCGCATCTTTCCGAACGCCTCGTGGCCGAGGGTCATTCCGTCACCGCGCTCGACGATCTCTCGACCGGACGGCGCGAGAACCTCGCCAGCCTCGCCGGCAGCAACCGCTTCCGTCTTGTCGTCGGCACGATCCTCGATCCCTCGCTGGTCCAGAGCCTCGTCGACGAGGCCGATGTGATCTTCCACCTCGCTGCCGCCGTCGGCGTGAAGCTCATCATGGACGAACCTTCGCGCTCCATCCTGACGAATATCAACGGCACCGAGAACGTGCTGAAGGCGGCGCTCAGGGACCGCAAGCCGACCTTTGTCGCCTCGACCTCGGAAGTCTATGGCAAGGCGACGAAATTCCCCTTCTGTGAGGATGACGACCTGACCATCGGGGCGACGAAGAACCTGCGCTGGTCCTACGCCTCGGCCAAGCAGCTCGACGAGTTCCTCACTCTGGCCTACGTCCGCGAGGTGGGCCTGCCGGCCGTGATCCTGCGCTTCTTCAACACCACGGGGCCACGCCAGACCGGACGCTACGGGATGGTCCTGCCGAACTTCGTGCAGGCGGCGCTCGACGGCCGCCCCCTGATGGTCCACGGCACCGGCGAGCAGTCACGCTGTTTCGGCCATGTCGCCGACGTGGTGGAGGCGCTGGTGCGGCTGATGGCGACGCCGGCGGCACGAGGCGAGGTCTTCAACGTCGCCAACGACCAGGAGGTGACGATCCGCGCGCTCGCCGAGACGGTGATCGAGATGACCGGGTCGCGTTCGGAAATCCGCCTCGTCCCCTATTCCGACGTCTACCCCGCCGGCTTCGAGGACATGGCGCGCCGCCTGCCCGACGTGTCAAAGCTGGAACGCACGATCGGCTTCCGGCCGCGCCGCCCGCTGTCCGAGATCATCGGCGACATCATCGCCGAGAAACGCGGCCTGCAGCCGGCATGACGATGAAATCCGCTTCGCGCACCGACATCCTCTGGCTCGCCCTCATCCTGGCGCTCGCCACCGCGCTGCGGCTCGGGAACCTCAATGCGCCGATGTGGCACGACGAGATCCAGACCCTCGTGACCCATGTGCATTTCCGCTGGGGCGAGATGCTGCAAAGCTACTCGATGAACCACCACTATCTGCACAACTTCGCGGCAAAGCTGTCGATCGAAGCCTTCGGGGAGGCCCCTTGGTCCGTGCGGTTGCCGGCGATGCTCTTCGGGGTGGCCACGATCTGGGCGACCTGGGCGCTGGCGCGCGAGGTGGCCGGCACCACCATCGCCCATGTCACGGCGCTCCTCCTCGCGCTCAGCTACCACGAGATCTGGTTTTCCCAGAATGCCCGCGGCTACACCGGGCTCGCGCTCTTCTCGACGCTCGGGCTTCTCTACTTCCTGCGGGGCATGAAGGCGCCGGAGTGGCGCAACTGGATTCCCTTCGCGCTCTGCCTCGTGGGGGCCGTCTTCACCCACCTGACGGGGGCCTTCTTCTTCGTAGCCCTCGGCTTTGTCTGGCTCGCCGTCGTCCTGACGCGCGCCCTGCGCGGGACGCTTCGGGCCCCCGTCGTCCGGATTCCCTTCCTCGGTTTCCTCATCGGCGGCCTGCTGACCATTCTCGTCTACCTGCCGATCCTTCCAAGCCTGTTCCACGCCGTGTCCACGGTTTCCGAAGGCTCGGCAGTGGACCTGATGAAGGAATACCAGAACCCGGTCTGGACCGCGTTCGAGGCGATCCGGACCGGCATTGGCGACGCGGGTCCGCTCGTGCCTGTGGTGGGCGCGGCCGTGCTTGTGCTCTGCATCCTCGGCGCGATCAGCCTGCACGGCGCGGCACCGCTCTTCGCGCCCGTCGTCGCGCTGCACATCGTCCTGACCACGGCGCTCCTCATGGCGGTGGGGATGCGAATCTGGCCGCGGTTCTTCTTCGTCGACATCGGGCTCTTGATGATCCTCATCGTGGCCGGCGTACGCCTCTCCTGCACGATCGTCGGCAGCCTCGCGGGTGGAGAGCGGGTGACGCGTGCGCTCTGGACCCTCGGCGTCGTCCTCATGGTGCTGATCTCCGCCTATCTGGCGAAGCGCAACTACGCCTTCCCGAAACAGGACATTGCCGGCGCCTTCGCCTTCGTCGAGGGCGCGCGCAAGCCAGGCGACAGGGCCATCGCGCTCGGCTACGCGGGACAGAACTTTGCCTATTACGGCGCCGACTGGCCGGTCGTCTATTCCGACGACGAATACCGCGCCGCGATGGCCGCCCCCGGCACCGTCTTTGTCGTCGCCGGCTTCCCCGCCCGGGTGGAGCGCGACATCCCGCAATACGCAGCCGATGCCGGGCTCCGCGAGGGATTCGATGCCTGCGATGACCCGCCGCCGCCGGATGCGACGCTGAAGATGGCGCACTGCTTCCCCGGCACCCTGGGGGACGGCTACGTCCTCGTCTTCCGCCGTGACTGAGGCGGCCGATGTCGTCGTGGGCTCCGGCCCGGCCGGCGTCGCCGCTGCGACGGCGCTGCTGGCGCGCGGACGCGCGGTGCTGATGCTCGACGGTGGCAAGGAGCTGGAACCCGCGGCCGAAGCCCGCCGCGCCGCGCTTGCCGCGACCGACCCGGACGACTGGGGGCCAGAGGTCAGGCCCGCCTGGATGACGCCGCAGTTCGAGGGTCCGGCGGGCCAGATCCGCCGCTACGGCTCCGATTTCGCGATGGAGGTGGGGGACGCGACCTTCGCCGAGCTGCCCGGCTGGATGGGCCTGCGCGCCTCGCGTGCGGCGGGCGGGCTTTCCAACCTCTGGGGCGCGGCCGTCCTGCCCTACCGGCAGGCCGACATGGCAGGCTGGCCGGTCACCGAGGCCGACCTCGCTGCGCATTACCGCGCCGTCGCCGGATTCCTGCCCGTCGCCGGGCGCAAGGACGATCTGGCGGGACTCTTCCCGGCCCTGCCCATGGCGGGCCGAAGCCCGCTGCCCTATCCGGTGCAGGTGCAGGCATTCCTCACCCGCCTCGCCGCCGCCCGCGAGCGGCTGGCAGCCCGGGGGCTTACCGCCGGCGCGGCACGGCAGGCCGTCTACGCGGGCTGCCACCGCTGCGGCCTCTGCCTCCACGGCTGCCCCTACGGGCTGATCTGGTCCGCCCGGGACCAGATCGCGCGCCTGCGGGAAAACCCTGCCTTCCGCTACCGCCCCGGCGCCATCGTCACCCGCTTCGCGGAGGACGGTTCCGGCGTGACGCTGCACCTCGAGGGAGGCGAGACGCTGAACGCCTCGCGCGTCTTCCTCGGGGCGGGCGTACTCGAGACGGCGCGCATCCTCCTCGCCTCCGCGCCGGGTGCCGCCACACTCACCCTCCGCGACAGCCAGCATGCCTTCCTGCCGATGCTGCACCGCTGGCGCAATGCGACGCGCCCCGACCGCGGCCGCTTCCACACCCTGCCGCAGGTCTTCCTTGAGCTAGATGCGCCGGACGTGTCGCCCTTCCTCGTCCATGCGCAGGTCTATTCCTGGAATGAGTTCTACGCCCGCGACCTGATCCAGAACTACGCCCGGAAACTGCCCGGCTCGGCCCCGCTCTTCACCGCGCTGGCCCGCCGGCTGATGGTCGCGCAGATCTTCCTGCATTCGGATCATTCGCACCGGATCGCGCTCACCCTCGCCCCGGACGGGCGGCTGCGGCCGAGGCTCGAGGAAAACCCCGACACGTCTCGCGTGGTGAAGGCCGCGGCGGGCCGGATCGGCACGGCGATGCGCGACGCCGGCCTCGTGGCACTCAGCTTCGCCACCCGGGGAGGGGCGCCGGGATCGAGCTTCCATGTGGGCGCGAACCTGCCGATGGCCGCCGATCCTTCGGGCGCGCAGTCCGACCCTCTGGGACGGCCCTCCGGGCTCGCGCGACTCCACGTGATCGACGCGAGCGTCCTGCCGGCGATCCCGGCGACGACGATCACCTTCCCGGTGATGGCCAATGCCCACCGCATCGCGTCGCTGGCGGGCTAGGCGGCGGGACCCGGATCACCGCCCTTCGAGCGCACCTGCGTTGAGGCGGGCCGCAAGCGTCCGGTCGCCCCGCCGATGCGCGGCCCGCGCGAATGCCGCGCCATAGGCCGCCATCACCCGGTCCTCCTGCCAATGCGTCTCGAAGGCCGTCCGCGCCGCCGCCGAGAGGGACGCCCGGTGCGCCGGGTCGGTCTGCAGCATCCGCATCGCGGCCACGAGGTCGTCCTCGCTCTCGAAGAGCGCGCCTGCCCCGGCGCGCTCCACGATCTCGGGGAACGGGCCGAGCCGGCGGGCGATGACGGGCGTGCCGAGCCGGAAGCTCTCGATCAGGATGATCCCGAAGGTCTCGTAGCAGACGGAGGGCACGATCAAGGCCTGCGCGCCGCGGTAATAGGCGTCGAGCTCCTCCGGCGCCTTGCGGCCGAGGAACTCGATGTTCTTCCGCCCCGCGGCGAGCCGTTTCAGCTCGCCGGCGTAGTCGCCATCGCCGAGGATGAGGAGGTCGGCCTCCGGGTAGCGGTCCATCGCCGGGAAGACATCCTGCAGGCCCTTGATCTTTTCCAGCCGCCCGACGAACAGGAAATACGGCCGGGGATGGCCCCGGAAGGGCTCGGCGAGTTTCGGCAGGTCGGGCAGGAAGTAGGGCAAAACCTCCATCTCGTGCCTGAGGCCGAAATCGCGGTGCTTCGCCCGGCTGAATTCGCTTTTCGCGATGATCAGGTCCACGTTGTCGAGCGCGCGGCCGAGAAGCCCGGTATGACGCCAGAGCTGTGGCGGGCGCCTGTAGGTGATCTGGCACTTCAGGCAATGGCGTTCGTCGCAAAGTTCCCGCCCGTAGCGCCAGAGGACGTGGGTCGGGCAAACGAGCCAGTGCTCGTGCGCCTCGTAGACCTTCAGGCCCTCTCCGATCGGCAGAAGGCCCGGCCCGCCGATGAGCGAGGTATTGTTGTACCACAGGATGTCCGGCTTGCGGTCGGCGATGATCTCGCGGATACGGGCCGCATGTGTCACGGGGCGGCCAAGCTGCTGGGTCAGAAGGTTCGACAGAAGCCCGTGGCGGGCCCTGAGCCCAATCCGCCGCACGCCGTCGGCCGGTCCTTCCGTCTGCACCTTGCCGCCAAGGATCAGGTAGCTGTCCTCGTCATGGACGACGGTCACGTCATGTCCGCGCGCCGCCAGGGCGCGCGCCATCCGCTGCACGCCGATCGCATCGCCGCCGAACGAATAGGGCGGATAGAAGGTCGTGAACATGACGATGGACAGCGGCGTCACCCGGCGCCTCCCGCGAAGGTCATCGCGACGTCCCGCCCTGCCCGAGACCCTGCCAGGGGCTTGTGACCCGTGCCTTCACGGCACGCAGGGTGCGTCTGAGCGCCAGGTAGGACGCGCCCCGGCCGCGCAGATGATCGCGCCAGCGGGCGCGGTCGGTGAAGTAGAACATCTCCAGCCGAGGCAGGTCGAATAGGTCGTCCTCTGGCCTCGCCTCGCCGAGGCGCGTGCCGACCGAAGTCTGGTAATGCGCCGCGATCCGCGCGCGCACGCTGTCGTCCGCGAGCCCGTAGGGCGGCGCGAAATGCCGGACCTCCGTGCCGATGCGCTCCTCGATCTCGGAGCGGGAGCGACGAAGCTCCGCCTCCACCTCATCTCCCGTCATGGCGGTGAGGTTTGGGTGGTGGACGGTATGGCTGCCGAAGGCTACGCCGTCACGCGCGAGCGCCCGGATCGTACCCCATCCCATCAGCGCCCGCGGCGGCTCGGCGATGCCGCGCCAGCCCTCGGTCCGGCCGATGAAGGCCGTCGGAAGGTAGACGATGGGACGGAAGCCGTGCGCGGACATCACCGGCCAGGCAACGTCGGCGAAATCCTGAAAGCCGTCGTCGAATGTGACGACGACCGAGCGGGGCGCGAGTTCGCGGCGCCCGGTTCGGCTTGCCACAAGGTCGTCGAGCGAGATCACCGGCACGCCCGCCTCGGCGATCGCGGCCATCTGCTCGGCGAAGACCGAGGGTGCGATGGAGGTCGCGCCGCCCCGGTTCGAGACCGAGTGATACATGAGGATATCGACGACCGGTCCCGCCACGTCAGTCCTCGACCCGGTGGCTCTCGAACTCGTGGCGGTGCGCGGCCCATCTTGCCCGGTCGACCGCTCCCTCCGGGGTCAGCACCTCGGCGGCCGCATAGGCCATGGCGAAGGCGTGGTGGGTGTTGTCATGCGCGAAAAGTCCCTGCCGGCCGAAGCTCAGGAACCCGTCGAGCGACGACAGCCAGTTGTCCACCGTCTCGAAATGGCGCTGGTAGTCGATGTCGTAGACCGGATAGGCATGCGCGATCCGCCGCGTCTCGGTCCGGATCACGGGCACCGTGACGGGAAGGCCGAGTTGCCCCAGCCATTCGCAATAATGTCGCCCGAGTTCGGCGTCCGACATGTCCCACCATTTCTCGCCGGGATCGCAGGGCAGCTCGGCGCAGAGGATCGTGCGGTCCGCCGGTCCTGCGGCGGAATTGTAGTTCTTCGGCTCCGACATCCGGCTGATCGGGATCGACAGTTCCGGGAAGTAATGCGCGTCATACTCGGTGAAGCGGTCGGTCCCGAGGATGAGGTAGACAAGGATCATGCCCCGGAACCGGATGGCTTTCGCCGCCTCGATCACCTCGGGCGGCGGGGGCGGATCCATCAGCCGTACCACGGTCGTGAGCGGGATGGTGGAATAGACCTGGTCGGCGGCAAGGCGGCTCTCGCGGTCGCCATCCTTCATCACCACGGCGGTCACGTGACTGCCCTCGCGCTCGATCCTGAGGATGTCGGCCCGGAAACGGAAGGCCGCGCCCTGTGATTCCGCCGCCGCCATCATCGCCCCGGAAATCTGCCCGAAACCATGCCTCGGATAGAAGAACCGCCCGGTCGTCGCGCCCCTGAGACCGGGAACCATGCGGACCATCTTGCCGAGGATCTTGCCTACCGACGAACCCGAGACGCGCCGCTCGGCCAGCGTCACGGCCAGTTTGTCGGGGTCGAGCCCCCAGAGCTTCCGCACGTAGGGAAAGTAGAAATTCTCCGAGATCGTCGGGCCGAGGCCGTCGTAGAGGACGGAGGAGAAGCTGCGCGGGCCGGTGGATTTCTTGCGGAACTTCTTCAGCGCCATGTCGCCAAGGAGCGAGGCCGCGAAGGCCGGCGGCAGCTTCAGGAGCGCGTCCTGAAGCTTCAGCGGGAAGTGGATCCAGCGCCCGCCGAGCCGGATGCGGCCATGCCGGGGCTGCAAGAGCAGGTCGGGGCCGAGAAGCCGTTTCACGTCGGCCAGCACCTCCGGGTCGGCCACCGGGTGGAACCGGTGCGAACCGTAGTCGCACCAGATCCCGTCGATCTGGAACGAGGTGGAGTTGCCGCCGGCGACGGGCGCACGCTCCAGCACCTCGACCTCGGCCTTGCCCTTCGAGAGCGCAAAGGCGGCCGCGATCCCGGCCGGTCCCGCACCCAGAACCGTCACACGCGGGCGCTGGCCCGCAGCGGCCTTTGCCGTCATTCCGACATCTCCGTGATGGGCCGGGCCACCGCCTGCGGAGCGGGCCGGAACCCGCCGCCCGACGCGACGAGAACCGCCGCGCCGAGGGCGCCCGCGAGATAGAGGATGCCCTGCCAGGCGAGGCCGGAGGCCACGACCTCGGGCGCGCCGGCCCCGAAGGGCAGGAGGAGGGCGGCGAGCGAGCTTTCCCGCACACCGAGCCCGCCGAGCGAGATGGGCAGGGTGGCGATGATCTTGGCCATCGGCCAGGCGAAGAACCATGCCGCGAGCGGCACGTGCACGCCCACCGGCTCCGCCAGCTTCACCGAAAGCCAGATGAGCACCGACTGGATCGCCGCCGAGAGGGCGAGCGTGAAGAGGAGGAGACCGGGCTTCTTGCCGAGGGCCGCGAAGGCGTCGGCCACCCGGAGGGCGAGCCCCCGGGCGGGCAGGCCGGGCCGGCGGCCCCAGACCATCCGCGCGACGGCGGGGAAGAGGAAGAGGCCGGCGATCGCAAGCCCGAAGACAAGCCCGCTGAGGCCGAAGGCGAGCCCGCGGCTGCCACCCCTCCCGCCAAGCAGCACGAGGCCCGAGAGCGTCAGGCAGGCGAGGCCCACGAGGTCGATCATCCGGTCGCCCACCGCCGCCGCCGCCACCTTCGGCCCATCGCGGAGCGAGACATGGGCAAGCCCCGCCCGCACCGCGTCGCCTCCCGCTGCGCCGGGCAGGCAGAGGTTTGCGGCGAGCCCGGCGAAATGGGCGCGCAGCGCCGTCACGAACGGGATCGCGCGATCCATCAAGAGCCACCATTTCGTCGCCGTGGCGACGTGGCAGAGCAGGAACGCCGCCAGGACGGAGAGGAAGAGCGTCCAGCTCAGCCGGGTGAAGCCCTGAAGGATCGCCTCCTTCGGCAGGAACCAGAAGATGAGCGCAAGCGCCGCGGCCGACCCGGCCGCCCGGATCGCCCATTTCCTCAGCGCCTTGCCCGGGATCGCCACGTCAGGGCCTCAGATGCAGGCGCGAGATCATGTCGGCGATGAGGCCGAGCGACCAGATGATGAGCGCGGACAGGAACGCGAAGATCGTGGTTTCCGAAAGGTTGTCCATGAAGATGTCGTAGACGAACTTCGTCACCCCGAGCGCCATCAGCGCCAGCCCGAGGGGGATGAAGACGCGCAGCGGGTTGAAGAGGACGGTCATCCTGAGGACGAGGATGATGAAGTTGAGGAAGTCGACGGGGCGGATCTTCGACTTGCCCACGCGCTTGCCGTATTCGATCGGCGTGTAGATCATCCGCTTGCCGTTGCAGGCCATGCAGAGCGTGATCGTCGTCGTGAACGAGAACTTCTGCGGCAGGAGCGGCACGAAGGGCACGAGTTCGGACTTGCGGAATATGCGCAGGCCGGAGTTCAGATCGTTCAGCTTCCTCTCGGCGAGGAAAGAGGCGAAGTGGTTCAGGATGAACTTCGCCGGGCGACGGATCATCGGAACGTTCTTCATCGCCGCCCCCCGGTCGCCCACCACCATGTCCTGGTTGCGGCACATGGCGAGCATCGGCGGAAGGTAGCGCGCGGGATAGGTCCCGTCGGCGTCGAGGATTGCGACATATTCGTACTGGGCGTGCCTGATCCCGCGCTTGAGGCTCGCGCCATAGCCGGTGTTGACCTGGTTCGAATCGACCACGACCCCGGTCTCGCGGGCGATCTCCAGCGTCCGGTCCTCGGACCCGTCATCGATCACGATAATCTCGTAGGGGATGCCGAGCGGATCCAGGTGGGCGCGCACGTCCTCGATCGTATGGCGCACCGCGCCTTCCTCGTTGTAGGCGGGGATCACGACGCTGAGCGACATGCCCTCGACCTCCGACGCGAGGCTCGCCATCGCCCCCGCCTCCGCGGCCCGATCCTTCATGTCCTTCATTCCCTTCACCGTTTTCCGTTCATGGCCGTGCGCCTCAGGGCACGTGCAGCCGGTTCCTGATGCCGAGCACATGGTATTCGAACAGGCACCAGACGAATGCGGCCGCCGAATAGACATAGTAGAACTGGTGGTAGGCGAGCGCACGCGCCGCGAAGACGGCCCCGCCGTGCCGGTGGAGGAACCGGGCGAAATCCCAGTTTAGCACCAGCGCCAGACCGACCAGCCCCAGCACGACGGGCCAGAGTGCCAGGGCAAACGGCAGCGCGAGAAGCGAGAGGATCAGGAGACCCGCGACCACCGCCTTCAGCTTCTCGCCGTTGCTGGTGTTGAGGTCGTTCGCCACACCCTCGCGCGCGATCATCAGCCGCGACCACGGCAGCGCGCGGCGGAAGATGTCGGTGTGGATGGCGTTCTTCGGCGTCCAGACCTTGAGGTGCTTGCCGTGCAGCGTCGGGTCCAGCACGATCCGCCCACCCGCGCGGCGTATGCGATAGCCGAGCTCGATATCCTCGATCGAGGGCACGCGGTAGGTCGCGGTGTCGAAGCCGCCGATGGCACGGAACACGTCCTTGCGGACGGCGCCGCAGCCCGCCCAGAAGGTCTGCGCGTCGCGGCTGGCCTTCTGGTGATAGAAGCGGTGCATGAGGTTCTTGTAGCGCGAGAACCAGGGCGCCCCGTCCGGCGCGTCGTCGTAGGAGCCGAAGACGGCCGCCACCTGCGGATCGGCGAAGGCGTGGTGGAGCTTCGACGCCCCGTCCTCCCAGGCGATGACGTCACTGTCGACGAACCACAGGATGTCGCCCGCGGCATGTTCGGCGGCGAGATTGCGCGCCAGCCCCGGCCCGCCATTCTCGGGCGTCGTCAGCACCCGCGCGCCAAGCCGCAGCGCCACCTCGGCCGTGGCATCGGGCGAGCGGTCATCGACGACGATCACCTCGGCCACCTCGCCGCGGGCCTGCATGGCCATCAGGGGCGCCAGCACGCGCGGCAGGAGAGCCTCTGCCCGGAAGGCCGGCATCACCACTGAGATGGCCATCGGCGCCGTCATGCACGCGCCTCCGCCGGCACGTCGAACCGCCGCGACCGGCGCGCGAAGACGACGAGAATCGTCGCGATGAGCGGCAGGAGCCAGATCACCCGTGCTCCGTATCGTGTCGCCGGCTGCGAGATGCCGCCGCAGACGAGCGCGTTGGCGAGAATGCCGAGTATCACCATGACGGCGAGCGCCTTGATCTCTCCGGGAACGCGGCGCGGAAGCAGGACGAGCGCGAGGATGACGGCGAGCGAGGCGGCGTAGAGGAACTGCTGCCAGAGCGTAACCGGCCCGAGCCACGCGGTGTCGCGGGTGATTCGTCCGTGATCGAAGGTCGAGAAGGCGAGCCCGGTCACGTCGGCGTTCTGCGCGATGATGTTGTCGGTCGGGATCGTCATTTCCACCGAGACCCAGCCTGCCTGCACGAAGACGTTGCGCAGCAGCGCCCGGAAGACTCCGAAGGGCTGGTCCCTCAGCACCGCGAAGAAGAACGCGATCTGGTCGTCGGCGACCGCCTTCTGATTCTCGGGGGTCATCAGCCGGAACGAGCCGAGCCGGGGCGAGGTCTCAAAGGTGATATGGCTCGCAGTGATCCGGTAGGGATCGTCCGACCATTGCAGCGCCTCGTGCAGCTTGCAGGTCGGGATATGCGCGTCGGGGCAGTACTTGTCGAGGTATTTCAGCCCCGGCCCGTCCTCGATCATCCGCGCGGTGATATAGGGCTTGATCACCACTTCCGCATCGGAAACCGCCTTCGCCGCAGTCCTGAGCAGGCTTTGCTCGGTGAACCCCGCCCCCACGATCAGCGCCACATAGGCGACCGGCAGCCACCACCTTTGCCGCGACAGGATGAGCGAGATCAACGCGACCGCGGGGATCATCACGAGCCCGATCGCGAGATGGGAAAGGTGCGAGACGATGGCGAAAATGCCGACGAGGATGGCGAGGATCACCTCCCACGGTCGCATCCCGCGTCCGAACACGGTCAATGTCCCGATCACCAGAAGCAGGACCGGCGCGAAGGTGTCGGGCATGAGATAGGCGACGAAGAAGGGAAGCGATCCGAGGCAGGCCACGATCACCGGCAACGCGACGGCTTCGCTTACGGGCACAGACAGGCCCCATCGGCGGGAGGCGACACGCATCGGCAGCCAGATGGCGATCAGGACTGCCGCGATGTTGAGCAGCATGAGACCTTCGAGCGCATGAAATCGGGCGAGCAGCGCGGTGGTCAGGGCATAGACGGTCGAACGCGAGCCGTCGACGGTATTCTCCGCCTCGATTTCGGTCGTGTCGGGGACGCCTTCGACCACCCCTTCGGCGGCCTTCTGCGCCCTGATCTTCTCCATCCGCACGTTCAGAGGGGATTCGCCCCTGATGCCGAGCTGGCGCAACCCGGTGTGACCCTGCGAGATGTAGCCCACCGTGTCGAAGTAGAACAGCGGCCGGCCGTTGATCAGGAAGACGCTGAGGCAGGCGATGACCGCCGCCGCGATCCAGATTACGGCGCGGCCCGTTCCGCCTCCGGCACCGGTCGCGTTACTGTCAGCCATTGCCTACCCCTCCCGTCGCTTCAAGGTCCTCGCGGAGCGCCGCAAAATAGGCGATCGTCCGCTTCAGCCCGTCCTTCAGCTTCACCTTCGGCTCCCAGCCGAGCGCACGGCGCGCAAAGGCGATGTCCGGCTTCCGCTGCACCGGATCGTCGTGCGGCAGGGGTTCATACACCAGTTCCGACCGCGAGCCGGTGAGCTCGATCACCGCCTCGGCCAGTTCTCGGATCGACATTTCGACCGGGTTGCCGATGTTCATCGGTCCGGTGATCTCGTCGCCCGTCTCCATGAGGCGGATCAACCCCTCGATCAGGTCGTCGACGAAGCAGAACGACCGGGTCTGGCTACCGTCGCCATAGATCGTGATCGGCGCGCCGGCGAGCGCCTGCATGATGAAGTTGGATACCACGCGACCGTCCTGCGGATGCATCCTGGGCCCGTAGGTATTGAAGATGCGCGCCACCTTGATCCGCAGCCGGTGCTGGCGGTGGTAGTCGAAGAACAGCGTCTCGGCGCAGCGCTTGCCTTCGTCATAGCAGGACCGGAAGCCGATCGGGTTGACGTTGCCCCAGTAGTTTTCGGTCTGCGGATGCACCGTCGGGTCGCCGTAGACCTCGGAGGTGGAGGCCTGGAGGATCTTGGCGCGGAGCCGCTTGGCGAGGCCGAGCATGTTGATCGCGCCGTGAACGCTGGTCTTCGTCGTCTGGACGGGGTCGTGCTGGTAGTGGATCGGCGAGGCCGGGCAGGCGAGATTGTAGATCTCGTCCACCTCGACATAGAGCGGGAAGGTCACGTCGTGGCGCATGATCTCGAAGCGCGGATGGCCGATCAGATGCGCGACGTTGGCCCGGCGCCCGGTGAAGTAATTGTCGATGCAGAGGACGTCGTGGCCCGCCGCAACAAGCCGCTCGCAGAGGTGAGAGCCGAGAAACCCCGCCCCGCCCGTCACCAGGATCCGCCGCGACATGACGCTCATCGACCGCTTTCCTTCCCGCATGCGGCCACGCCTGACAGCCCGGGCGCGCCTTTGGCCGTGCTCCCACAGCCGTCTGACAAGATTATGGCACCGCCCCGCGACGGGCGAGGGTTTTCGGCTCGGGACGCAGAAGCGCGCGCGCCCGTTGCCGCAGATTTCAGCAAGGGCCGGTCAGATCCCGGCATCAGGCATTCCCCGTCCAATACTCCTGCCGGCAATCCACCCCGGCACCATCCAATCCAACTTCGCCCGGCCCGCGATGCCGGGCCAGTGACTTTTCGCTTGTAGCAGCCCCGCAAGCGTTTGGCACGGATTCGCGGCGTTCCGCACGGCGCGGTTTCCCGCATCGGCGCCTCAATGCCCACGATCCGGGACTGACGACAGCCCGGCAACAATCGCACCCGCTCTCGGTCGGCGCAATGGCACATTTCCCGACCCCGTCAAACACGACGCGGCGCCCGAATGCGGTCTTTCGCCCCGTGATCCGGCGGGCTATGTTCGCCGCCGCAGAAAAGGTGCGCGTATCATGCAGATCGAACAGACCCCGCTGCCCGGCGTCCTGATCCTGACCCCCCGGCGTATCGGCGATGCGCGCGGATGGTTTTCCGAGGTCTGGAACCGCCAGGCGCTGGCCTGTCACGGCATCACGATGGACTTCGTCCAGGACAACCACTCCTGGTCGCGCGACAGCGGCACGGTGCGCGGCCTGCATTTCCAGTCCCCGCCGCACGCCCAGGGCAAGCTCGTCCGTTGCGGGCGGGGGAGGGTCTTCGACGTCGCCGTCGATATCCGCAAGGGATCGCCCACCTTCGGCAGATGGACCGGGGCGGAGCTCTCGGCCGAGAACGGCCGGCAGCTTCTGATCCCCGAGGGTTTCCTCCATGGCTTCGTCACGCGCGAGCCCGGAAGCGAGCTTCTCTACAAGTGCTCGGACCATTATGCGCCCGATTGCGATGGCGCGGTGCGCTTCGATGACCCCGACCTCGGCATCGACTGGGGGATCGACCCGGCGGATGCGATCCTGTCCGACAAGGACCGCGCGGCACCCCTGTTCCGCAATTTCGCCACACCGTTCCACTACGAGGCCTGACCATGAAGCTTCTGGTTACAGGCGGCGCCGGTTTCATCGGCTCGGCGGTGGTGCGCGCGGCGGTGCGCGCCGGCCACGGCGTCGTCAATCTGGACAAACTGACCTATGCCGGGAGCCTGTCGAACGTCGCCGAGGTGGCCGGGAATCCGCTCTACAGCTTCGAACGGGCCGACATCTGCGACAGGAAGGCGGTGGACCGCATCCTCGCGGCGCACCGGCCCGACGCGATCATGCACCTTGCCGCCGAAAGCCATGTCGACCGTTCGATCGACGGCCCCGCCGCCTTCATCGAGACCAACATCACCGGCACCTACACGATGCTGGAAGCCGCCCGCGCCTACTGGGTCGCGGAAGGCAGGCCCGAAGGCTTCCGCTTCCACCACATCTCGACGGACGAGGTCTTCGGCTCGCTCGGGCCGACGGGCAGGTTCACCGAGGACACGCCCTATGACCCGCGCTCGCCCTATTCGGCGTCCAAGGCATCGTCGGACCACCTCGTCCGCGCCTGGCACGAGACCTATGGCCTGCCGGTCGTGCTGACGAACTGCTCGAACAACTACGGGCCCTACCACTTCCCGGAAAAGCTGATCCCGGTGGTGATCCTCAAGGCGCTTGCGGGGGCGCCAATCCCGATCTATGGGGCCGGCGACAACGTCCGCGACTGGCTCTATGTAGAGGATCACGCCGAGGCGCTGCTGCTGGTCGTGCGGAAGGGCGAGGCGGGCCGCAGCTACAACATCGGGGGCGAGAACGAGGCGACGAACCTCGACCTCGCCCGCAGGATCTGCGCCATCCTGGACGAAAGGCGGCCCGGCAACCGGCCCTATGCCGAACAGATCGCCTTCGTCGCCGACCGGCCGGGCCACGACCGGCGCTATGCGATCGACCCCTCGCGCATCCGCGAGGAGCTGGGCTGGCGGCCCTCGGTCACGCTGGACCAAGGTCTTGAAAAGACAGTGCAATGGTTCCTCGATCACGAGGACTGGTGGCGCGCGCTTCAGGATCGCGACGGCGTCGGCAAGAGGCTCGGCTCGGCATGAAGGCGCTCGTCTTCGGCACCACCGGGCAACTGGGCATCGAGCTTGCCCGCACCGCGCCGCCCGGCACGCTCCTTCTTGCCTTCGGGCGCGAGGCGGCTGATCTCACGCACCCGGAAGCCTGCGCCGCGCTAGTGGCGGCGACCGATGCCGACGTGGTGATCAACGCCGCCGCCTACACCGCCGTGGACGCGGCCGAAAACGACCGTGAGACGGCTCGTCTCGTCAACGCGGAAGCCCCCGGCACGATGGCCCGCGCGGCCGCCGCCCGCGGCACTCTCTTCCTGCATGTCTCGACCGACTACGTCTTCGACGGCAGCGGCACCCGTCCCTGGCGCGAGGAGGACCCTGTCGCGCCGCTTGGCGTATACGGCCAGACCAAACTTGCCGGTGAACGGGCGGTCATGGCCGCGGGCGGGCCGCATGCGATCCTGCGTACCTCCTGGGTCTTCTCCGCGCACGGCAGGAACTTCGTCAAGACGATGCTTCGGCTCGGGTCCGAGCGCGAGGTGGTTTCGGTCGTGGATGACCAGCGCGGCGGTCCCACCGCCGCCGCCGACATTGCCCGCGCGCTTTGGACCATCGCCGGCGCCTTCGCCGCGGGCCGGGGAACGAGCGGCCTCTTCCACTACGCCGGCGCACCGACAGTCAGTTGGGCGGGCTTCGCCGAGACGATCTTTGCCGCCGCGTCGCTCCCCCGCGAGCCGCAGGTCACGCGCATCTCGACCGCCGACTATCCGACACCCGCGAAGCGCCCGGCCAACTCCACGCTCGACTGCGCGCGCATCCGCGCGGCATACGGCATCGAACAACCCGACTGGCGGGCAAGCCTCGCCCGGGTCATCCGCGAACTGGAGGCGTCAGCATGAGCGAAACGGGCCGCAAGGGTATCATCCTCGCCGGCGGATCGGGCACGCGGCTCTATCCGATCACCCATTCTGTGTCGAAGCAGATGCTCCCGCTCTACGACAAGCCGATGATCTACTATCCGCTGTCGGCGCTGATGCTCGCCCGTATCCGCGAGGTGGCGATCATCTCCACCCCGCGCGACCTGCCGCAGTTTCGGGCCCTTCTGGGCGATGGCTCGAACTGGGGAATGCGGTTCGACTATATCGAGCAGCCTCTGCCCGAGGGCCTCGCCCAGGCCTATCTTCTGGCCGAGGATTTCCTTGCCGGCGCGCCGTCCGCGATGGTGCTGGGCGACAACGTCTTCTTCGGCGAGGGGCTCTCGGCCAAGCTGAAGGCGGCGGACGCGCGCATGGCGGGCGGCACCGTCTTCGGCTACCGTGTCTCGGACCCTGAACGCTACGGCGTGGTGGAATTCGACCGCGACGGCCGCGTGCTTTCAATCGTCGAGAAGCCCGAGAAACCGAAAAGCGCCTACGCGGTGACGGGCATCTACTTCCTCGACGCAAGCGCGTCGGAGCGGGCGAAGACCATCACGAAGTCGGCGCGGGGCGAACTGGAGATCACCGACCTTCTCAACCTCTACCACCGCGACGGAGCGCTCAACGTCGAAACCCTCGGCCGCGGCTTCGCCTGGCTCGACACCGGCACGCATGAGAGCCTGCTGGAGGCGGCCGAATTCATCCGCACCATCGAGGACCGGCAAAACCTGAAGGTCGGCTGCCCCGAGGAGATCGCCTTCCTCAACGGCTGGATCGACGAGGGCCGGCTCATGGCCCTCGCCCAGCCCTACCTCAAGACGCAGTACGGCAGGTACCTCGCCCGCATCGCGGCCGATCCGGACCTGGCGCGGAAGGGGTGAGGGTGACACATGGCACGCCCGGTGCAAGGGCGCGCGCGATCATGCTGCGCCTGCCCCGTCCCGTCCGGGTGACCCTTGGCGCGTGGGTTCTCGGCGTGATGCTGGCGCCAGTGCTGATCGGTCTGGGCGCACTCATCCTTCTCCCCTTCGGCGCTCCGCGAAGCATCAATGCCGGCCCGGCCTGGGAGTTCTGGAACCGTGTCTTCCTGCCCGCGAGCTTCGTCGCCGGGATACCGCTTTTCATACTCGTCTTGCTCGAGGAATGGCCCGGCAGGATGACGCGCCTTTCAGGCTACGCCCCGCCGCTGGCGAAGATTTCGCTGCTCATGGCGGTGCTCTGGCTTTGGAGCGGAATATCGGTCGCCCTTCTCAGGGATTCCGCCGCACCGGTGATCGCGAACGCGATCCTGAGGCCACCCGTCGAGGCGTGGAGCATGGCCATCACCCACGCAGAACGCGGGCGGCGGAACAGCAAGGAATGCCCGAACCGCCTTTCCTTTGAAATGCCGGCGATAGCGGGCCACGAACTGTCCGTCTGAGTCGGCCGCAACAGCCCGCTTTTTCGGGCAGGGGCGGGGGACATCCTGCATCTGAAGGGCAGGTCAGGCCCGTTCGGGATAACTTATCTGCGCGATGACCTGCGGCTTGAACTTGCCGGTGAAGCGAACCGCTAAGTTCTAGAGCCCCGCCACCGTCACTCCCGCCCCTTCCAGCGCCGCCCGGACCGCCCGGGCGATCGCCACCGCCTCGGGCGTGTCGCCGTGCAGGCAGATCGTGTCGATCCTTGTCGGGATGCGCTTGCCGCTTTCAGCGATGATCGCGCCGGCCCTCACCATCTCCACCATCCGCGCCGCCGCGCGGGCGGGGTCGTGGATCACCGCGCCGGGCCTCCTGCGGTCCACCAGCGTCGCGTCGTCCTCGTAGGCGCGGTCGGCGAAGATCTCGTGCGCCACGGCGCAGGGGAGCGATTTCGCCGCGCGTTCCTGTTCCGTCGCCGCCAGCGCCATCACCACGAGGTCGGGCTGGACCCCGAGCGCGGCCTCGTAGCAGACCCGGGCCATGCCCGCGTCCTCGGCCGCCATGTTGGCGAGCGCGCCGTGGAGCTTGAGGTGCCGCAGCCGCCCGCCGACCGAGGCCGCCATTGCCGCCGCCGCGCCCACCTGGTAGCGCACCATGTTGGCGAGGGTTTCGTGCGGCACCTCCATCTTGCGCCGGCCGAAACCCTGAAGGTCGGGAAAGCCCGGATGCGCGCCGATGCCCACGCCGTTCTCCACCGCCATCCGCATCGTCCGCGCCATCACGTCGGGATCGCCCGCGTGGAAGCCGCAGGCGACATTGGCCGAGGTCACGACTCTGAGGAGCGCCGTGTCATCTCCCATCGGCCAGGGGCCGAACGCCTCTCCCATGTCCGAGTTCAGGTCCACCTTCGGCATGTTCAGCCCTCCTCGCGTGCAAGATCGTCGCCCGCCGTCACCCCGCCGACGAGCTGGTAGGAAAGAAGATCGGCCATCGCCGCGGGATCGCGGATCAGGGGGCGGACCGCAGCAGAAAGCCGCGTCGCCTCGCCCGCCCGGGCGCGCCGGTAGTCCGCCACCGCGTCGTCGAGCGAGACGAAGCGGAACCGCAGCCGCGCGCCGGGGCCCGCCTGCGCCACCAGCGGCAGATCATCGGGCACGACGGTGCCGATCCGTGGATAGCCGCCCATCGTCTGACATTCCGACAGAAGGACGTAAGGCGTGCCCTCGCCGGTCATCTGCACATCGCCCGGCACGATGATCTCCGACAGGATCGAAAGCTGCTCTTCGGCGCGAAAGGGCGCGCCCTCATGCGCTAGCCGCACGCCCTGCCGGTTGGCGCGCGGGTCGCGCACGAACTCCGTCGCCACGAACCGTGCCCGCTCGGCCTCTGAAAAGAGCGCGGTCTGGGCCGAGGCGACGATCCGTACCGTGCCGCCGGCGAAGCGGTCTGCCACGTCGAGCCTCAGGCCCGCGCGCGCGGTCCCGGCGGGACCGGCCGGCAGCGTCTGGCCCGCCATCACCGGCGCGCCGATCCCGGCCGTCACATGGGCCGAACGGCTGTCCATGATCTCCTCCGTGGCGAAGCCGCCGGCGACGTGGAGGTAGCCGTAGACCCCCGCCTCGGCCCCGCCGATCTCCAGCCTCTGCCCCGCCCGCAGGAGATGCGTGGCGTTCCACGGGATGCGCCGGTCTTCGATGACCGCCCGCATCGGCGCGCCCGTGAGGGCGACCGTCACGTCGTGCGTCGCCTCGAATTCCCCGCCGAAGCCGGCCATCTCCAGCGCCGCGCAATCCGTGGCCTGTCCAAGCAGCGCGGCCCCCTCGGCCAGCGCGAGCGCATCGGTCGCGCCGCCGCGCGAGAGGCCGCAGGCGAGCCGGCCGGGTCGGCCGAGATCCTGGACCGTCACGCCCGGACCGGCCGAAAGGACGCGGAGAGCGCTCACGGAAGCGCCTCCGCCACCGCACCGCCACCGGCAGGGTCGGCGGACGTGAGCGCGTCGAGGTCCCGCCCCGTGACCGGGCGGAAGCGGATTTCGTCCCCCGCCGCCAGCGGAAAGGGGTCTGCCGCGCCTGGACGGAAGGCGCGGAAACCTGTGCGCCCGACCTGCCGCCAGCCGGTCGGCGTCGCGGTCGGGAAGATGATGATCTGCCGCACCGCGACGACGATGGCCCCCGCGGGCGCGACGGGAGTGAGTGCGGTCTGGCGCGGAATGTCCCAATGCGCGGGCAAGGTCCCCATGTAGGGCAGGCCCGGCGCGAAGCCGATGGCAAGGACCCGTACCCGCGCCGCCGCAAGCTCTTCCGCGGCGTCCGATGGCGAAAGCCCGACAAGCGACGCCGCCGCAGCGAGGTCGGGGCCGTCGAAGACCGCCGGCACCGTCCAGAGCCGCCGCCCCGCAGGCAGCGGCGCTGCAAACCAGTCCCGCGCGCCGAGAAGATCGGCGACCCGTTCCGACAACTTCCGGTGGTCGGTGACGCCCGGATCGAACCGCAGGAACACCGACCCGAGCGAGGACGCGGTTTCCTCGACGCCCTCGGGCCGTACTGCCTCGACCGCCGCGCGGAAGGCGAGTGCGGCACGGTTGGCGCGTTCGTCCAGCCGCGCGGAAAACCGCACCAGAAGGCCTGCGAGCCCCATGGGCACGATCTGGGGAAAGGAAGCTGAGGCGGTGTTGGTCACGGTCGATGCTCGGAAAACGGGCAATGCGCAGTTGAGGCCATGCCCTCGTGAAGGGCAAGGGGGACCGGACTGCGGGCCGTTTACGCGCGACGCAAGATGCGATATTGAACTTTACCGTTCAGTCAACAGATAATGTCCACGACGAACAGTGGCGTGGGCGACAGCGTTTCATATCTGGGCGCCGCTTACGTGGAAACCGGGATTTCAGCACGATGGCTTCGCGCATCAAGGGCCATAGGATTTTGGCCGTCCTCGTCCTTCTGGCAGCGGCCCTCTGGGTCGGGACCGGCGAGTTTTCGTCGGTCGGCAGCGAAGAGGCGCACGCCTCCCAGGCAAGACCCGACGCGCCGGCACCCGGTGCCGAGCCCGCAAAGTCGGGCCTGCGCACCGTCGCCGCCGTGACGCCGGTCTTCGAGGAGCACGCCCGGGAACTGCGCATCTCTGGCGTCACCGGGGCCGACAAGCGGGCGGAGCTTGCCGCGAGGGCCAGCGGAGTCATCGCCACGCTGGCCATCGCCAAGGGCGATACGGTCGAGACCGACCAGATCGTGATGACCGTGGAGGGCGCCGAGGTCGCGGCCGCCGTGGCCGAGGCGCGGGCCACTCTCGCCCAGCGCGCCCAGGAACTCGACGTCGCCGAGAAGCTCTTCAAGAGCGGCAACACGGCGGAACTTCAGCTCATCAAGGTTCGCGCCGACAAGGCCGCGGCCGAAGCGGCGCTGAGCCAGGCCGAGGCGGCCGCCGACCGGCTGAACCTGCGCGCGCCTTTCGCCGCCGTCGTCGACAGTGTCGATGTCGAACGCGGCGAATGGGTCCAGACCGGCACGCCCATCGCCACCATCCTCGCGCTCGACCCGATCGTCGTTCGCGCCGAGGTGAGCGAGCTCGACGTGGGCTACGTCACCACCGGCGACCGCGCGTCCGTGCGGCTGGTCAACGGCCAGACGATGGAAGGGACCGTTCGCCACGTGGCGCGCGACGCCTCGCCCGGCACCCGCACCTTCCCGATCGAGGTCGCCCTGCCCAACCCCGACCGTGCCCTGCCCTCGGGGATGACGGCCGAGGTGAGCCTGTTCACCCGCCCGGAACACGCCGTCACCATCCCGCGGTCGATCATCACGCTCTCGGACGAAGGCGTGATCGGACTGCGCGTCGTCGGCGCCGACAATGTCGCCCGCTTCGCCGGGGTCGAGTTGATCGACGACACCGCCAGCGGTCTCGTCGTCAAGGGGGTGCCCGAGGGCGTGAGGATCATCGTCTCGGGCCAGGACCTCGTGCGCGACGGCGAAACGGTCGTGGTCAAGGACGCCGAAGCGATGGCCGGGAACTGACCGATGGGACTGGTCGAAATCGCGATCCGCAACGCGCGGCTGACGATCTCCATCCTCGTCTTCCTGATGCTGGCCGGCGCCCAGGCCTACATCACGATCCCGAAGGAAGCCGAGCCCGACATCCAGATCCCGATCATCTACGTCTCGATGCACTACGAGGGCATTTCGCCCGAGGACAGCGAGCGCCTGCTGCTCCGGCCGATGGAGACGGCGCTGAAGACGATCACCGGGGTGAAGGAGATGACCGCGACCGCCTATCAGGGCGGCGGCAACGTGCTTCTGGAATTCCAGGCGGGCGCCGACCTGAACAAGGCGCTCGACGACGTGCGCACCAAGGTGTCGGAGGCCAAGCGCGACCTGCCCGACGGCACCGACGAGCCCACGGTGAACGAGGTCAACATCTCGGAGTTCCCGGTTCTCGTCGTGACGCTCTCGGGCGACGTGCCGGAACGCATCCTGACCAAGGCCGGCCGAGAACTGCGCGACCGGATCGAGGAGATTCCGGGCGTGCTCGATGCGACGCTCCAGGGCGTCCGCGATGACCTCGTCGAGGTCATCATCGACCCGGCGAAACTGTCGTCCTACGGGCTCAGGCCCGATACGCTGATCGCCGGCGTCAACGCGAACAACCAGCTGATCGCCGCGGGCGCCCTCGAAGGCGCCGAGGGCCGCTACGCGATCAAGGTACCCTCGCTCATCGAGACGGTGGACGACGTGGCGAACCTGCCGGTCATCGCCAATGGCACCGCCACGGTCCGCGCCCGCGACCTCGCCTCGATCCGCTCGACCTACAAGGACCCCGAGACCATCACCCGACTCGACGGGGCACCCGCGATCGCGATCGAGGTTTCCAAGCGCACCGGCGCCAACCTGATCGAGACGGTGGACAAGGTGAAGGAGGTCACGGCCGAATTCCAGAAGCTCCTGCCGGAGGGCACGATCGTATCGTTCAGCCAGGACAAGTCGACCGATATCCGGCAGCTTCTGACCGATCTGCAGAACTCCGTCCTGACGGCGGTGATCCTCGTCTTCGTCGTCATTCTCTATGCCTTGTCGGGCCGCGCCTCTCTGCTCATCGGGCTTGCCATCCCGGCCTCTTTCCTCATCGGCATCCTCGGGCTGCAACTGGCCGGGCTGACGGTGAACATCGTCGTCCTCTTCAGCCTCATCCTCGCCGTCGGCATGCTGGTGGACGACGCGATCATCGTCACCGAATACGCCGAGCGGCGCATGGCCGAGGGCATGGACAAGCGGCAGGCCTTCGCGCTTGCCTCGCACAGGATGACGGGGCCGGTGATCGCGGCCACCGCGACGCGGGTCGCGGCCTTCTCGCCCCTCCTGTTCTGGCCCGGTATCGTCGGCGAGTTCATGAAATACATGCCGATCACGCTGATCGCGACGCTCTCCGCCTCGCTCGTCTACGCGCTCTATTTCGCGCCCACCCTCGGCGCGATCATCGCCAAGCCGGTGAAGGAGGAGGACCGCAGCCGCGACAGCCTCTACATGCGCTTTGTCGGCCGGGCGATCCGCCACCCCTGGCTCGTCACCTTCGCGGCCATCGCCGCGCTGGTCGCGGTGCCCTTCGCCTATGGCAAGTTCGGCAAGGGCGTGGAATTCTTCCCCAACGTGGAGCCGGAGTACGGCCTGCTTTATGTCCACGCGCGCGGCAACCTCTCCATCGACGAGAAGGATGCGCTGGTGCGCCAGGCCGAGGAGCGCATCCTCGGCTGGCCGGGGATCGAGACCGTCTACACCCGCGTCGGCAAGGGCCAGAACGCCGGCAATGATGTCGCGGCGGATGTGGTCGGCGTCATCCAGTACGAATTCGTCGACTGGCGCGAACGGAAGAACGCCAACGCCATCCTCGCCGACCTGAGGGAAGCGATGCAGGGCATCCCGGGTGCAGATATCGAGGTTTCGGTACCGCAGGCCGGCCCGCCCACCGGCAAGGCGATCCAGGTCAGGCTCTCCGCGGACAACCCCGCCGGGCTGAACGACGTGGCGCGCAGCGTCGCCGACCAACTGGCGAAGAACCCGGACGTGATCGACATCGACAACGGTTTGCCGCCGCCGGGGGTCGACTGGGAATTGAAGGTCGACCGCGCGGCGGCCGCGCGCTACGGGATTTCGCCGGGCGCGGTTGGCGCTGTCGTGCAACTCGTGACCAACGGCCTGAAACTCTCGGACTTCCGCCCCGCCGGCGCGGACGACGCGGTGGACATCGTGCTGCGCCTGCCGCCCGACCAGCGGACGATCTCGCATCTCGACCAGCTGAGGGTGGAGACGGCCGAGGGTCCGGTGCCCATCGCCAACTTCGTCACGCGCGCCGCCGCACCGACCACCGGCACGCTGACCCGGATCGACGGTGCGCGGACCGTGACCGTCCAGGCCAATATCCGCGAAGGCGTGCAGGCCGATCCGATCCGCCAGGCGATCACCGCCCAGCTTTCCGCGGCGGGGCTGGAGGCGAACGGCATCCGCTTCCAGCTTGCCGGCGAGGACGAGGAGCAGGCCGAGGCGGGCGCCTTCCTGACCAAGGCCTTCGTGGCGGCGATGTTCCTGATCTTCGTGGTGCTCCTCGCCCAGTTCAACAACTTCATCTCGGTCGGGCTGATCTTCTCGGCGGTGGTCATGTCGACGATCGGCGTCTTCCTCGGCCTGATGATCATGGGCCAGCCCTTCGGTATCGTGATGACCGGAATCGGCATCATCGCGCTCGCCGGTGTCGTGGTGAACAACAACATCGTGCTGATCGACACTTACGACACGCTGCGGCGCGAGGGGATGTCGAAGGTCGATGCGATCCTCGAGACCTGCCATGAGCGTGCCCGCCCGGTGGTGCTGACCGCGGTGACGGCCATCCTCGGCGTCCTTCCCATCGCCTTCGGATTCAACCTCGAACTGCTCAGCCACGAGACGACCTTCGGCGCCCCCTCGACCCAATGGTGGATCGCGCTGTCCTCGGCAATCGTCTTCGGCCTGGCCTTCGCGACGATCCTCACGCTGGTCGTGACGCCGTCGCTTCTGATGCTTACCTCGCGCGATCCGAAACCCTTGGGCGCGAGGCCGCGGCGGCGCTGGTTCGGGTTGAGAAGGGCCGCGCCCGGCCCGGCAGAGTAGGCCGCCCGCCGCCCGGGCGTCAGCGCCCGAGCAGGAACACCAGGCCGAGAAGGCCAAGAACCTCGAGGACGGGAAGAACGATCAACGCCCTGCCAAGGCCGGTCCATGCGCGATGCGCGAGGTCGGGTATGCCTTGGCAGATCCGGGGGATGGAATCCCATGGACGCTGGCGTTCCCCCTGGGCCCCGAAAACCGGCACGCTGCGCGGAATTGGAGCGAGGCGCGGCAACAGATTTTCACCCTTGGACTTACTGTCCATAAAAACACAATACCTTCAAATCGTTACGTGACAAGTATGTGCAGCATCCAGGCCCGGTTGAGAAGCCATCCCGGCGGAAAGTCAGCGTTTCCGCCCCGGCATCAACCCAAGACGGCCGACCCGAATGCCCGTTGTCCCGGCCTGCGGACGGTGTCGGCGAGTGACCGCGGCAGGGGATCGCGGTTGATCGCGTGAGGCCCTCAGAGCGACTCCGCCCCGTCGAGCACGAGCGCGTGGCCCGTCATGAACGAGGACATGTCCGAGGCGAGGTAGACGACGCTTTCGGCGATCTCCTCCACCGTGCCCCAGCGGCCCATCGGAATGGTTCCGCCCACATAGCGCTCCAGGGCCTTACGCCCGCCCATCTGGGCCTCGAACCCGGCGTTGAAGGGCGTATCGACGAAGCCCGGGCAGAGCGCGTTGCAGCGCACCCCGTGGTGCGCATAGTCCACTGCGATCTGGCGGACCATGGCGATGACGGCGTGCTTGGTCGTGCAATAGGCGATCATGCCCCGGTCGTACTGCACGCCGGAGTTCGAGGAGGTCACGATGATGGATCCCCGTCCGCGGGGCTTCATCACCGTCATGGCGGCGCGGGCAGCGATGAAATGCGACCGGACGTTGAGCCGCCAGGAGGCGTCCATCTCGGCCGCCGTCACCTCCTCGAGGCCACCGGCGATCTGGATGCCGGCATGGGAATGGAGGACATCGAGCCGCCCGTGCCGGTCGTCCGCCGCCGTGATCGCCGCCGAAAGCGCGGCGTCATCGGTCACGTCGAGGAAAAGGCCCTCGGCCCGGCCACCGACCGCGCCGATCTCGGCCGCAACGGAGGCGGCGCGCTCGGCCACGAGATCGGTGACGACGACCGTTGCCCCCGCCCTCGCC
>NZ_WBUS01000214.1 GCF_008933605.1 Albidovulum sp.
GCGGCGGCCCAGCCTCTCAGGTCGGGTTCGCCGCGGAAGGGCCAGTAGAGCGCAACGGTCCGGCCTGCGACCGGCCCGAGCCGTCGGTCGAGTTCCGCCGCGATGGCCGCGTCCGCGGCCGCCCGGGCCGCAACCGGCACCGACTGGCGAAGTGTAATCAGCCGCTCCCTCTCGGCCTTGCGCCATCGCGCCACGTCGCGCTCCGTCGCCGCGTCGCCGATCCCGGCGAACGAGGGGTCGAGTTCGTGCAGGTAACAGGGGGGCGAGGCGTAGTCGCGCCGCTCTTCCTCGTCATCGCCGGTCATGCTGTCCTCCCTTGCCCGGGGCGAGTCTTCCCGGAAACCCAGTGCGCTGCTTGGCGAAATCCGCCGACATAGCGCCATTCCCGCCGCCCGGCGGAGCGATCCGCCGGCTTCCCGGCGGACTGACGCAGGTCAGGGTCCGAAGCGCCGTCAGGTGATATGCGGTCCTTCGGTGGCGGTTGCGGAGGGGGGCGTGATGCGAGGGTTGAAATTGTCCGCGGGGGCCGGCCCGCTCGGATGGGCAGGGGTCCTCGGCCTGGCCGCGGTGGCGGGACTATGCCCGGCGGGTGGCCGCGCAGCCGCCGAGACGCTCGATGCCGGCGATCCCGCGATCGTCGCGGAGCTGCTGCGGGGCTATGGCTACCGGGCCGAGCTCGACTACGACGCGGACGGTCAGGCCTATGTCGGCAGCGCGACGCAGGGCCTGAACTTCGAGATCGACTTCTACTTCTGTGACCGCGGCCGCGACTGCAAGCTGATGGCGCTTCTGGCCTCCTTCACGCTCGATGCCGCCGTTCCGGTCGCCATGGCCGACACCTGGAACCAGGAGCACATCTTCGGCAGGGCCTTCCGGGGGGAGGAGTTGGACCGCATCTACATCGATCATGTCGTGCTCACCGAGGGCGGGCTGACGCGCGACAACCTTGCCTATGTGCTCAGCAGCTGGAACAACGTGATCGTCGAGTTCGCCGACGCCATCGGCTATCGCTGACAAGTCGCGCCAGCGTGATCGTGAGGCCCTGCCGTATCGCCGCCGGCCGCGCTATGATGCCCGCAAACCCGCGCGGCCCGCTCCGCCAAGACCCCGGAGGTTCCATGAAACCCGTTGCCCTCGCGCTTCTCGCGGCGCTCTCGCTCGCCACCCCGGCCGCGGCCTTCACGGCCGAGAACGGATTGATCGTCCGGCCGGAGGCGCCGGATGCCTTCGTCATCCCCTGGCGCGGCAAGTCCGGTCCGGCGGACTTCTGGTGCGCGGCGGGGGATTATGCGGTGCGGGCGCTGCGGCTGCCGGTGACGGCAAAGATCTATCGCGCCTCCGAGCCGCCGCGGCGCTCGGGCGAGGGGGTGCGCTTCACGCTCCGGGCCGATCAGGCGGCGTCCTCGTCGGGGCTCGCGCTCCTCTGGCCGCGGGGCGCGGGCGTCTCGGCGGGCTTCGCGCAGTCCTTCTGCGAGAACCGCATCAACCGGCGCTGAGGCCCTCCGGACAGGACGCGCAGGACCGACGCCACCCTGGCCGGGCCTCGCGCCCTGTCAGGCGCGGCGAGGCGGGCTCCGGCAGGATCGTGCGCCGCCTCGGCGTGATCCCCCCTGCCATCGGCCCGGGGCCCGGCTATAGTCGGCGCCGGAACCATTCGGGCGCGCCCATGTCACTCGTCCTCTACTCTGCCCATTACGGCACGGCCGATCCCTTCAACGCCGGGGTCTTCGGCGGATTTCAGACCTGCCGGCGAGTGATCTTCACCGACCGGGAGGACCTTCGCCTGCCGGGCGTCGAGGTGATCCACGACCCGCTCGACGGCCTCGACCCCGCGCGCGCCTCGCGCCGGGCCAAGCTTCGCCCGCACCTCCATTTCCCGGACGCGGAATGGTCGATCTGGCTCGACAACAAGTCGCGGCTTCGGCGCGACCCGCTGGAGCTGCTCGCCGCCTGCCGGGCCGAGGCGGAGGCCGACTTCTACGCCTTCCGGCATTTCCGCCGCGACTGCGTCTACGACGAGTTGCAGACGGCCTGGGAGAACGGCCTCGACGACTACCGGATACTGAAGGAACGCGAGCGGACCTACCGGGGCGAGGGGATGCCCCGGCACGCCGGGCTGATCGAGGGGCATTTCCTCCTGCGCCGTCACAACGCCCCCGCGCTGGCGCGCTTCGGCGAGCGCTGGTTCGAGCATGTCCTGCGTTATTCCCGCCGCGACCAGATCTCCTTTCCCTACCTCGCCTGGCGGCTCGGCCTCGGCTACCGCATGATCGAGTCGCTCGACTGGAAGGAGACGGTCGAATTCTCGGTCCATGACCGCAAGGACCGCAAGCCGGACTTCCCGCGCCGCAACCTGCTCTACCAGGAGGCGCGGCGCGTCTATCACCGGCTGCGGGGCGCGCGCCGGCGGTGATCCGGGCGGAATCCCGCGCATGCCGCCGGGGTGGGCGGCGGGATGCCGCGAAAATCCGTGCCCCGCGAAGACTTTAGGTCGGGGGACCGGGAAAACCCCCTTGGCATCTGGCCGCCCCTGTCCGACGCTCTCGCGGGAATACGAGTCGGGTAAGGGTGCAGCCTGGTCATGGATACGCCAGTTCTCGCGTCGGTTCGGTCGCTGCCGCGGGTCGGCGCGCGGGCCTGGCTGGTGATGGCGCTCTGCCTCGTGCCGGTTTTCACGGCGCCGGTCCTGCCGCTCGTCGATTTCTATGCCCACGCCCTCCGCTACGCGATCCTCGCCGATGCCGGGCGCGACCCCTGGCTGGCCGAGAACTACCGCAGTGCATGGAGCCTGCTTCCCAACCTCGGCCTCGATGTTCTCGGGTTGGTGCTCTTCCGCGTCCTGCCCGCACTGGTCGCGGCCCGGATCGTCGTTCTCGTCGCCATCGCGGCACCCTTCGTCGGCGTCCTGGTGCTCGCGCGGTGCCTGCACGGTCGCGTGACGCCGCTGGCCGTCGTCCTCGCCGGCATCCTCGCCCACAGTTTCATCCTTGGTTGGGGCTTTGCGAATTTCCTCCTCGGGCTCGGTCTCGCGCTCGCCGCCCTCGGCCTCTGGATCGCGCTGGAGGCGGCGCCGGCCCGCCAGCTTGTCGTCGCGGTCGCGGCCGGCGTGGTGATCTTTCTCACCCACGGTTTCGTCTTCGCGCTCTGGGGCCTCTGCCTCGCGGCCGTCGAACTGTCGCAGGCGATTGATGGCGGCCGGCGCGGCTTGCGGAGGCTGCCGCGGCGGCTCTTCCGCCTTTCCGCCGTCGCCGCTCTGCCCGTCCTGCTTTTCCTTGCGAGCGCGACCGCCGGCGGCGAGGGCGGCGTGACCGCGGCGGCCGGGCACATTGCCGCGCATCTGCGCAACGGTAGCCTTGGGGGCAGGCTTCTCGACGAGGTCGCGCTGCGGCTCGACGGGGCGCTCCGCGTCGCCGAAAGCGGCTGGCCCGTTGCCGACCGGATCTTCGGCCTCGCGCTCTGGGGCCTGCTCGGGTTCGGTCTCGCCACCGGCCGGCTCCGTCTCGATCGCCGGCTCCGCTTCGTGGCGGCCCTCGCCGCCCTGCTCGCGTTGGCGGTGCCGCCGGGGCTCTTCGGCGTCGGCCACCTGCCGGAGCGGTTGCCGCTCGTCCTCCTCGCGGTGCTTGCGGCCGGGACGGAACCCGCGCCGGCGGGCGGAGGGCGGATCCCGCGGGCGCTTTCGGTCCTTCTGCCGCTTCATCTCCTGATGGTCACCATCGCCTGGACCGGCGCGGGGGAGAGCTATCGGGCCTTCCTGAAGGCGTCGGAGGACCTGCCCGGGCGCCTGTTGGCGGCGCCCGCCTTCGCCGCCGAGGCCCGGGACCGCGACGGCCAGCGCGCCTGCAAGCCCCTGACCTTCCTCCTCGGTCTCGAGCGCGGGATCGCGGTTCCGACCTTCGCCAATCCGACCCAGCAGCCCTTGCGCATCACCGGCCCGCTCGCGGCCGCCATGGCCGCCGCCGACGCGCGCGCGGCGGCGGACCCGGGC
>NZ_WBUS01000215.1 GCF_008933605.1 Albidovulum sp.
GGCGATGAGCGCCGCCTGCCGCGCCACCTCGGCCTCGGCGGCCGAAAGCCCGGCGGTCAGGTCGGCAGTGCGCCGCCGTTCCAGCCCCAGCGCGTCGGCCAGGTCGGCCACCTGCGCCCCGAGCGCCTCAAGCTCGCTGCCTTGCGTGTTGATCTGCTCGCGCAGAACGTACTGGACGACCATGAAGATGGTCACGACGAAGGTCAGGACGAGGATCAGGGTCGACAGTGCATCGACATAGCCCGGCCAGATGTTCGTCGAGAACCGCTGCCCGCCCCGGCCCTGCGACAGCGCCATCTCAGCCCCTCCGCCCCTGCTCGGCGACACGGCCGAGCGCCCGGACGGCGCGGGTGAGTTCGGCCAGATCGCCCCGAAGGTCGGCCATGCTTTCCTGCCGCCCGGCCGCGACTTCCTCCAGGAGCTTCAGCATCTGCACGTCGATCGAACGCAGCCGCATCCGGCTCTCGGCATCGCCGCCGTCGATCCGCACGTCCTGGCTGTTTCTCTCGACGAGTGCGACAAGCCGGTCCTGCGCCTCGGCGATGCGGCTGAGCTGGGCGTTCGATCCCGCCTCGGTCTCCAGCCGCCGGGTAAGCCCCTCGACCGCCGAGGCGACGCCTTCGAGCCGCTCGTTCACCGCCGCGCGGCCGGCGTCGGTGCGTTCGAGGATCGCCTGAAGCGTCTCCACCTGCCCTGCCATGTGGTCGAGGATGCCCGCCACCGCCTCGCCGTCGAGCGAGCCCTCACCGTCGCCCGCCGCGAAGGAGAGCCGCGTGAAGGAGGTCAGCCATTCCTCCAGTTCCCGGTAGAAGCGGTTCTGGCCATGCCCGGCGAAAAGCTCCAGCAGCCCGACCACGAGCGACCCCGCGAGCCCGAGGAGCGAGGACGAGAAGGCCGTGCCCATGCCGCCGAGCTGCCGTTCGAGCCCCGTCATCAGCTTGTCGAAGACCTGGATGCCGCTTTCCCCCTCCTGCGGGGCGAGCGCGCGGATCGTGTCGACCACGGCCGGGACGGTGGTGGCGAGGCCGTAGAACGTGCCGAGAAGGCCGAGGAAGATGAGAAGGCTCGTCAGGTAGCGGGTGAAGTCGCGCGCCTCGTCGATCCTTGTGGCGACCGATTCGAGGATCGACCGGGCCGAGGAGGACGAGATCTGTCCGCCCTTCGGCCCGCGCGAGCGCAGGAGCGCCGCGAGCGGCGCGAGAAGGCGCGGCGCGATCGTCATCTCGTGCCCCGGCCGGTGCGCGGCGAATCCCTCGATCCAGCTGACCGAGCGGATGAGCTGCGCAAGCTGCCAGAAGCAGGTCAGCACGCCCAGCACGAAGACGCCGAGGATCAATCCGTTCAGCCAGGGGTTGGCCGCGAAGATGGAAAAGATCGGCCCGTAGGCGAACCAGGCCCCGACGCCCACCAGCGCCAGCGCGAGCAGCATCATCGCCACCTGGCGCACGGGCTGCGAGAAAAAGGGCTCAGCCGCGCGTATCGCCTTGTCCATCAGCCTGCCATCCCGCCCCGATCTTGCGGCCAGAATAGGGGGAGGGGCGCGGGGTCACAAGCCGTCAGAGGCAAGCCGCCGCACCCGTTCGGCCAGCCAGTCGAGGTCGGGGTCGGCGATCCCGAGTTCGTTGAGGTGGGCGGCGGTGTTCCAGAGGTAGTCGCGGTTGGGCCCGCGCCCGCCGCTCGCCCCGGCGATGGTCCACGCCTGCTCCTCGAGCGCGAGGCCGCCGCAGTACTGAACGTGATCGGGGTCGATGACGTAGGTCACCGCCTCCACCTGCCGGCCGTCGGCGAGATCCACGCGCAGCACCTTCTCGAGATAGGCCGAGGAGATGAGCTCGCGTTCCCGCAGGGCGGCGAGCGTCTCGTCGGCGCGGACGGCGCTCACCGCGAAGGCGACGCCGTTGCAGGCGGCGCCGGCCGCTGCGTCGAGCGCGAGGACGAGGCCGGGCCTTTCGGCCGTGCCCCGATGGTGGATGGAGCGCATGCAGAAGGAACGGTGCCAGCCCAACAGCCGGGCAAGAACCCGCTCCTCCCAGACGAAGCCCGGCTCCCACATCAGCGAGCCGTAGCCGAAGACCCAGAATCCGTTCATGCCCGCCTGCTGGTTTCCCGCCGTTCCGGCGTTATAAAGCGGATCGTGTCGTGCGAGGGAAGACCCCATGCGTCTGATGCTCTGGATCATCGCGGGTCTGACCGCGCTCTACTGCGGCTACTGGGCGCTGGCCGCCCGCACGCTCCGCACCGAGGCCGAGGCGACGCTGGCGGCGATGCGGGCCGAGGGGCGCGCCGACGCCGCGGCAATCGAGGTCGGGGGCTTCCCGGCGCGCTTCGACGTGACGCTGACCGCACCGCAGGCCGCGAGCCCGGACGGCAGGATCCGCTGGAGCGCGGACGCGCTCAGGCTCTATGCGCTCTCCTATCGGCCGCAGCATGTGATCGCGATCTTTCCCCCCGAGCAGCGGGTCGCGATCGGCGGCGAGACCGTCACCGTCACCTCGGCCGAGCTGTCGGCGAGCGCCGTCTTCGGGCTCGCACCGGAGCTGCCGCTCGACCGCTCGCAGGCGGTGGGGACCGAATTTTCCCTCGTCTCGGACGCAGGCTGGGCCCTTGCCGCCGACGTCCTGCGGGCCGCGATCCGCAAGGGCGAGGCCGCGGCGGCACATGACATCGGGATCGAGCTCGCGGGGATCACGCTGTCCGGCGTTCCGGCCCGGATCGTGACCGCGGGCGAGGTGCTGCCGGCGCGGGGCGAACGCTTCTACCTCGACGCGACGGTCACGCTCGACCGGCCGCTCGACCGGGTGGCGGCCGTCGAGGGCGTGCAACTGCGCGCGGTCGATATCCGCAGCCTGGCGCTCGACTGGGGGCCGGCCGGGATGTCCGGGCGCGGGGCGGTCGCGCTCGACGATGTCGGCGTGCCCGAGGGGCGGATCGAGCTGTCGTTCCGGAACTGGCGCGCCGTGCTCCGGCTCGCCACGGCGCTGGGGTTGGTCCGGGCCGAAACGGCGCCCACCGTCGAACGGGCGCTCGAAGGGCTCGCCACGCTCGGCGGCAATGCCGAGGTCCTGATGCTGCCTCTCGTCTTCGCTGGCGGGCGCGCGAGTCTTGGTCCGGTGCCGCTCGGCCCGGCGCCGCGCCTGTGACGCGTCAGCGGCAATAGGCGCCGCGGCCGCGGGCCGTGTCGAGGTGGAAGTGATCGGCGTGGAAGCGGTCGGAGCCGGGGCCGAGCACGGTGTTGAACGGACCGCAGGCGGCCTTCCGCGACGCGGCGAGCGTCTTTCCGGCGGCCTTCGTGCCCCAGCCCTTCAGGACCGAGAGCGAGGTGCCGTCCGCCAGGATGATGGCGGCGACGTCGACCGCCCGGCCGCGCCCGTGCTCGCTGATCCTCGCGCCCTTCTGGTTGTTGCGCGGCCGGCACGAATAGCTCGCCGCGATCTGCAGCGCGGCGACCCCGCCGCCCTTGCGGCCCACGGCGGGCTTCACGCCGCCTTCCACCCAGTCCTTGAGCGCGCGGGCCGTGGTGCAGTCGATGCTGGCCGGTTGCGTCAGCGCCACGCCTGCGACCGAGATCACGCTGACCCCGTCGTCGAGCCCGCATCCCTTCACCTTGCCGAGGATCGGCGGGATCGCCTTGCCGAGGATTTCGGGGTCGCCGCAGAGGCCGCCCTTGCGACCGGTGACGGGGCCCTTGGACTGCGGCACGCGGAAGGCCGCCTGCACGATGACCTCGGGGCCGCCCGCAACCGGCAGAGCCCTGACGGGCACTACCGCCGGCATGCGAAGGCTGCGGGGACGCGCCTCGGGAACGGGCGAGGCTGCCACGGTCGCCACCTCGACGGCGGCCGCCGGGATCGCTGCCGGACGGGCCAGGGGTCGCAGCCGCGCGGTCGCCTCGGGAAGCAGGAGCGCCGCGGCGGACATGGCAGCGCGCGTCACCTCGGGCACGGCCGCGACC
>NZ_WBUS01000216.1 GCF_008933605.1 Albidovulum sp.
GAATTGGCGTTTGACCACCCGCCCCCCTCGGGCTAGCAGGGACTGGAACGGGGGAGGACAATCGTTGGAAGACGACGACCGGAGCGACCGGCCGCTGACGCGGATCCAGGCGAGGAATCGCCAGACGATCCTCGATGCCGCGCTCGAGGTCTTCTCGCAATTCGGCTTCCGCGGTGCCACTCTCGACCAGATCGCCGAGGTCGCGGGCCTGTCGAAGCCGAACCTGCTCTACTACTTCCCGTCGAAGGAGGCGATCCATGTGACGCTCCTCTCGGGGATGATGCACGCCTGGCTCGATCCCCTGCGCAAGCTCGACCCGGAGGGCGACCCGGTCAGCGAGATCATGGGCTACGTCCACCGCAAGCTCGACCTCAGCCGCGACTTCCCGCGCGAGAGCCGGCTCTTCGCCAACGAGATCCTGCAAGGCGCGCCCAGGATGATGGACGCGCTGACCGGCGAACTGAAGGGACTCGTGGACGAGAAGGCGGCCGTGCTCAGCCGCTGGGCGGCCGAGGGGCGGATCGCCGACCTTCCGCCGCATCACCTGATCTTCTCGATCTGGGCGCTGACCCAGCACTACGCCGACTTCGACGTGCAGGTGCGCGCGGTCCTCGGGCCGGGCCACGATCCCTATGCCGAGGCCGACCGCTTCCTCGACACGCTCTTTCGCAAGCTGCTGCGGCCCTAACGCGGCCTTTCAGCCCATCTGCGGTAGCGGGCGATCAACTCGCCCTCGAACAGCTTGAAGCAAAGCCAGCTTGCCAGCGCGATGGCGCCGCTCAGGCCAAGCTCCCCCAATTGCCAGAGCGCGCCGTGGCGGATCGCCTCCCACCCCTCACGCTCGATGAAGGCGAGGTTCGCCATCGCGAACATGAAGAGGTTGAAGGTCGAACAAGCAAGCACGATCGCCGCCCCGCCCGCGCCGAGAACGACGAAGACGAGGGGCCACCGCGTAACGTTGAGAGCCTGCATCACCGCCCCCTCCGTCCCGCAGGATGCCCCTCGGGACGGCTCCGGGCAAGACCGGCCTATTCCGCCGCCTGCGCCATCGGGTTGTTCGGATGCGTCGTCCAGTTGGCGTAATCGCCGACCGTCCTGCCGGTGCGCGGATCGGTCTCGCCCTTCGCGAGGGGCCGCATGGTGATGCAGTTCTCCACCGGGCAGACGTCGATGCAGAGGTTGCAGGCGACGCATTCGGCGTCGTTCACCTCGAAGACGCGGCCCTCCTTCATCCAGATCGCCTGGTGGCTCGTATCCTCGCAGGCGGCGTAGCAGCGGCCGCACTTGATGCAGAGGTCCTGGTCGATCTGGGCCTTGGTGACGTAGTTGAGGTTCAGGTACTGCCAGTCGGTGACGTTCGGCACCGCGCGGCCGACGAGTTCGGCGGTCGAGGTCATGCCCTTTTCGTCCATGTACTGCGACAGGCCCGAGATCATCTCCTGCACGATCTTGAAGCCGTAGGTCATCGCGGCGGTGCAGACCTGCACGTTGCCGGCGCCGAGCGCCATGAACTCCGCCGCGTCGCGCCAGGTGGTGACGCCGCCGATGCCCGAGATCGGCAGGCCGCGCGTCTCGGCGTGGCGGGCGATTTCCGAGACCATGCTGAGCGCGATGGGCTTCACCGCCGGGCCGCAATAGCCGCCATGTGCCCCCTTGCCGTCGATGGAGGGCTCGGGGCTGAACGTGTCGAGGTTGACCGAGGTGATCGAGTTGATCGTGTTGATGAGGCTGACGGCATCGGCGCCGCCTCGCCTCGCGGCCTCGGCGGGCTTCCTGACATCGGTGATGTTGGGCGTCAGCTTGACGATGCAGGGCATGCGGGAGTGCTGCTTCACCCACCGCGTCACCATCTCGATATATTCCGGGACCTGGCCCACGGCCGAGCCCATGCCGCGCTCGCTCATCCCGTGCGGGCAGCCGAAGTTCAGTTCCACCCCGTCGGCCTCGGTATCCTCGATGGCCTTCAGGATCGCCTTCCACGACTCCTCGTCGCAGGGCACCATGAGGCTGATCACCAGCGCCCGGTCCCTGTAGTCGCGCTTCACCTGCTTGATCTCGCGCAGGTTCACCTCCAGCGGACGGTCGGTGATGAGCTCGATGTTGTTCAACCCCAGAAGCCGCCGGTCCGCGCCCCAGATTGCGCCATAGCGCGGGCCGTTGACGTTGACGACCGGCGGGCCTTCCGAGCCGAGCGTCTTCCACACCACCCCGCCCCAGCCGGCCTCGTAGGCGCGCCGCACGTTGTATTCCTTGTCCGTCGGCGGCGCCGAGGCCAGCCAGAACGGGTTCGGGGATTTGATGCCGATGAAGTCCGTGGTCAGGTTTGCCATGTGTCTTCCTCCCGTAGGGCGGGCTTCAGCCCGCCGCCCCCATCAGGCTCGCATGAATGTCCTCGGCCGCGTCGCGGCCCTCGGCGACGGCGGTCACGGTCAGGTCCTCGCCCCCCGCCGCACAATCGCCCGCCGCCCAGACGCCGGGGACGGACGTGCGGCCGGTGCCGGTGACGGCGATCTTTCCACCCTCCACCCTCAGTCCCTCGGGCGCGCCGAGAAGCGTCTGGCCGATGGCCTTCATCACCTGGTCGGCCCTGAGGCGGAAGGTCTCGGCCATCAGCTTCAGCCCCTCCGGCGAGCTCTCGGTATAGGCGAACTCGATCTCCTCCGCCCGGCCGCTTCCGATCACCCGGACGGGCGCGGCGTTGTGGATGATGCGGACGCCGACCGAGGTCGCATGGTCCTGCTCGTCGGCCGAGGCGCTCATCTGCGACTGGTCGCGGCGATAGACGATGGTGACATTCTCGGCGCCGAGGAGCCTCGACTGCACCGCCGCGTCGACCGCCGTCATGCCGCCGCCAATCACCACCACGTCGCGGCCGACCGCCAGTCTCGACTTGTCCTCCGCCTGCCTCAGGTCCGCGATGAAATCGACGGCGTCGACGACATTCGCAAGCCCCTCCCCCTCGGCGCGGAGCGCGTTCACACCCCTGAGCCCGATGGCGAGAACCACCGCGTCGTGCCCCGCCTTCAGCCCGTCGAGCGTCACGCCCTGGCCGAGCGCCTTGCCCTTTTCGACGGCGATCCCGCCGATCTTCATGAGCCAGTCGACCTCGGCCTGCGCGAAGCCGTCCGGCGCCTTGTAGCTCGCGATCCCGTATTCGTTCAGCCCGCCCGCCTTGGGGCGCGCGTCATAGATGACGACGTCATGGCCCTTCATGGCCAGCCGGTGCGCGGCGGCCAGCCCGGCGGGACCGGCGCCGACGACGGCAACACGCTTGCCCGTCGGTTTGCCGCGGGTGAAGGGATGCACGCCCGTCTCCATCAGGCTGTCGGTGGCGTAGCGCTGGAGCCGGCCGATCTCCACCGGCTTGCCCTCCGCCACCTCGCGCACGCAGGCCTCCTCGCAGAGCTGTTCGGTCGGACAGACACGGGCGCACATGCCGCCAAGAATGTTCTGGGAAAAGATCGTCTTGGCGGCTGCCTCAGGCGTGCCGGTGGCGATCTGGCGGATGAAGAGCGGAATGTCGATCGTCGTCGGACAGGCCGTCATGCAGGGCGCGTCGTGGCAGAAATAGCATCGATCCGCCGCCACCCGCGCCTCGTGCGCATCAAGGCGCGGAGCGATGTCGGCGAAGTTCCGGGCATAGTCCCCGGGCCCCAGTCGTCCGGCAACGACGCCCGGCGTGAGCTGGTTCATGGTCAACACGGCCTCCCCTTGGTTCTCTCGTTGACGGAAGGCTGCCAGCGAATCATTTTTTTATCAATTGATAAATTTTTGCGCCGCCACCGGGCGCCGCTGCGCCGTGCCGGGAAAGCCTGCGGGAAAGTGGCGCTTTCCTCCCCCCCGCCGAATGCGTATAAGCACGGGCGAGCCAAGGTCCGCGGGCAAAGACGGGCCACAGGACAGGACCGGTCGAGGATATCGATGACAAAACCCACGTACGAGAGC